>JAVXBD010000060.1:0-8296 GCA_036660175.1 Christensenellaceae bacterium | reverse complement strand
TTGCTACAATGGTTTCATTCATATCAGATGGACCAGAACCCTGCACAAGGATTGCGGCAGGGGGATTTTCTGTGCCTTTTGGCAAGGTAAGAATACCGTCCAGTTTGTTTTGTCCGCTTCCAACCAGAACGGGAATTTCTTCAAATTTGTCGGTGGTTTGTGCGATAATTTCTGCGGGTATGGTTTTGAGCCAAAGACCGTCAATTTGCCCTTTTGCGTTATAGATAAAGGAGCTTTTTAGTCCTGCATTCTCATAAATGCTTATAACATCCACAGAGGCACTGGTTTTGTTGTCGACAAAATGGATTGCGCCATCTTCTTGAAATTTTCCGAGAGGAGCGGTGGTGTCATCCCACGCTTTTTTTAGCGCATCACTGCTTAACTGTGCCGCAGTGGCAGGGGAAAGCTTTTTGATTACTGCATCAAAATCTCCGCTTTGCATAGCCGTTACACAAGCAACGCTGTCGTCTTTTAGTGTCTGCTCGTCAAATTCTGCTGGTGCGGCACAAGCAACAAGAGAAACTCCCATCAAAAGTGCCAATAGAACGGTAATTATTTTCATTTTTTGTTCCTCTGTTCCAGTTTTTGCTTGATGTCACTGCCCTCTTGCAGCAGGCGGCGCAGTGTTTGCTCGTCTTTTTTGGCGATGGCTTCACGAATTTGTGTCATATGCAGCATAAGCTCGTCAATCTCCTGCACCAAAAAATCTCCGTTTTCGATAAAAAGCTCTGCCCACATTTCTGCATTAAGCTGTGCAACACGTGTTAAATCGGCAAAGCTACCGGCTGAAAATCCTTGAAACTCGTGATGCTCTTTACCTTTCACATAAGAATTGGATACAACGTGTGCAAGCTGTGAGGTGTATGCAATGATTCGATCATGCTTTATCGCATCGCATTTTGTAATCTGTGTAAAACCAATTTTTGTCGCCAGTTCTTCTAAAATCTGCATTGCCTGCCCATCTGTATGGGCATCGTGTGTGATGATATAGGAAGCACCGCAAAAAAGGCAGGCATCACTGGACGCAAAACCGCTTGTTTCTTTGCCTGCCATCGGGTGTGAGCCTACATATCGAATGTCTTTGTTGGTAATCACAAGGGCTCTTTTGATGCCGCAAATATCCGTTACAACAGCATTTCTTTTAAAAATCGTTTCGTTGATATACCGCATACACGCACGAGGATACATACAAACAAACACCACATCACACGTGGATATTTCGTCAGTACAGTCAATTGCTCCTGTCTTTTTTGCTTCGTGCAGGACGGCTTTATCAATATCCATGCCGCAAACGGTGTACGGTGTATATTTTTTAAAGGCTTTGGCAAATGAACCGCCAATGATGCCCAGCCCAACAATTCCAATCTTCATAGACTTCTCACAATCTCGGTGATGTTTTTTATCAGAATTTTCATATCACTTTGAGAGCCAATGGTAATCCGCAAAAAGTTCTTGGTACGTGTTCCTGCAAAATATCGCACCAGAATTTCTCTTTTGCGAAGCGCATCAAAAACGAATTTTGTGTTTTTTCCAAACTCTGCAAAGATAAAATTTGCACAAGACGGTAAACAGCGTATGTCTAAATCTTGGAAGCGCTCCATCACAAAATCACGTGTTTCTATAATTTCCGCTGTTATTTTTTCATAATAGGATACATCAGACAATGCCGCAATAGCGCCTGCCTGTGCAAGCATATCCACGGGATAGGAATTAAAGCTGTCTTTGATGGTTTCAAGTGCACGGATTAGATTCTCGTCAGCAATCACATATCCTACACGCAGCCCAGCAAGACAGTGCGATTTTGATAGGGTATGAACCACAGCGATGTTTTGATAACGGCTAACAAGCGGCAAGGCACTGCAAGCGCCAAAAGCACAGTATGCCTCGTCTATTACACACACGCCGCTGGTGCTGCTTACGATTTGCTCGATTTGTGCAATATCAAGTGCAATGCCCGTGGGTGCATTGGGGTTTGCGATGATGACGCCCTGCCCACCGCACATCTTGGGTATGTCTACGGTATAATCTTCTTTTAAAGGAACAGTTTCTAAAGGTACATCAAAAAGCTTTGCCCACACTGGATAGAAGCTGTATGTGATGTCCATGGTTTTTACTGTAAAGGGTTCGTTTTTTAATGGAAACCAGTTTTCCTCGACTTGTGTATTTCCTGCAAAAAAAGCCAAAAAGCACATGGCAAGCGCTTCATCAGAACCATTTGCGCAAAAAACCTGCTGTGGTTTTACACCATGTATTTGTGCAATTTTTTCACGCAGTGCATCTGCATTAGGGGACGGGTACAGCCGCAGATTCTTGGAAGCGTCCATTATTGCCTCTAAAACTTTGGGGCTTTGCTCATATGGATTTTCGTTTGTATTCAGCTTAATCAATTTTTGCTGGGGCTGTTCTCCTGCTGTATATGGCGTAAGCGTCTTTGCTTTTTCACTCCAATATTGATTCATCAAAAGTACCTCACTTCTTTCTCTTTTCTTAATATTAACATAAAATTCAAATTTTATTAACACTAAATATATAAATTGTGTTAATATATAGAGTATGAAAAATATTGAAATGAAAAAGATCTGTGACGATTCACAAAAAAATGGACAGAGATTCCTGAAAAGAACCATGGAAAAAGAACTCAAACGATGTGGCTGGGCAAATGATGAGCTGCTCATCAATTATCACGATAACGAATACGGAAAAATCAAGACAGATGATCATTCTCTTTTTGAGAAGCTGTGTCTTGAAGGGTTTCAGGCAGGGCTGTCGTGGCGGACTGTACTGATAAAACGAGATTCTTTACGCAAAGCGTTTTTTGATTTTGATATTCAAAAATGTGCATCTTTAAGCGATGAATATTTACTTTCGCTTATGCAGGACGATGAAATTATCAAAAACAAGCGAAAAATATTTTCTGTGCGCAATAATGCACAGCGTGTGCTTGAAGTGATTTTAGAGTATGAAAGCTTTTTTCGGTTTATTTACAGCTTTAAAGAACCAAATAAGCTGCTGCTCGCTTTAAAAAAATATCATTTTTCTTTTGTGGGTGAAACAATCTGCGAATCCTTTATGCAGAGTATTGGTATCATAGAAGCGCACGAACCGCATTGCTATTTGTATCATCATTAAGAAAATAGATGGGGAGAGTTTATGCCGGCAATACTAACACATATTATAACAGCTGATAAAGTATTGGAAAAAATAGAAAACCCGCGTATGAAAAAAATCATTACGGAGAATATCGACGCTTATTATTCAGGCAGTCAGGGCGGCGATTATTTCTATTTGTATAAATATTATTCGGTGTGGGTAGGCACACGCATGAAGCTTTTTGGCTGGGCACTTCATTATGCCCGTACCCAAAAGTTCTTTTGTGAATGTGCAAAATACATCAAACAAAACGAAAATGATAAAATGCTTGCCTATCTGTATGGCTACATCACGCATTATTGTTTGGATAAATTGCTGCATCCTTATGTCAATGCAGACAGCCATTCTATTAAGACACATAACTATATCGAGTATGATCTTGATGTGATGGTTGCCAATCGTGCAGGGATTGATGCAAAAAACTATGATAAAGAAAAATTCGTACTGGATTCGCTTGTAACAACGGGCGAGATTGATACGCTTTTAAAAGCAGTTGCAAAAAAAGTATATCCACGTTTTAAACTGTCAAAGACACCTTATCAAACAGCATACAGGTATCATGCGAAGTTTAATAAAAAGCTGATAAATCCCACAAAAGGGCAGATTGCATGGATAAAATTCCGTGGAATGTTTATGGCGCTTGATTTAATTTCAATGCTTTATAAAGACGTCGACGAAATCAAAGATGCACACGATTACGGCAAATATTTTTATCTGATTGATAAATCTATCAAGGAAAGTCTGCGTCTGATGTCGTTATGTGATTCATATATTTTTGAAGGGCAGCATATTTCTGTATTGCAAAGTGCCATTCCGCATATCTCGTTTCATGGGAAAACAATTGTGCCGATGGAAGAGCGCAAAGCTTTTAAAAAAGCATATAGACGTGCGCCGATTGTTCACGTAAAAATGAGAGGAGAGCAATCTCCTTTGAGCGATTTTGGCGATGCGGCAAAAGAGGTGCTTACAAATGCGGTGTCGACCGTTTCTTCTGAAGATTCTCAAAAATCAAAGAAGGGCGCAATCAGCGGTTCACAACAGCGCTAAAAGATGTTTCTCTCTGTTTCTTACGGTCTGCCTTTTGCAATTGATAAAAAGGTCAGACTTTTTTGTATTGTTTTGATTCTGTTAAAATCCCATAAACTGCTCTTTTCACCTTGATTTTTTGTTCACAAACCTATATAATTAAAATGTTATGTCATACATACTTGTTATGTATCAATATTTGTTTTGGTTTTAAAGCAAACAACATAAGCGTGTTTTATCATACGATAAGTACATCATTTGATTAAAACCGCTTCAGTAATCGCTTTGGAGTTTCAAACCGAAACTGGTATAAAGTTTTCAGTATATAAAATTAGGAGGTCACTATTCATGGCAAAACAAACAATTGATGGTAATACCGCCGCCGCACATGTTGCGTACGCATTCTCAGATGTCGGTGCTATCTATCCAATCACTCCATCTTCCCCAATGGCAGAGTCCTGTGACGAATGGGCTGCAATGGGCAGGAAAAACCTTTTTGGTCAGACAATGAAAATCTCAGAGCTGCAGTCAGAGGCAGGCGCAGCAGGTGCTGTTCATGGCTCACTTGCGGCTGGCGCACTGACTTCTACTTTTACAGCGTCGCAAGGATTGCTTTTGATGATTCCAAATATGTACAAAATTGCGGGCGAATTATTGCCTTGCGTTTTTCATGTTACGGCAAGAGCTTTGGCGGCACACGCACTTTCCATCTTTGGTGATCATGCAGACGTGATGGCGGCTCGTCAAACAGGATTTGCAATGCTAACATCAGCTTCCGTTCAGGAAGTAATGGATATGGCGGCAATCGCACATCTTTCTACTCTAAAAGCAAAAATTCCTTTTGTGCATTTCTTTGATGGCTTTAGAACTTCACACGAAGTTTCCAAAATCGAAATGCTTGATTATGAAACACTTGGAAAAATGACAGACTGGAATGCAATCGCAGATTTCCGTGCAAGAGGCATGAACCCTGATCATCCTCATCAGCAAGGCACTGCACAAAACCCAGACATCTATTTCCAAAATAGAGAAGCAGCAAACAAATATTACAATGCTACTCCTGCAATCGTACAGGAAGTTATGAATGACTTTGCAAAGAATTTTGGCAGACAGTATCATTTATTTGATTATGTTGGCGCTAAAGATGCAACACATATCATTATTTCGATGGGTTCGTCCTGTGATGTTGAAGAAGAAGCAGTCAACCATTTAACCTCAAAAGGCGAAAAAGTCGGCGTATTGAAAGTTAGACTTTACAGACCATTTGACGCATCTGCATTTATTGATGCGATTCCTGCATCTGTAAAGACCATTACAGTGCTTGACAGAACAAAAGAGCCAGGCAGCTTGGGCGAACCGCTATACGAAGATTGTGTAACGGCATTGTTTGAGGCTGAAAGGCATGTAAAAGTGCTTGCAGGCAGATATGGTTTGGGATCTAAAGAATATACACCATCTATGGTGAAAGCGGTCTATGATAATATGATTTCCGCATCTCCTAAAAACCACTTTACAGTGGGTATTAACGATGATGTAACGCATACTTCTTTAGAAATTAAAGAAATTGTAAACTCTGCTCCAGCAGGTATGTTTAGTGCGAAATTCTATGGACTTGGTGCAGATGGTACGGTTGGAGCAAACAAAAACTCCATCAAAATCATTGGCGATCACACCGATATGTATGCACAAGGCTACTTCTCATACGACAGTAAAAAATCGGGTGGTATCACCGTTTCTCATTTGAGATTTGGTAAAACACCGATTCAGTCGGCATACCTCATTGACCAGCCTGATATGGTTGCCTGCCACAATCCGTCTTATGTAATTCGTTATGACGTTTTGGAAGGAATCAAAGAGGGCGGTACATTCCTGCTAAATTCTCCTTGGAGCGATGCAGATATGGACAGCGAGCTTCCTGCTTTCATGAAGAACATCATTGCGAAAAAGAAACTCAAATTCTATAACATTGATGCCATCAAAATTGCAGGCGAAATTGGTCTGGGCGGCAGAACAAACATGGTTATGCAGGCGGCTTTCTTTAAAATCGCAAACGTAATCCCACAGGCTGATGCCATTGACTATATGAAAAAAGCAATCAAAAAATCATACGGTAAAAAAGGCGACGATATTGTAAACATGAACTATGCAGCGGTTGATGCTGGCATGAGTGTTGCAGAAGTAAAATATCCGCAGTCTTGGGAAACTGTAAAAGATGGTGCGGCACTTGCTGCTGTTCCAGATAACGATTATTTCCGTGATTTTGTACATCCAATTCTGATACAAAAAGGCGACAGCCTGCCTGTTTCGGCATTTGATCCTCGTGGATTTGCTCCGCTTGGCACAACAAAATATGAAAAACGTGGTATTGCGGTCAACGTTCCTTCATGGGATATTGATAATTGTATCATGTGTAATCAATGCTCTTATGTTTGTCCTCATGCGGCAATTCGTCCGTTCCTCGTTTCTGACGAAGATCTGAAGAATGCGCCTGCTGATTTCAAAACAAAAGCGGCTCGTGGCAAAGATGGCTACAACTATCGTATGCAGGTTTCTCCGCTTGATTGTTCAGGCTGCGGAAACTGCGCACAGGTTTGCCCTGCAAAGCAAAAAGCACTTGTTATGAAACCTTTTGTAGAGCAAGAACCAGTGCAGGCGAAAAATTGGGAATTTGCGGCGGCACTTAAAGAACCTAAGATTGCACTGAAAAAGAACACTGTTCCTGAGAGCCAATTCCAAAAACCATTATTTGAGTTCTCTGGTGCTTGTGCTGGCTGTGGAGAAACACCATATGTCAAACTGGTTACACAGTTGTTTGGTGACAGAATGACGGTTTCAAACGCAACAGGCTGTTCCTCTATTTATGGCGGCAGCGCTCCAACCTGTCCGTATACAGTAAACGATGCAGGCAAAGGTCCGGCATGGGCAAACTCGCTGTTTGAAGACAATGCAGAGTTTGGATACGGCATCAATCTTGCATTTGCACAAAGACGTGCGGCACTCAAAGATATGGTGAAGCAGTCCATTGCTGCAAATGTTGATGCAGATGCAACAGCAGCACTGAGTGCATGGTTAGAAGCGGCAGATCATGGCGAAGATTCAAAAACCGCAACAGCGGCATTGCTTCCTGTATTGGAAGCTTGTGCTTCAAAATGTGACTGCTATGGAGAAATTCTTGCTCAAAAAGACCTGATGATTAAAAAATCCATCTGGATTTTCGGTGGTGACGGTTGGGCATATGATATTGGCTATGGCGGTCTTGACCATGTAATTGCATCTGGCGAAGATGTAAATATTTTGGTTATGGATACAGAAGTGTATTCAAACACAGGCGGTCAATCTTCAAAAGCAACACCAACAGGCGCAATTGCAAAATTTGCGGCATCTGGTAAAAAAGTAAAGAAAAAGGACTTAGGCGCAATTGCTATGACTTATGGTTATGTATATGTTGCAAGTGTTGCAATGGGTGCAAACCAAGGTCAATTGCTAAAAGCGATGCTTGAGGCTGAGGCTTATGCTGGCCCGTCACTTATCATTGCGTACTCGCCATGTATCAACCACGGTATCAACATGGGCAAAACACAGCTTGAAGAAAAACGTGCGGTTGAGGCTGGTTACTGGCCGTTATACAGATTTAATCCTGACTTAAAAGCGCAGGGTAAAAATCCGTTTACGCTTGATTCAAAAGAACCTACTGCTGATTATATCGAGTTCATCACAAGTGAAACACGTTATAAAACACTGCAAAAAATGTTCCCAGAAACAGCAGATGGTTTGTTTGAAAAAGCAGCAGGTGAGGCAAAAGAAAGATTGGCTTACTACAAAGACTTGGCACAAGACAAATAAAAAAATCAAAACGAAAGACGCATTCTTGAGGGGGTGCGTCTTTTTTTGGCTCTATACTAAAAATTTGGGAGTGAGAAAAGCATAATGCTTCAAAATCTGCAGACTAAAGTTGCGGCACAAAACCCTGCAAGGGGAGAATGTTGTGGTGCAATGAGATTTTTTTGGCAAAATTGCTGGATATGAAAGACATAGAAATAAATAAAATGCGGCACTATGTCAAATGCTGGGGTAAGACAATTTGTAACATATAAAAAAGGGAGATGAGAGCAGCGGGATT
>JAVXBD010000059.1:0-8353 GCA_036660175.1 Christensenellaceae bacterium | reverse complement strand
CATACCAGACTCGAACGATACGGTTTTCAAATAAAGAATTTTTCCGCATGGCTGTGTTACCCTCGCTCGCCTTAGCTACGGCTATTCGGAGCAACACCAACGATTTAGCAGACAAAAAGACTTTGTTTCAGACGCATTGGTTCGAAACTGATATGCTTAACCACTCCACAAAAACTTGACAAAAAAACCGCCAACCTCATCAAAATGATGAACTGTTTGGTGGTTTTGCTTATATTTCTTTGTTTTATAAATCTCCAAAAAAAAGCGATGCTCCTTGGCATTGTGCAACATTACTTCGAATCAGCCTTTCTGAATTAGATTTTCAATCTTTCGTTTCCTATGTAAATTGCATTTTATAGAACGCCACTTGCATTTTTCTACATTCTTGCCGATATTCCCTGCTTCGCTCTTCATTCTTATGATTGTTTCATTGGTTTACCCACCATACAAATAGTATCATTGCGTATACAAGCAGATTTCTGTATAACATAAATATAGTATTTTTATGGCGAATATGCAAAATGATTTTTTTATGTATCCTGATGATTTAAAAAATTAGCACTTTCTTTACCAAATACAAACGATAGCCTAACATACACGGTGAATCATTCCCGCCAAAAAAGCCGCCCTTTTCCCCAATAAAAGGACAAAAAAAAGGTTATAGTCTAAAAAACTACAACCTCATCAGTTCAAAAGGTTTTTAGCCTCTTACCAAATAGTTTAGCAAGAGATTCAAATCTTCCGGCTCAGATACAATTAAATCTAACTCGTCAATCTGCGCATCTTTAAACATTTGTGTTAATGCAATGTATTGACATAGTGTTGATTTCAGATTGAGCCTGTCTCCCTCTGAAGTAACCAACTCAACCTTGCCTTTGCAATCCTTGAGCAACTCAAAAAACTTCTGAGGTTCGCTAATATTTTTGATTTTCACTTCATCGTCCTCCTTTTTCTATATATTTGTAGGTTTGATGAAAATTAGATTCTTCACCTTTCTTATCATAACACACTTCTTGTCAAATTGTCAATATCAGACTATTTTATCAGAAAAGCATGATTCCCTACCTACCCTTTTATAATACCCTCTTTTATACAGTGCTAAACATTTTATTGGAAACCTTACAATCCCCATTTTGCTTTTAGGCCATCTGTTGTGCCATCTTTTTCAAATTGATCTACAATTTTACTAAATTCGCTTTCCACTGCCGCTTGCCCCGTAGGCAACATGATGCTATATCCTACCTGATAAAGCGGCTCTGCCAAAATCCGAAATCCCGCAAACTGTTTTGCAATGGCATTTGGCATCACCATCGCATTGACAGTACCGTTTGTGAGGTCCATTTTCGCACTTTCATAGTCTGAATATCTAAGAACCTCATATTCCATTCCCTTTGATTTTAGATAATCCTCCAATTGTCCAATCGGGATTGCGTTTGAAAGAATCCCTAACTTTCCGCCGTCCATATTAGATAGCTTATCTAACCGTGAATCTCCCTTTACCACCACCACCACATCGTCCGTATAATATGGCTTTGTCAGTAAAAAGCCTTTGGTCTTATCCACATCGGGCGTCATCAGCCCCATTGCAATATCAATCTCGCCATATTTGATAGAGCCTGCCGCATCTTGTGAGGTTGTCGGAATATACTCATACAGTTTTGCTTTTTCGCCCAAAAGCTCTGCAAAAAGCATATCAATATAATCTTTGTCAAATCCTGTAATCTGCCCGTCCGCACCAATTCCGCCAAAGCCCGCAATATCTGTGCGTAGCCCAATTCTGATGGTATCTCTTGTTTCCACAAAGCTCGCCTCAAATTTCTGCTTGGTCGCAACATTAGAAACCACAGCTATCACAACAATCACTGCCACAATCACCGCCAGCAAAATTAAAATTGCCTTTTTGTTGATATATCTAAATTTTGATTCTGGTTTTGGTTTTGAACCATTTACATTTCTTCTCAAAAAACTTGTACCTCTTTTTTACTGCACTTTTATCTATTATAACGATTTTAACGAGATATTTCAACAAAACACTTGTCAAAATATACAGAACAGGCTAAAATTGATAGCATAGAGTTAGAAATGGAGAAATTATGTCGGATATAAAATCTATTATTGTGCTGGGGGATTCTGTCGCAAAGGGTGTACTCCTTAATCCCGAAAAAAAGCGATATTTCTTTTCCAAAGAAGGATTTATCAAGACGATTTCCGATAAGCTTTTGGCTAAGGTGACCAATCTTTCTAAATTTGGCATGACCACAAGCCACTGGCAAAATATTTTGGACAAAAACGAACAGCTTAATGCCGATTTGGTTTTGATTGAATACGGCGGAAACGACTGTGATTATAACTGGGACGAGGTTGCACAAACACCCTTAGAGGAACATCTGCCAAACACCTTGGCCGCAAAATTTGAGCAAAATCTCAAAAAGCTTGTTTTAAATGTGAAACAGCGTCATAAAATTCCTGTATTGATGAATCTTCCACCGCTTGATGCAGACCGATACTTTCACTGGTTTACCAAAGGTGACCGTGACCGTGCAAACAATATTTTAGAGTGGCTGCGTGATATTTCCAAGATTTATTGGTGGCAGGAAAAGTATTCTTACATCATTGAAAAAGTCGCTCATAATACAGATACACGCTTTATCAATGTGCGCAGTGCGTTTTTGACGCAGGATAATTATAGAGATTTTATTTGCGAGGACGGCATTCATCCAAACCAAGCAGGGCAAACGCTCATGCACCATGTGCTTGAGGATTACATCAATAAGCACGCCTCATACATCATGGCATAGTGTAGCCTGCCTGCTCGTTATGGACAATCTCACAATAGACCGATTGATTTTTAAAACACTCGTATGCTTTTTGCAGCGTGTGTTTTTCTTTAAATATAGCAAAAATACAGCTTCCGCTTCCCGTCATCATGGCAAACTTTGCCCCAAGCGTATAGCACTCATCAAGGTACTGCTGAACCTTTTGGCATAATGCAATCCCTGCATTGGAAAGAGAATTTTTTGCGTTTTCAAAGTATTTTTGAAAATTAGCGGTACTAAGAGCCTCTACCACTGCGTCCATATTTACTTTTTCGGCAGGTAATTCGTGATATTTTTGATAGGCAAGCGCTGTTGATATGCCCTCTTTTGGCTTGACAAGCAAATACGAAAAATCACATTCGTTCTTGATTGGAAAAAGTCTTTCGCCTATGCCCTGCGCACACATACATCCGCCCTCTATAAAAAACGGAACATCTGCACCGATTTTTATGCCCAAACTTTTCAGCTCCTGTACGTTTAGTTTTGCATCATACAGCCTGTTTAGTCCGTTAAGCACCGCCGCACCATCACTGCTGCCACCGCCCAACCCAGCCTGCGATGGGATATGCTTGACCACTTTTACAATGGCTCTGCCTTCTATCTTTGTGGCATCAAAAAACAACTGTGCCGCTTTTGATACGGTATTATTTTCCCCTACCCGCAGCTTTTCAAACGATATACACAACGTTTCTGATTTTTGCAAATCAATTTCATCATAAAGAGAAATATTCTGCATTATCATATCCAACTCGTGCATACCGTCTGCACGCTTTTTCACAATGTTTAATGCTAAATTTAGCTTTGCATACGCTTTGATTTTCATAATCATTCTCCGCTTTCTACAAATATCGTATCTATTATAGCATAAAAAAACGTTGTATGATAAAATAAACAGAGAAAAGAAATGAGGTAGCACAATGTTTGTTACAGACGAATTTATGGATTATACTATTTTGGATACTGGCGACGGCATGAAGCTTGAAAAATGGGGAGATATTATACTTTCCCGTCCCGATCCACAAGTGATTTGGGCAAAACAGCAGCCTTTGCTGTGGGAAAAGCAGCATGCTGCATATAAAAGAAGCTCTCATGGCGGCGGCGAATGGAACTATTTTAAAGAATTTGAAGATCGATGGGCAATTCGATACAAAGACCTGACTTTTCAAATACACCCTACGGGGTTTAAGCACATGGGGCTTTTTCCTGAGCAGGCATGCAACTGGGATTTTATGATGCAAAAAATAAAGGCTTGTGCTACTCCGCCCAAAGTTTTAAACCTGTTTGCATATACGGGCGGTGCAACGCTTGCCTGTGCAGCGGCAGGTGCAGCGGTTACGCACATTGATGCCGCAAAAAGCATGAATGGCTGGGCAAAGGAAAACCTTGCATTATCCCACTTAGACGATTGTCCTGTACGCATTATTGCGGACGACTGTCTAAAATTTGTACTGCGTGAGCAGCGCCGAGGAAACAAATATGATGCTATTATTATGGATCCACCGTCTTATGGTAGGGGTTCTGATGGGAATATCTTTAAGGCAGAAAACAATCTCTTTGATTTGGTAATGGAAACCTCAAAGTTGTTATCCGATACACCACTGTTTTTTATCATCAATTCCTACACCACTGGTTTAAGTGCTGTGGTCTGTCAAAATATACTTGAAATATGCCTGCCGCAAGGTAAAATTGAGGCTGGTGATTTATGTCTGCCTGTGCAAAATCAAAAGGTGCTGCTTCCATGCGGTACAACAACACGGTGGCAAAAATGAACATACTATATGAGGATAACCATATCATCGCTGCGGTAAAACCTCAGAATTTACTTTCCCAGTCGGATATATCGGGTGATGACGATTTTTTAAGTCAAATCAAAACGTATGTACGCAAAAAATACAACAAACCTGGCGAGGCATACATCGGACTTGTTCATCGATTGGATCGCCCTGCTGGAGGCATGATGGTGTTTGCACGCACTTCAAAAGCGGCGGCACGGCTTGCATGGCAAATGAAAAACGGAGAGTTTTTAAAAACCTATTATGCAGTCATTTCTTCCCCTCTTTTAAATAGTAGCGGCACACTTACCGATTATCTTTTAAAAGACGCACAGTCCAACACCTCAAGAGTGGTAGACTCAAAAGCTCTGGGTGCAAAAATTGCCGTACTTGATTATGAAGTGCTTTCCCAAAAAGACGGTTTTTCTTTATTGAAAATCAATTTGAAAACGGGCAGATCGCATCAGATTCGGGTGCAGTTTGCAAGCCGTGGTGCTTCGCTCGTCGGCGACAAACGTTATGGTGGTTTGCCTGCATCTGGTCTGTGCTTATGGGCTTTTGAGCTGAGTTTTCTTCACCCCACAAAAAAAGAACGGCTGACTTTTTGCTGCCCGCCGCCCTCTTATTTCCCTTGGAATTTATTCTTCTAAATTTACAATTGGAAAATTAACATCTCTTGTTCGCACTTGTTTCCCATTCAGATATTCCAAAACGTTGTTCACACCTGTTGTAAATTCAATTTTTGTTGCCCAAAGTGCTTGATATTTAATGCCTAATTTTTTATTCAGTTTTGGCTCTCCATAAATCGCATCTCCCAAAATCGGAAAACCTGCCGCCTCCATATGCGCACGTTCCTGATTTACATACTGTGTTACAGGTTCTATCTCTACAAAACTGTAAATATCATTTGATTTTAGGACATTATATTTTGTATAAATCGGCACAGCGCCACGGATTTTCGTATTGGAAACACGGTACTTTTCATCGCTGTCCTTCACATAAAAATGCTGAAATTCGCCCCTATCATAATCTGGTCTGCCTTTGATAATCGCCTCAAAAGTCCGTTTGATGCGCCGCTGTGCAATTGCCTCACGCACAAACTCAAAAATATCTCCGTTTTTTGCAAACATCACCAATCCGCCCGTAAAAATGTCTAATTTAAAGCACGCAAAGGGAATACAGCCTGATTTTTCTGAATATTCCTGTTTGCCTTTTAAATAATTGATCACCATCGACATAAGCTCTGGAGTATTCTCGTCGACATTTCCAGCGACCACCGTTCCCGGTTGTTTGTTTAAGATGATAAGATTTTTATCTTCATATACAATATCAAGCGTGGCAGAACGCTCGTATTCCACTGGCATATAAACTTCAATGACATCTCCGTCTTCTACTGCAAAGTCCTTCTTGATGCGGTATCCATTTAATTTAATATCTCCCGACCGCATCATTTTCTTTAAATTCAGCGATTGCAGCTCTGGCAAATATGCCGCCACGCATTGCGTTACTTTATATCCATCTGATTCCTGTGTGATTTCAAGTTTTATCATGAATGCTCCTCTGATACTGTCATTTCTATTCTTCTATTATAAATGCACCGCCGTTTATTTGCAAACAGAAACCACTATTTTTCTTCTCTGTTATTTAACTTTTGTATGCTGATTTCGTGTTCTACATATTGGTGTAAATCGGCAAGTTCACGCTTCACATGCCTGCCCTGTTCCCGTTCTGCATAAAGCAGCCGCTCACTGATATAAAGAGAGCGCTTCACAACAGAACTTCCCTTGCGTTTTAGCTCGTTTTCATACAGCGACAAGACGCACCCAGGCGTAATCGTCCCGCCAAATGCACGTGCCTTAGGAATGCTTGTTCCTTCAAAAAAATCTTCTGCCAATAGCGCACAGTTCGTATTGAGCATAAAATAAGTCCTAAATTTTCCCTTGATAACCTTAAAAAGCTTCGCATCTATTTTTTTTAGTCCATTTGCATAGCCATTTCTTTTTGGATCTTCTGGCGACCATGGCTCACAATTTTTTAAAAACTCCGCAACATTTTCTTTGAGCGTCTGCTGATCATGCTCATCTAACTGTAACGTATAGCAGATAATCGTTTTTCGTGCCTGCTCTAACGAGAATTTGATATAGCGGTCACGCTCACAAACAGCAAAAACACCATCCCAAAAAAGCCCAAACAACTTGACATTGGATTTGGAGCGGTCATAGTTTCCATAGCTAAAAACCTGCCCATCTATCACCACATCCACATGCCCTAACGCATTTGTGCCAAAATCTGATAAATGAATCAGTACTTCAATCGCCGTTTCTTTATGCGGAATGGTTTGATTGGTAAAATACTCCTGCGGTTCATCTCCACCAACAGTGGATTTAATCCATTGCAAGGTTGTCTTTGGCAGTGAAATCTCCAGCCACAGCGGCATAGAAATGTTCCTGCGTTTTTTATTGTTTCGGTTAATCATAACAAACAGCCGCATATAGCCCGCAATACCCAGCAAGATACAATAAGCGGCAATTACTGTTGATAAAACAAGCAGCCAAATCTTCGGATTGGTAAATACTACAATAGAAAATCCAACGGTTACAAGCCCCCAAATCAGTGCCTTTATCCACCTTTTTCCATTTGTTGAATAATAAGCATAAGCCGTCAGCAGCTGAATGCCGCCCAAAAAGAATGTCCATACCGCAAGCGCAATGCGCACTGCTTCATCAATCACACCAGGAAAAACCATCAGCAAAATACCGCCAGCAAGGATTAACAGCCCCGACACCAGCGTAATAACGGTAACAGGTGTGCTGCTTTCACGTCCAAGCAGAAACAGCTTCACCCTGATACTCCCAAGTATCATCAACAAAATACCCAATACTACTGCAAGTATATCCATCAATTCCAATGGAAAAAAAATCAAAAAGACACCGCTGACAATCAAAAAAGATGAAAAAATCGCATTCGTTATCAATTTCGCTTTTTTCATAAAAGCCTCCTGAGCCAATCCTTATGTTTATTATATCAAATACGACCGTCTAAGTAAATAAATCACCATTTTTTAAGCAAAGCAAAATAAATGTTTTTGTTTTTGTAATCTGTTGTATAATAAAGATAGTAACATTCACAAAATAGGGAGGTTTGATTGCTATGATTTCTTGTGTAATGAATCGCCGCAGTGTACGTGCTTATACAGGCGAAAAAATACCAGACGAACTTGTTCATCAGCTTTTACAGGCAGGAATGGTTGCCCCCAGCGCACACAATTCCCGTCCTTATGAGTTTATTGTAGTGCGGGATAAAACGCTTTTAAAAAAGCTTGCAGACATCAGAGTCTATTGGAAAATGCTAACGCACGCCGATTTGGCAATTGTGGTAGTTGCAAATCTGAAAGACTATAAGAGTAGCATAACGGACTTTTTTGTTCAGGACTGTGCCGCCGCCACCCAAAACATACTGGTTGCCGCCGAGGGTTTATCCTTAGGAGGTGTATGGCTTGGCTGCTATCCCACCAAAGATGGTATGAGCGGTGTACGCAATGCACTTCATATCCCAAACGAGATTATTCCGTTCAGCATTATTTCGCTGGGCATTCCTGCGGAGCATCCGCACCCCCACACAAGTTTTGACGATTTTCGTATCCATTACGATACCTATTGATTTTGCATTTTATTCTGTCTGTCGTCACTTTCCCTCCTCGACCCACTTCGTTGGGCTCGTGTGGGGACCCCGTTTTTTGTCACTCACTCATTCCTCTTTCTTCCG
>JAVXBD010000058.1:0-8394 GCA_036660175.1 Christensenellaceae bacterium | reverse complement strand
AGATCCTTTTTTGTGATTTTATACAAAACTGCCATCTATTTTTTATCAATAGATGGCAGTTTATTTGTGCAAATGCTGATAATTTTGATACAATGCACACCTTTCTGACAAATCGTTATACGGTAGTATCAATAGTTTACGGATGTTAGAGCAACTATACTTACTATAGCTGGTTATCTTGGGTAAAACCACTCCCGTCCTCTGTCATAGATGTTGTATCCACAAATACGCCCTCATTATTGATTTCGCATTCAATTTTGGGTTACCCTAAATGATGCGGCAGGCACACAGAACAGCTCTTTTGCACTTTTACTTTCCGCTTCTCATCGCCTCTAACGGGCTTAGCTTTGTTGCTTTGCTTGCAGGATAAATGCCCGACAGTATGCCCACCGCTATGGCAATGCCAACCGCCCCCAAAGAAAGCCAAAATGGAATCTCAACTTTCATGCCTTCATTAAAGTACATGCCCAAAAACGTGGTTTGCCCTGTGCCTGTGTTAATCGCAAGAGCAATGATATAGCTGATGCCGATGCCGATTAACCCACCGATTAGCCCTATAAATGCCGATTCCACCAAAAACAGTCTGCGGATTTTTCGTATTTTCATACCCACTACTTTCATCACACCAATATCTCTGCGACGCTCTAAAATGCTCGCATACATGGTGTTTGCGATGCCAATTGCGGACACAAACAGGGAGATAAACCCGATGGCAAAAAGCTGACCTTGCTGTCTGCCTTGTTCTTCCTGCATTTGGGTAATCCACTCTGTGGGGCTATATGTTTCAAACCCTAATTTTTTTACTTCCGCAAGCACATTTTGTACATTGTCAATACTATCTGCCTGAATGATAGCGGTGCTATAACTGCCTAACTTCAACCCCAGTTTTTCCGCCAGCTCTCTGTTTTCCATAATCATTCTTTTGGCGACTTCTAAATCAATATACGAAGAATATGCATTTTGGCTTTGCTGCGTGGTATCAAGAATGCCCGATACACTCGCCATATACACCGTTGAACTCGGCATATCCTCCATTTGCGGATACCCCAACTCCAATGTCATGTTTGCATTCAGCCAATCAATATCTGGTGTATAGTCTTGAACCTCCCAATAATTCACAGGATTATCCTCTTGCATAAACTGCTTTGTGGCTTCACTCCCCAGCACTAGCGAGGCGACACTGCCATTTGGCTGATATGGTTTACCCTCCTTATATTTCTCAGTAATCAACTTGCCGTCCACCCCCATAAGCTGCATATTGGCAGTATATTTTCCACTTTTTATGGTAACAGGCATCGTTATCACAGGCGAAACAGCGGCAACGCCCTCAATATTTTTAATCGATGAAATGGTGCTGTCCGTAATTCCTCCGCCGCTTAGCTGTGAATTACTGTAATGATTGATGGTTATTTCTGTCAGGCTCTGATTTTGCGTAATATTTTCGTTAAATTGATTGTAGTTGGATAAGCCAATCGCAAACATCAACACAATACAAGCAGTGCCAATGATGACTCCTAACACCGTTAAAAATGTACGGCTGCGTTTTCGCCACAAACCGATTGCCGCTAAGCGAAGTAAATCAAGTGTCTTCATTTTCATATTCCCTTTGTTTTTTCTTCTTGAGATATTTTAAAACCAAAACAATTGCCGCAATAATCCCTCCTGCAATGATGACCGAAATCCACCATTGGCTTTGGGTTTGCGGTTTTTCTTCTTCCACTTCTTGTGCAGGGGCAATGACAGGTGGATTGATGGTAGTGCTAAACGGAATTTCTTCCTTATATTCCTGTCCATATTCATCCTCATAGCTTATTGTGATATTGCCCGAGGTTTGTCCATATTTTTCATTACTATTACCCTCTGTCATGTTCATCGTCCCAATAAACGCATAAATATCACCCTTTTTAGAAGTGCCGCTTTCCATATTTCCGATAAAGGCACTGCTGTCGGGGATAATTCCTTGCGCCTCTAACATCATGCGTACATTATACAAAATGCCTTTTCCCATGTTCAGAACATTAACAGATACAGAAATAGTATCGCCTGCGTTTACTTCTTTAGGGATTTTAGGCGGGTCGTATGCTATTCTGATTGGCTGCTTTAACTGCACCACGATTTCCTCATCAGCAGAAAAAGCAGTCGCCTTTGCGTTTTCGTACTCTATTTTAAATAATACCTTTTGTGGAACAGGCTTGACGTCCTGCCTCACCATCATCTTCACATCAACATCAAAACTCTCGTTTTTTCCTATTTTTTTGAAGTAAAAGGAACTGTCGCCGCTCGGTATCACATCAGTAGTTTCTCCCTTTGCGGTAATCTTTACGTTGCTTAGGCTTTGGCTTTCGCTTGTGTTTTGAAAGGTAACGCTCAATACGAATTCTTCGCCAGCCATAGCAGGAGATGGGGTAATGCTGTAATTACTAATTATGACTTTTGCCTGTGGAATCGGCGCTTCTGAGGGCACTGGTGTGGGTGTGGGCTGTGCTGGTGTGGGGCTTGGCGTGGCATCTGGGTCAATGCCGTCTGTTATGGTGACAAACAAAGTAAAACTCTGAGTAACAGATGTCGTGTCTTGCGCTTGTGCCGACACATTCAGTACCACAGGGTATCTGCCCATTTTTCTTCTTTGCGTCAGTGGCAGATTGAGGTCGATCAAATACGAATCCACCGTGCCGCCGCCGCTCACAGTGTTGCTTTGCAGCGTTACAGATGTGTCATAATTGCCAAAAACAAAAGGAGAGGTAGATGGTTCTCCCAAGTTTACCGTTACTTTTACCGTATTTCCATTCAGCGGCTGTGATGATGTCAAGGGCAGTACCAGCCGTGCAGCTCCATTCTGTACAAGCGGAATATATCCATTGTTATATGGTTTATCCATGCCGCTGTATGTGTTCAGATTGTCAATCGCAAGTGCGTTTTGCTGCACGCTCGGTGGTGTCGGAATGGCAGTTGGTGTTGGCGGTTCAGCCGCAAATACCGTTTGCATTCCCCCAAGTATTATCATCAAGGTCAGTAACACTGGTAATAACTTTTTCATGATTTGTTCTCCTCTATTCTCGATATCATGCCGTCGGCAATATGTATGATTCTGTCCGCATTTTTTGCTTTTTCTATGTCATGGGTCACAAGTATCAGCGTGGTGCCCTTGCTTACAATTTCCTTTAAAAGTTCCATAATCTGCTCTGCGGTTTCGCTGTCAAGGTTTCCCGTAGGCTCGTCTGCAAACACAATCTTCGGGTTTGTGATAAGCGCCCTAGCAATACAAACACGCTGTTGCTGTCCGCCCGAAAGCTCGTCTGGGTTATGCTCCAAATGTTGTGAAAGTCCTAACGTGCACAGCAACTCCTTTGCCTGTTTGTCACGTTTTGTTATGGGCACACCCCTCAGCATAAGCGGAAAAGCGGCGTTTTCCAGTGTTGTGAGTATATCCATCAAATTAAAATTCTGAAAGATAAACCCTATGTTTTCAAGGCGAAAGTCCACCAAATCTTCTTCGCTCATTTTATGCACGGGCTTTCCCTGCACAATAATTCTGCCGCTTGTTGCCTTTTCCAGTCCTGCCATCAAGTTTAGCAGTGTTGATTTTCCGCTGCCCGATGTACCCACAATTGCCACAAATTCTCCCTCAGCAATATCAAAATCCACACCGTTTAACGCTTTGAATTTCACTTTTTTTGTCTTGTATATTTTAACCAAGTCCCGCACACTTATGACCGTTTCTTTTGTCATCTTATCACCCTCAAAACACCTGCGTCCATCTCGCACACCGTATCGCACAGCTCTTCTATATCATATTTATTGTGACTTGCAAGCAGCACAGTTTTTCCTTGCTCTCTTAACCCCTTGATAAGCTCACGCATATCCGCCACACCTTGCTTATCCAGCCCATTAAAAGGCTCATCTAATATCAATAACGATGGATTTTCCATAATCGCCTGCGCAATCCCTAAGCGTTGGCGCATCCCCAGAGAATATTTCCCCACGTGCTTTTTTATAAAAGGGTCAAGACCTACTGATTTTATAGCGAGGACAACTTCCTTATCAGATATTTTTTTCTTTAAAGATGCCAGTATTTGAAGATTTTTAAGCCCCGAAATATTCGGCAAAAACCCCGGTGTTTCAATGATGATACCCATATCATCTGGAAAATCCATGTCCTTGCCCACTTGTTCATAGTCGACGAATATCTTGCCCTTCGTCGGAAACAAAAAACCGCATATACACTTAAACAGCACCGTTTTTCCGCTGCCGTTGTTGCCCACTATCCCGTGTATTTTTCCCGTCTCAAAATCATGATGCACATCTTTTAAGACTTCTTCACCATTAAAATCCTTGTATACATGCTGCACGCTGATTGCAATATCTTTCATTATCCGCTCCTTTTGCATCATCACTTTTCCCATTACCGCTCTATTTGTTTGCCACTCTCATTGCTCTGTTCCGCTAAAATTAAAACTATATTTTTTCATGCTAAACAATGCCACGACAAGGCAGCCTACGATCAATCCGCCAAATATGAGGTACGTCTGCCACAGCCGTGGCAGCAGGTCATAGCCAAAGTTGTGCATATGATAGGTCGCTTGGTTCAGCGGAGAAAGCCACCCAACCGCCACATTTGCCTGATACATCAGCTCATCAGGAAGCTTGAATATCTGTTTAAAGATTTGCGGATTGAGCAAAAAGCCGTAAAGGCTAAATGCAAACACGCTGATAACTCCCCAAAGCTGCCCCTTGCGTATGTTGACCACCAGCATGATGGATACCATCAAAAGCGTATACAGCAGCATCAATAAAAAGATGGTTGCCATACACACATAAGGGGTAGACATTTCAAGCGTTTTTACCAATGCGGGCAGTGCCACCGCTTGCCCTGCGCCGCTATATCCAAGTATCGCCGCTGTTTCGCTCCACATATTGCCAATAAAGGAATTGTGCATACAGATTATGGAGGTTGCCGCTAATATAAACGCCATATACAGCAAAGTGGCAAGCACAATATACAAAACCTGCCCCAAAAGCCATACCTTGCGGTTGATTCTGAGTAAATAAAAAGGTGTGCCGCCGCATATGAATGGCATATCCGCAAAAAGCAATACAAGTAGCAAAGACGACAGCAATATGGAAGTGCTATCACCAAAAGTCCACACAAATGCTTCTACTAACTGCATGGTTGTTTCATATTCCACTGCAAATTTTACAGCTTTATCAGACAATAAAAAACATAGTATAAAGGCTAATGCAAAGGTAATAATGACCCGTGGATTTTTATGCCATTGCCTAAAATTATAGGAAGAAACTGCCCACACCTGCCTAATTCTATACATATTTTATTCTTCCTTTCATGGATAAGCTGTATCCTATTCCCACGATGATGATAAGCTCTGCCAAAAACAGCATGACACCAAAAACGCCGCCCGCCCAAAAGTTTGCCTGCACAATCCACTCTTTTGGGTTTAGCATATAAATCTCTGTAAAATACCGCTCACATAATATAATCAGCACATAATAGATAATGAATGGAGAGGCATATGCCATATATTTATTGAGCGTAAAGCTTGCAAAAAATGCGCCCACGAGCGACCACAGCATTCCGCATAAGAAGAATACAAAGGCTTTGGAGATAAACGTTGTAAAGGTTATTTGTGATGAAACATCAAGCGTCTGCGGCATGTTTACCATTTCTTTTGGAATTTGCGGCACGACCTCGATAGGGGTAAAAATCAGCGCAAACACCACATACGTGATGATGATACCCACAAACAGCACAAGACCGCCAGAAATAGCGGTCGCAAGCACCTTGCTTTGCACATATGCTTTTTTTGTGGTACGTGGCAGATATTCTTTTAAATATCCACATTTATATTCATCTAAAAACGCAGCGGTATAGGGCATCGCACACAAAATCGGCATTGTCATAAGCACCACATCAGAAGAAAGGGATGACAGCAATATCTGTATGCTAAAACCGCTCATCACCTGCTGCATATTCCCCTGCAAGATAGGCAATATCTGCTCAAAAGCACCAAAAAAAGCCACAAGCGCCATGCCTATGATTCCCACTATAAAGCCCCATGATGTCAGGGAGCGTTTTAGGTCTATTGCTAATGTTTGCAAATGTCACCTCTTATGTGTTCTTTGGTGCAATGACTTCCCCATCAAATGTTTCATAATGAAATATTCTCGCAGTAGGTGCATATACGCCGATCAAATCATCATAAATATAAGTAACTCCCTCGAATTTCGGTTCTACTAAAACATTCCCCTCTTTATCAATCACGCCCATCAAATTGTTCACAATAAAAAACGCTTTGCCGTTTTCAAAAGGTCTCAATAAATCAGGCTCTTTTAAATCTGGAAATTTTAAAACAAACTCACCTTTTTCGTTGATATATCCCCACATACCATCTTTTCTAACGGGTGCAAGACCCTCTGAAAAATCTCCTGCATACGTAAATCCATCAAATAAAACATTGCCCTTTTTATCAATATATCCGCCCGTTGCTCCTTCATAAAACGACGCTTTTCCGTCGGGTTAGAATCCCCCTAATATCACAAAAAAATCCATATTCTGTATGGATTCTTATTTGGCGGAAGAGGTGGGATTCGAACCCACGTGGGATTTCTCCCAACACGATTTCGAGTCGCGCTCGTTATGACCACTTCGATACTCTTCCACAGATTTCTTAGGATAATTTTGTAACATGTATTATTTTATCAAAAAATAGACAAAATTGCAACGAAATATATACATTCCCCCAAAATATTCGGTATAATAGATAGTAAGAAAGATAGGTGAGCTGCTTTGAAAAAACTTTGTATGATTCTTGTGTGCATTCTATTCGTGAGTACGCTTTGTGCTTGCTCTCTTTCCGCAGCTGAAAAATACTTTAATGCAATTACTGATTTAGATGTGGTGACACGTTTGGAAATTGCTTTTAACAAAGTATCCAACAACAAAGGCACAGCCTATGCGCACGCCGATATGCAAACCTTACAGGAAGATTTATCTGCCATTAAAATACCAGACGAAACCACAAAAATAATTAACGATTATTATAAGAGCGCCGCTTCTTTTTTATGCCAAAGCATACAGGCGAAAAATAAGAAGGATACGCAAAACACTGCTTACTATCTTGAGTTGGCAGTCGAGCAATATCATCAGGCGCAGAAATTATTAAACGCAGTAAGGACGGGTAGCACTGATGATGTATGACGAAACATATATGCGGCAAGCCATTGAGCAGGCAAAACAAGCAGAACTGATGGACGAAGTCCCCATCGGTGCTGTAATTATCCACAATGGTAGCGTGATTGCAAGTGCCTATAACACACGGGAAACCACCAAAAATCCGCTGCATCATGCAGAAATCCTTGCAATTCATCAAGCAGCAAAGGCTCTTGGTGCGTGGCGGCTTTTGGACTGCACGCTTTATGTAACGTTAGAACCCTGCCCCATGTGCGCAGGCGCTATCATCAATGCACGCATTCCCATCGTGGTCTTTGGTGCATATGATAAAAAAGCAGGTGCTTTTGGCACATTATATGATTTATCAGAGGGCAAACTCAATCACACCCCTCAAATTTTTGGCGGCATATTAGAGGACGAATGTGCCTCCCTATTATCAAACTATTTTAAAAAGAAAAGGAAGTAATCAGCTATGGAATGCAAACAAGTACGCAATGCACACGACTGCCCATGCACATACAACTGCTCACGCAAAGGAATCTGTTGCGAATGCGTGGCCTATCATCGTACAAAAAACCAAATACCTGCCTGCTTTTTTTCAAAAGATGCAGAAAAAAGTTATGATAGAAGCGTGGAAGCGTTGATTAAAGACTGGAGTAAAAAATGAAGGCGGCTCTAAAAAGCATACGCAAAGAACGGGATTTTTTGACCATTTCTATGTTAGCTCATGAAATATGGCGTGAACATTATGCCGCTATCATCAGTAGCGACCAAATTGAATATATGCTGGAAAAATATCAGACGGTAAATGCAATCAAATCTGCCATTGCAGGCGGATATGAATATTTTCTTATCAAACACGCAGGCATACCCATTGGTTATGCAGGGATTAAGGCAAACGAGCCGATTGGCAAGCTGTTTTTGAGCAAATTTTATCTGCTTAAGGACTATCGTGGCAAGGGATATGCGCACGACATCATTGACGAATTATGCGAAAAGGCACGCAGGCTGCATCAAAATTCGATATGGCTCACCGTCAACAAATCCAATTCTTCCATCAGCGCCTATGAAAAGCTTGGATTTCACATCACCGACAATGTATGTACCGACATCGGCAGCGGTTATTTTATGGACGATTATATCATGGAAAAAATAGTTTTATAAGACGGTTATATCATGAAAAAGCAGCCCGTAATATCTGCAAAACT
>JAVXBD010000057.1:0-8517 GCA_036660175.1 Christensenellaceae bacterium | reverse complement strand
GCTCAGCCTGCCGATACTTCGTTTCAGTAATCATTTCCTGTGAATCTTTAAAATCCCCCAAAGCCTCAAAAGCACTGATTGCGTCCTCATATTTTCCTTGCGTCAATAAATCCCTTGCAATATAGTAATCAATCTCTTTGTCAATCTCCATCGCTGCAACTCTTGGATTATCCTCAAGCGCTTTAAACGCTGCACGTGCCTCTTCAAACTGACCATTATCCAGCAATTCTCCTGCTTCTGCAATTTTTTTTGCTTCTTCCAGTGCAGGCGTCATGTGCGGTGCTTTTGAAATCGTCTGCGAAACAATTCCATATCTGTGTGCATCTAATTGCGCATATGCTTTGTTTGTTATATACACCATGCCCATATTATAATTCACATATATTATAATGCCCGCCACAACCACCGCACAAACAATCAGAATGACCGTTTTCGTTTTACTCCAATGTTTTTTAGGCTTTTTCTGTATATCTGGTGATTCTTCCTCATTTTTCTCTTGTATCATATATGCGTTCAGTTCCGTCATATCGACATCTTTTATGCCTATCATATCTGCAAAAATTTGTGCATCATGCGGTCTGTTCTCAATCTTTAAAGACAGCGCTGCCATAAGCGCATCTTTTTGTGCCTGCTCCGCAAAAATTTCATTTACTTTTTGCACAACCTCTGTATCGTCATCAATACGATCCATCAGGTTTGTGGGTGCTTCGCCAAACATCATGCGGTACAGCACCGCCGCCAGTGCATAAACATCTGTCCACGTGCCAATTTGTCCATTTTTCTTGTATTGTTCAAATGCCATGTAATCGTTGTTTTTTTCTGTCGGTTGATTGGCTAAAAAGGCTCTGTTCTGCACTTTATCCACCAATATGCTGTTTGTGGAAATGTTGATTAAGGAAATCCCCATAGCATGCTTTTGCGCAGCCTCTTTAAAAACAGGTGCTAGCATATATTCTGCCATTTCAAAAGGAACAACCCCGTCATGCACTGTCAGATATTCTTCAAGCGTCACAACATTATTGTTTTTAGCAGCAGCCTTTGTTTTTTTAGAATCATCTGCCTTGTTCTTTCTCTTTTTGCGCAAAACAAAGAACACAATCGTCAGTATCACCGCCGCCGCAATCACAATTACAATCATCGTAATCATCTTGGCAGTTTGCTGTGAAGAAGTTGTATAAGGAATCTTTTTTTTATCAAGAGAATTAAATAATTCCGAAATGCTGACTGCACCGTTTATGGTATATGCTTCATCCGAACCAAAGGAATTGATGCCCACCACCTCTGCATGAGAGTTTAGCAGCGGTCCGCCTGAGTTTCCATGTGTAATCGCCACATTCATCTGCAAAGACTGTACGGTTTTTGAGCCTTCGCTCATTTGGGTGTCTTTTACCGCACTGATGATGCCATTTGTGATGGTCGAATTTTCGGCAACTGTATTTGCCTTGTTAAAAAGAAAATCTGCCATATCTGGAAATCCGATAGCATATACTACCTCGCCCGTCAGCTTATCCACATCACCATCGTATAAAACAAAAGGTGTGCTGTCATTTAAAACCTCTGTCGTCTTTATCACCGCAAGGTCAGAACTTGGCAGCTCTAAAACCACCTCTGCATCAAATTTTACATCGTTGCCAATGACAACTTGAATGGAATCCTGCTGGTCTTCTACAACATGATAATTTGTTACAATATAGTTGCCGCTGTCATCTTTGCCAATTGGAAATCCCGTTCCCATAGCAATCTTGCCTTCAACGCTTACAACGTCTTCTCTTGCCTCCACAATTTTTTTAGGGATAGCATCTGCCGCAAAAGCCACCGTCGAGCATAGTAAAACGCAAACCACCAATATACATAAAATCCTGCGTAATTTCATGTTGTACACCCCCGCCATATTTTATATTGTTTTCTATCATGATTATATCATATACACCTGCACTTTTACAGTTGCTTTTATATTATTTTTTACCATATTAACAATAATATTTATTTTTCTCTTGTTTTTTTCTCGTATAAATAGTTTGATATTTATTTAACAAAGTGTAAACTTAATAGTATCAAAGCATATTATGATAAATTATGTTTATCAATGATACAGAAGTTTTAAATAATATTTGAAAGGACACAGAAGATATGGCAAGATTTACATTACCCAGAGATTTATACTTTGGACCAAACGCAATGGAGGAGCTAAAATGCCTCAAGGGACACAAAAAAGCAATCATCGTAACAGGCGGCACATCTATGCAGAAGTTCGGCTTTTTACAAAAACTGCAGGACGTTTTGATGGATGCAGGACTGGAAACAAAGTTGTTTGAGGGCGTTGAACCCGATCCATCTGTAGAAACAGTATATGCTGGTGCAAAAGCAATGCAGGAATTTGAACCTGATGTCATTGTTTCTATTGGCGGCGGTTCTCCGATTGATGCCGCAAAGGCTATGTGGATATTCTATGAAAATCCAGATTTGAAATTTGACGACATCAAAGAACCTTTTTCGCTTCCGCAATTACGCAAAAAAGCAATATTTGTAGCCATTCCGTCCACCTCTGGTACGGCAACGGAAGTCACCGCTTTTTCGGTCATTACCGATTACAGCACAAAAATCAAATACCCCTTGGCAGACTTTGAAATTACGCCTGATATTGCGGTATTGGACACAAACATTCCGCTTACTATGCCCACCTCGCTTGCAGCGGATACAGGAATGGACGCACTGACACACGCAATCGAAGCCTATGTTGCGGCACTCAAAAGCGATTTTTCTGACGCACTTGCCATCAAAGCCATTCAGATGATTTATGAAAACATTATTTCTTCTGTAAACGGAAATGAGCAGGCTCGTGGGGCAGTACATATCGGCCAATGTATGGCAGGAATGGCTTTTTCAAACGCTTTGCTTGGGATTATACACTCTCTTGCGCATAAAACAGGCGCACAGTTTGATATTCCTCACGGCAGATGCAATGCCATCTTGCTTCCATTTGTTATTCAGTATAATTCCACAGTAAGCATGGACAGATTCGCTGATATTGCTCGTGCATTAGGGCTTTCTGGTGCAACAAACAAGCAGCTTACCAACTCACTTGTTGATGCAATCAAGGCACTCAACAAAAAATTGGGTATCGGACAATCTTACAGCGAAAACGGTGTAAGCGAAGAAGATTATTTAAAAGTTGCTGATTTTGTATGCGAAAACGCAGTCGGTGACCCTTGCACAGGCAGCAACCCTCGCCCTACCGATTTAATCAACATGAGAAAAGTACTGGATTGTGCTTTTTATGGAAAAGACGTTGAATTTTAAGCGAACATAATAGAGATTTAGAAAAAGGCCCTCGCAGCGTATGTAAGATGTTGTGAGGGCTTTTTATTTGTGATTACAGCGTTGCCAAAAGATCTCCCGCATCTGATAAATCCGCTGAAACCTTTTTAAAAATTTTCATCACTTTATCATAATACTGCATATTTTCTATAATCGGAACAACTGGTTTCTCCATGATGTGTAAAGAATCTATCTCGTCAAAATCAGACCACATACCCGTTCCCACTGCCGCACAAGCCGCTGCGCCAAGTGCCGCTGCCTGCTGATCAATATTGGACTTTCGCACCTTCACTTTGTATACATCTGCATAAATTTGACGCCATACAGCGCTCCTGCTTCCGCCGCCCACCAGCAATATCTCGTCACTGATTTTTGTCAGTTCTCTCAGCTTATCCAGACATAACCGCAGGCTCATTGAAATTCCCTCCATAGACGCACGCAATAAATCTGCTCGTGTATGTATAAGGTCCAGTCCGATAAAAGCACCTCGCATCTGATAGCTTTTATCCATTGGCATACCACCATTCATACTCGGATTAAATAATAATTTATTTGCGCCAACGGGCGAAGATGCCGCCTCTTGCGTCATAAGTTCATATTCATCTTTGCCCGTACGTTTTGCCTCACTTGTCAGTTCTTTACAAAGCTCATCCCGAATCCACCGAAAAGCTGTACCACCTGCCGCAATACACATAGCAGATGCAAAATATTTTGGAACAACATGCGCAAACACATAGGGACGTGCCGTTTTTTCCAGCAGCGGCTTTTTGGACGAAACCGCAATCCATGACGACGAACCCAAAGAATTGTATACACTGCCTTCCTTATACGCTTTTGCACCCAGCGCCATGCAGGCATTGTCAACGCCGCCCGCCACAACCTGTACACGGGTGGTAAGTCCCATTAAATCAGCCGCTTCTTTTGTTATATGCCCAATCACTGTTGTTGATGCAACCGCTTCTGGAAAGATTCTTTCAGGCAAGTTCATCGCATTCATTAATTCTGGTGAATATGCCCATTTTTTTAAATCCCATACACCGCACCCAGACGCATAAGACGGATCTGTACAAATTTTACCTGTCAATTTATAATTTATATAATCTTTTGTACCAATAATTTTATCAATTTTTTCATACATCTCAGGTTCGTTATCTTTGTACCATAAAATTTTGAATGCCGTATAAAATGCAGGTGTAAAACCGTTTCCTGTCATCATATACCATTTTTCTTCATCAAATTTTGAAAAAACAGTTTGTGCCTGTTTTACCGCTCTGCCGTCCGACCAAATCGGTGTGTAATCTCTAAGAAGCTCACCATTTTTGCCCATAGGCACAGCGCCCAAGCTATGTCCAGAAATTCCACAGCAGGAAATCTCGCTTTTATCTGCTCTTGTCTGCTCCAAAAGCAACCTCGTACTCTTTATCACCGCAGCCCACCAGTCCGCAGGTCTTTGCTCGTGCCAGCCATATGCAGGATATGTTGTATTATATGGAACAAAGGCAGCACCAATGCAGATTCCATTGCTGTCATAAAGAGAGGCTTTGTTTCCTCCCGTTCCCAAATCCCAAGCAATAATCTTTTTACTCATATTCAAATTCCCCTATCATGATGATGCAAAAGGTCATTCAGTTCTTGATTGGCAGCATCAAGTGCCTCTTTTGCATTTTTTTCTCCGGTAACTACTTCATAGACTGCCTTTCCAAAAACATTCTCAAAATCTGCTTCGCAAAAACAAAGTCCATCTGCTTTATGTGGCAATCTTCTTGGTTTTCCGTTTTTTAGGCCTTCCATCGTCTTGCGCAGCCAAGGATAGATATTTGCAATCTCTAAATTTTCAATCGCTGTTTTTGAAGGCACAAATCCACCTAAAATTGTGCTGATTACGGATATTTCTTTGCAGCATGACCATTTCATAAATTCAAATGCTTCTTTTTTATTTTTGCTGTGTGCATTCATTGCAAGCACCCAGCCGCCGTCCACCGATACACCGCCAGGAATCAAATTATATCCGATTTTCCCAATAATTTTTGATTTGCTGCGCTCTGTTACTGCCGTAATATTATCCGCAAACGTCATCATCATCGCTGCATTTCCATCCCGAAACTCCTGTGCTTGTTCGCTCCACCATTGCTCAGGTGCGCTTTTCGCTGCATACAAAAAACTTTCCTGATAGTTTTCAAGCGCCAAAACAGCCTGTTTGCTGTTGATTGTAAAGCCGCTATCATCAAATAGCTCTGCGCCAAATGCCCAAAACCGCGGCAAAAATTCACAAGTCGCACCCGATGAAACGCAACTTCCCAGCGTTGTCCCATAATCTGTAGGCGAATATGGATTGTATTTTTTTGTAAAGAACTTTGCAATTACATTGTATTCTTCCCATGTTTGTGGAATTTTTAATTCTCTTTTATAGCATTCATAAAATATCCGTTGATTCTTTATATCAGCAAAAAAATCTTTTCTATAAAACAGCAATTGCGTACAAAATGTAAAAGGGATTCCATAAACCGCACCATCAAAAACACAGAATTTTTCCAGAATATTTTGTGGAATATCTGCCAAAATTGCAGCATCATTTTTAAAATACGGGTCGAGTTTTTCAACAACATTTTTTTGTGCCAATTCTTCCACCCAAGGAATATCCAAATCAAACACATCATAATGCTGTTGATACCATTCCGCTTTGATTGCGGCATACATCTTCGCATAAGGATAGGCAGTGACCTCAACCACACAGTCCATCTGCCTTTCAAACGCCGATACCAGCGTTTCTATTGCATATTTGGCTTTATCCTCCGTCAGCAGAATTCTGATTCTCTTTTTTGGTCGGGTTGTATCAAAATGCGTCACCTGTTTTTTAAATACGTCTTTGATGCTGCATATTTCTGCCTTAATATATTCTTCACAAGCATTTTCCTGCGATACATTTTCTATTTTTTTTAGCAAGCATTCAAACGCTTTCTCTGCCATTTTTGTAAAAGGCAGCTGTACAAACACAATACCCTCTTGATGCGTTACTGTCCACGACGCTGGAACAAGTGCCACAAGCAGCGGCTTATGCTTATCGCCTGTCAGTTCCATTGCTTTTTGAACGGCCTGCATCACCTGTGTAGAGGTTGCAATCATCACCTGCGGCGATTTTTGAAGAAGCCGAATTGCCTCTTTTAGCGCACTTTCTCTGTCATATCCAGCAGTTGCACGCTCGGCTGCTTTTTTTCCCTTTTCTTGATACGCTTGGATATATCCATTCAGTGCCTCCTGCTCATTTGAATACTCCAATGGTCCATTGATCATTGCAATCTCTTGCAAATTTTCATCTATTAGCTGTGACGTCACGTTTTTAATGATTGTAAAGAAATCCATACCAAAAAAACAATGCTCAAAACCGCTTACCTGCCGCTGTAAAAAAACAATTTTTAGCCCTTTTAAAGCAAGTTGTTTAAAAAGCTCTGTATTCTGCGGCTGACAGCTTATTAGTAAAACACCATCTTTATGAAACATCAAGGCTTGATTAAGCAGCACTGTTTCAAGCTCAGCATCTTCATTTGACATATGTAAATTTGCCGTATAACCTTTTTCCGCTGCAAACACAGATAAGCTGGTATAAATCTGCGAAAGAGAACCCTCCATAATATTTGGCAGTATCACATCAATCTGCATTGTTTTGTTCATCTTCAGATTGCGTGCAATGGCATTTGGCTCATAAGCAAGCTCTTTCATCGCCTTTTGCACACGCTTGACCTTATCAAGACGAACACCCTTTGCACCGTTTATAATATTGGAAACCGTGCCATGTGAAACTCCTGCAAGCCTTGCGACATCTTTCATTGTTGCCATGATTTTTCTCCAGTCTGCCTGATATTCATTCTTTGTTTTGAAGGGAATTTACAATTTTTAGTGCCGACTCCATGCCGATTCCAAATCTTGTCGCACCCGCATCATAAAAATCTTTTAAAGTCTGAAAATCTCTTACCCCGCCTGCAACCTTGATTTTGACACGCTCCCCCACTGTTTGCCTCATCAGCTCTACATGATGAAGCTGCGTAGGCTGGGCAGCATATCCCGTACCAGTCTTTACATACTGCGCACCTGATTGTGCAACAATTTCGCTACCCGTCTTTATCTCATCATCTGTCAAATATGCAACTTCTAAAATCACTTTCACTGGATATTCCTCTGCCGCTTCAATCACTTTTGCAATATCATATGCTACAAGCTTAAGCCTGCCTGATTTTAGCATACCCACGCCAATAACCATATCAAACTCTGTACAGCCAAGTTTTTTTAATTCTGTTACTTGAAAGCACTTATCCTGCGTCAAATCTGCACCCGTCGGAAACCCAATGGGTGCACCCATAATCACTTTGGTATCATCACCTAATTGTTCACGTAAAAGCTGCATATAGCAAGGCATCACATAGGCCGCAATAAATCCATGTTTATTCGCCTCCTGTGCCAGCCTGATAATATCCGCCTCCACCGTTGGCACGCTCAGCGCACTAATATCAATCATTCTCGGAATATTTTCAAAACTCAAGCAATCCTTATCCAATTTTCTGTCCATCCTTTCTTTTTTTGAACGTTCCAATTTTTATTTCTGTTTTTATATTATCACAAATATTTTGCAAAATCAATCCATTTTGCTCATTTTTTTGGTACGTTCAAATTTATTTTTTGCTCATAAAAAAAGCACTTTCTTACAAGCACTCTTTTCACAATCATTGTTTTTGTTTCTATTCTTGTTGCGCCATTGCAGCCTCTTTTTTCTTAAATATTTCTTTTAAAGACTCTCGAAATGGCGGATAAGCGACTCCATATTCTGTAATGATTGCGGTGATAAATTCTGCATCTGTCACATCAAAGCACGGATTAAATACCTTTACACCCTCTGGCGCCATGCGTTTTTGATACCACATCTCGCTAACTTCTTCTGCAGGCCGAAGCTCGATACGAATGGCATCGCCATTTTCACAGCTTTGGTCAATGGTGGAGGTTGGTGCGCACACATAAAACGGCACATGATAATTTTTTGCCGCAATGGCAACATAAGACGTTCCAACTTTATTTGCGGTATCTCCATTTTTTGCAACTCTGTCACACCCCACAAAAACCGCATCAATCCAGCCTTTTTTCATCACTGACGGGACCATATTATCGCAAATCAACGTCGTATTGATACCCGCCTCTAAAAGCTCGTATGCC
>JAVXBD010000056.1:0-8547 GCA_036660175.1 Christensenellaceae bacterium | reverse complement strand
CCATCAAACACCTTTTTTAGCGTTCTCAATCTGAGCAAGCGCTGTCCAATTTGTTGTGGAAACGTGTCCTGGCAACGACATGATACGATCATTGATTGCATCAATAATCCATTCAGGCTGTGGGAAGAAGTACGTTTCAAGCTCATGTGCAGGTGTAATCCAGTTTTTTGCACCCACTACGATTGGCGGAGCATCCAGATAATCAAATGCAAGTTCGCTAATTGTCTGCGCAAAATCTTTTAGATGAGAGCCACGCTCGCAAGCATCGCCTGCAATCACAATCTTGCCTGTTTTCTTAACAGACTCCAACACCTTTTCATAGTTGAACGGAACCAAAGAACGTGCGTCAATGACTTCTGCCGAAACACCGTATTTTTCCTGCAAAGTTTTCGCTGCATCAAGCGCTCTGTAAAGCGTTGCACCAATCGTCAAGATGGTCACATCACTGCCCTCTTTTTTGATGTCTGGCTCGCCAAGCTTTACTTCATAATATTCCGTAGGCACTTCCTTTTGGAACTGCTCACCAACATCATAAAGTCTTTGACTTTCGCAGAAAATAACAGGATCTGAACCATTCAATGCCGCATTCAGCAAACCCTTTGTGTCATAAGGTGTTGCTGGAAATACCACTTTTAAGCCTGGAATATGTGTGCATAATGCAGACCAGTCTTGTGAATGCTGTGCGCCGTATTTAGAACCAACTGATGTTCTTAAAACGAAAGGCATTTTTAGAACGTCGCCGCTCATTGCCTGCCATTTTGACATTTGGTTAAAGATTTCATCGCCCGCACGTCCTAAAAAGTCGATGTACATAAGCTCCGACATCACTCTGCCGCCTGCCATTGCATAACCAACAGAAGTGCCCACAATCGCCGCCTCAGAAATAGGCGAGTTGAAGAATCTGTGATAAGGAATCGCTTCTGTGATGCCTGTATAAGCACCATAAGCGCCACCCCAATCTCTGTTGTCTTCGCCGTAAGCAATGAATGTCGGATCTTGATAGAATTTATCCATTGTCGCTTCAAAAATCGCATCACGAATTTGGAAAGTCTTGTTTTTAGAAACTGGCTTGCCGTTTTCGTCGTACGCACTTCTGATTTTATTTGCAATCTTCTGTACCCTTGCATTGTCTTTTTTCGCTTCCAATACATCTGGTTTTCTCTTGGTATCCATGCTCGGAATTTCAAGATTTGTAAACATCATATCAGCAATTGCATTTGGATCTTTCGCAAGGTCAATACGTGGAGAAATCTCTTCGTCTTTTCCAAGTTTTACTGCCCACATCATGTCTTTTCTGATGCCTTCTTCGATGGCTTTTAGCTCTGCCTTTGTTGCAACGCCTGCCTCAATCAATTCCTCACCGTATACTTTGATAGAATCAATTGCTTCCCAAGCAGCAATTTCCTCTTTTGTTCTGTAAGTAGAAGAATCCGATGGACTGTGTCCAGAAACTCTGTAAGTAACAACATCCAAAAGCACTGGGCCTTTTCTGTCTTTGATAATCTGTTTTTTACGTCTGTAAGCATCAATTACCGCAAGAGGATTCATACCGTCAATACGCTCTGCGTGCATCTCATCAGGATTTAAGCCTGCACCCAAACGTGCAACTTCTTGATAACCCATTGTTTCGCCGGCTGTCTGTCCGCCCATGCCATAGCTGTTGTTCCAAATATTATAAATAATAGGAAGTCCGCCGCTATGTTTTTTATCCCAAAGCTGTGTATATTGATCCATTGTTGCAAAGTTCATAGACTCATAAACAGGTCCGCAACCAATAGAACCGTCACCAATGTTACAAACAACAATACCATCTTTTTCATTAACTCTTTTATACAAAGCCGCACCCGTTGCAATTGGTGCGCTGCCGCCAACAATCGCATTGTTTGGATATACACCAAACGGAATAAAGAATGCGTGCATAGAGCCGCCCAAGCCTTTGTTAAAGCCTGTTTGTCTGCCCCATGTTTCTGCAATCATGCCATAGAGCAAAAATTCTCTGGCTTTGTCTTTCATGGATTTATATTGTGTATGCTCTTTTACAACCTTATAGGTTTCACCATCAAAAAAGTTCGACATGATACTGTCCAGTTGTTTGTCGCTCAATTTTTCAATAGCAGACATTCCTTTTGCAAGAATTTCACCATGGCTTCTGTGAGAGCCAAACGTAAAATCCTCAATACCAAGCTCAAAAGCCTGTCCAACATAAGCAGCCTCTTGACCAATTCCAAGATGGGCAGGGCCTGGGTGATTGTATTCAATTCCCTCATAAGCATTTGTTGTTTTGATGGAATTAAGCATCGTTTCAAACTCACGAACAACCCACATATCTCTGTAAATATTCTTGAATTGTTCTTTTGTGAAGTTTTTAACTTCGTCTTTTACCTTTTTTTGATAAACATTCATTGGAATGTCTTTAAAGGTAATCTTTCCAGTTTTTCTCATTTTTTTCGGGTCTATTGGTAAACACTTTGTCATTTTTTTATATCTCCTTTTAAATTCGTTCGTATAGTAGATTTAAGCTAATTCAGATAAGTCAAATTTATGTCCCTTTGCAAAAAGTTTTTTTACTTGTTTGACCACCAATTTATCGTTCTCAACAAATATGGAAAACTGCTTTTTTTCTATCATTACACAGGTTGGTCCATTTTTCATATCATCGATTGATAAGCTGCTTTTCGATAAAATATCTTTTATGGTGTCTAAATCTATTTCGTACATTAAAACCTATCCTCCTAAGCTGCTATAAAATCGCTTTGCACAAGTGAAGTAAAATTCAAGATGCGCCGCTTAGATTTGCTCCAGCATCAGTTTGGCAAAAAATAAGTGGAGGCAGGTTGGATTTTTCAAACTTGCGCAAGACGCAGCCGCACTTTTGGTGCCGCAAGGTTTGCACAAGTGAAGTAAAATTCAAGATGCGCCGCTTAGATTTGCCAAACAGCTTCACGTATAATTTCACACACTGTCGGGTGCGGAAATACCATCTTTTTAATTTCATCAATGGTAATTTCTTTTGCAATCAACGCATCTGCTCCCCAAATAATCTCGGACGCATAATTGGTAATCATATGTACTCCGATTAGTTTGTTCCATTTATTATCAACGATAATTTTGCAAATACCATCGCCGCCCTCGTTTTCCGCAACATATCTGCCCGAATATTTCATCGTAATAGATTTTACAGTTACGTCAAGACCTTTTTCTTTTGCCGATTGCTCTGTTTCGCCAACACCAGCTACTTCTGGATTGGTATAAATCACGCCAGGAATCGCATTGTATTTCATCTTATCACGATTTCCAAGCATATTATTCACAGCAACTTCCGCCTCACGATAAGCAGTATGCGCAAGCATAGACTTTCCATTCACATCTCCTGCGGCATAAACCTCAGGCATGTTTGTTTTCATGTACTCGTCCGTTTTTACAGCTCCACGCTCCGTCAAAATTCCAATGGTTTCAAGACCAATCCCCTGCGTATTTGCACGTCTTCCAATAGAAATCAAGGCTTTGTCAGCAGCTGCTTTCTGGACTTGCCCTTTTTCTTCATAGACCACTGCGCCCGCTTCAATCTTCACAACCTTACAGCCCATCTTAAAGGTAATACCCTTTTTCTCATATGCTTTTTTAAGCAGCTTTGCAATGTCAATATCAATCGGTCCGCCAATTTGCTCCAGCATCTCGATCACCGTCACTTCACTGCCTGCGGAATTAAAATAGCTCGCCATTTCAAGACCAATGACACCGCCGCCAATCACAACCAGTTTTTTTGGTACTGTTTCCATATCCAAAATCTCACGGTTTGTCAGTGCAAAACCCTTTTCGTATTGATCTTTTAACCCATCAATCGGCGGCATAGACGCTTCAGAACCCGTTGCAATCAACAGCCTTTTGCCTGCATATACCACACCCTGCGATTCCACTTCGTATCCATCTTTTCCTCTGCCCTTGATTTTTCCCTCGGCACGAATCCATTCCACACCCAAGCCTTTGAGCGTTGCGGCAATACCGCCCGTCAACTGCTTTACCACTTTGTTTTTGCGTGTTACCACTGCCTTGTGGTCAAGTCCCACATTCTCTGCACCTGTAACACCATATTTGTCGCCGTGCTGTGCGCCGTCTTTTAATTTTGCTGCATAAAGTAGCGTTTTTGAAGGGATACACCCTTCGTTTAGACACACACCGCCAACATTGCGTTTTTCTATTAAAACCGTCTTTAGTCCTGCATGTGCAGCACGTTCACAGGCAAGATAACCTGCTGGGCCGCCACCCAAAACCACCAAATCATATACCATGAATACTCCTCCTATTTCGCCAGTAAAATGCTGAAGTTTTCAAGCGTCTTGCACAACTCCTGCAAAAATCTTGATGCAGGTGCACCGTCAAGCGCTCTGTGATCGTATGTAAGCGAAAGTCCCATTGCCTGATAAGGTTTCATTTCGCCGCCAACCATTTTGATTTTTGTTTGGATATTATTTACACCCAAAATTCCTGTTTGAGGAGGATTGATAACAGGTGTAAAATGCTCAACTCCAAAAGAACCTAAGTTAGAAATTGTAAACGTACCGTTTGTCAGATAATCTGGAGAAATCGTTCCCTCTTGCGCTGCTTTTGCAAGCTCTTTTGCCTTGATGGAAATTTCATTCAGGCTCATCTTATCTGCGCCAAAAATGGTCGGAACAAGAAGTCCACGTGGGGTATCCACAGCCATGCCAATATTGACATTGTCAAAAATACGCATTTTATCATCTAAATAGTGCGCATTCAAATCTCTATGGTTTTTAAGCACTCTTGAAACCGCATAAATCACAATGTCGTTTAAGGTGATATTTGCAAGCCCCAAAGCCTCGCCGCCCTCTTTTATCATCTTGCGATAAGCAAGCATTTGCGTCGCATCAAAAGAGCTGCTGTGTGTAAGCTGTGCCATGGTTGCCAAAGACTGCTGCATGGACTTTGCAATCACTTTTCTGATATTGGAAAGCTTCACATCTTCAAATTCTCCGCCCGAAACATCAATGCCCTTTGCTACGTTTGCAGATGCGCTGACAAGCTGTGTCATCTCTTCAATTGTTACACCCTTGCGTGAAAGTTCCAACACATCACGCTCAATAATTCTTCCATTTGGACCTGTCGGAACTGCCTGACTTAAATCCAACATCTGATTTTGCGCAATTCCCTTTGCACGAGGAGAAATTTTCATTCTTTCGCCTGCCGCCGCCGCTGATGCCGTTGCCGCTGATGCCGTCGCTGCTGGTGCAGCCATGGGTGCTGGTGCAGACTCTGCTGCCGCTGCCGCTGGTGCTGGTGTTTCTTCTTTAGCGCCCGAAGTAAATGCCGAAATATCGTCGCCCTGTGCGCCTATGACGCATACATTTTCAAGACATGGAATATCATCGCCCTCTTCTGCCAAAATCGCAAGCAAGGTACCCTGCACTTTTGCTTCTTCTTCAAAAGATGCCTTGTCCGTTTCATATGCGAATAATACATCACCCACCGAAACGCTGTCCCCCACTTTTTTATTCCATTTTGTGATGATACAGCTCTCTACCGATTGTCCTTGTCTTGGCATAATTACTGCTACTGCCATCTAAACTACCTCCACTGATACTAAATTTGTTAATCTTAAGCAAAATTGTTCATAATGTATGTTATTTTATTTAATAATTGAAAATAAGCACACTATCATGTTAATTTTTAACACTTTTATGTGTTCATTGTAACAATTTTACTGACAATTGTCAATTAAAAACCACGCATTTCGCTTGTTTTTTTATTCTTCAAAAGCCTTTTTAATCATGCCTGCCAAAACGCTGTCGGCTTTTAGCCCCATATACTGCTCCATCACCGCTTCAAGTCCCTTTGTACAAAGCTCCTCTTTTAATTTAACGCTTGATTGATCATCAGGATTATAAAACTTCAATGCCGCCGCAATTCCTTTGACGATGTATGTTGGCTCTAATCCAAACTCAAGGCAATACAACGCCGCACCCACAAGTCTGTCATCTTTTCGGATTTTACGAATCGGATCGCCGCCCACACGTGCAACCGTATCTTTTAATGCTTTATTTTTAAAGCGATACAGCAAATCCGTCACATTATCAAGAATTTCTTCGAGCGGCACACCATATTCCATATTCAAAGCCTGCGCCACACATTCCATTGATTTTTTTGCACTCTCATAAACTTCTGGAATTTCCACCGCCTGCCAAATATATTCACACCCTGCCCGCTTACCAAAATAGGCGCACAAAGCATGTCCCATATTATGTATAAACAGCTTACGCTTGATATAAAACCCGAACGGTGTGTAGGGTACAATACCCACAAGCTGCGGAATTTCTCCCTTAAATGCCGCACTGTCCACAGGCAAAAGCGCATATTCTTCCACAGCAATCAACAGCGGATTTTGGGTACGCTCATCTGCAGTAAGCGGTGGTACCATGCGCCCGATTGACGCTTCCACCAACCCTAAGTTCTTGTCTGCCCATGCTTTTTGCTCATCATTTAATTTCTCATAAATAAAATTTCGCATAATTTTATCTGCGTCCAGTTGATTTTCCGCTAAAATAATATCGAGAGGTCTGTTGCCTTGCTTCATACGCATTTTAATTCCCTCGGCAATATTTCCTACAATATATGGCATCACATTCACCCCTACAGAGGTCGCCATCAAGTCACAATCTGCAATTTCTTTGATTGCCTGCGGTGTGTTTGCATCCACTGCCCGTACATTCTTAACAATATCGTTTCTCTGTTCCTCATTGCTCACCACTTTCACAGTATATTGTCTGTCTTTATTAAAAGCCGCAATAATATCCTGTGCAATATCCAAAAAGCATACTTCATAGCCGCTTTCAGAAAGCACCTTGCCGATAAATCCTCTGCCAATATTTCCTGCTCCATACATAACTGCTTTTTTCATTTTATTTCCCCCGATGTTCATTTTTAACATTTTTTTGTTCTAATCTAACTATATATAAATATATCATAGTTTGGTTTTTTTTGGTATAATAAATTTGTAAATAAAAAAGAATTGTGAAGCATACAGATTTTTAAAGATAGACCTATTAAAAAAATCAAGCAACACAAAAGACGTACACACAAAGGAGAACCTATGAAAAAAAATGATACGATAGAATTAAGCATAGATGATTTAGGTACAGATGGTCAAGGCATCGGCAGATACGAAGAAATGGTTGTGTTTGTTGATGGTGCGCTTCCGGGCGAAACTGTGCAGGCAAAAATTATCCTGTTAAAAAAGAGTTATTTGGTCGGAAAGCTTGAAAAAGTTGTGATTGCTTCTCCCTTGCGTGTTGTTCCTCCCTGCCATGTTTTTGGCAAATGTGGCGGCTGTACGCTTCAGCATCTGGCCTATGCAGGACAGCTTGAATACAAAAATAATTATGTAATTAACTGTATCAACCGCATAGGAAAGCTCGATATTCCCGTCAATTTTCCCCTTCCCGCAAAAAAAGAATACCGTTATCGCAACAAAGCGGCCTTCCCCGTCCAGCAAAATGCAGATGCCATAGAAATCGGCTTTTATGCACGACATTCTCATAGAATTGTCGATGTGGATGATTGTATGATTCAGCACGCTGATTTGAAAATTGTCATGTCACAATTGCGTGTGTGGATGGTCAAATATGGGCTGAGCATCTATAACGAAAAGACCAATCACGGCTTGCTGCGCCATATCGTGCTGCGTACCAACAAGCAAGGCGATATTATGCTCGTATTGTGTATCAACGGCGAAGATATTCCGCATAAAGATGCACTGATTGCGCTGTTTAAGATTGTACTGCCGCAGCTAAAATCCATCTCCCTCAACATCAATACCCAACACACAAATGTTATCATGGGTGATACCTCTGTGTGCATTTATGGACAAGATTATATTTTTGAAACCATTCACGAATTGGAATACAAAATCACTGCGCAAAGCTTTTTTCAAGTAAATTCCGAACAGACCGAAGTGCTGTATGCAACGCTTTTAAAAATGCTTGATTTGAAAAAAACCGATACGGTAGTAGACTTATATTGTGGTACTGGCACTATTTCTCTTTATGCCGCACAACGTGCAAAAATCGTCTATGGTGTTGAAATTGCAGAGCAGTCCATCGAAAATGCCAGATTTAACGCACGCCTAAATGATATTCAAAATGCAGAGTTTTTTGTAGGTGATGTGGATACTGTCATGCCCACGCTCATCACCCAAACGGGCAAAATTGACGCAATTATTGTTGATCCCCCACGCAAAGGACTTACTGAAGATATTATCAGAAAAATTGCCGCCGAAAAAATTGCAAAGGTTGGCTATGTATCCTGTAACCCTTCCACCCTCGCACGAGATTTGGCACAGTTTTTTGATCTCGGCTATACCGCCAACGTGGTTCAACCCGTCGATTTATTCCCCCAAACCACACATGTCGAGTGCGTTTGTTTGCTGACACGTACTGGCAAGTAATAGAGCCGATAATGCCCGTAAACAGGTCATTTTAGTGAAATACAGAAAAATCATTATGCCCGCCCAAAATTCAACAGGTGGAAAAA
>JAVXBD010000055.1:0-8770 GCA_036660175.1 Christensenellaceae bacterium | reverse complement strand
AGGGAAGTTGACGTTTGGGTGTATAGAAGGTAAAAAGGTTGCACTTTTTGCGGGAAGATTTCACTGCTATGAGGGATATAGTGCAGAACAAACAGTGATTCCATTGCGTACTGTTTTGCTGCTTGGTGCAAAGACGGTGCTGCTGACAAATGCCGCAGGCGGTATCAACACCGATTTTCATGCGGGAGATTTGATGATTGTTCAGGACCACATCAATTTTTCTACGCATAATTGTTTGACTGGGAAAAACATAGAAGAATTAGGGGTGCGGTTTCCGGATATGTCTTTTGCATATTCAAAGGATTTGAACAGAATAATTTTGGATATTGCCCAAGAAAACGGGTTATTAATGAGAGAAGGCATCTATGCTTATATGGTTGGGCCGTCTTACGAAACTCCGGCAGAAATCAAGGCTTTGCGTGTACTGGGGGCAGATGCAGTGGGTATGTCTACTGTGCATGAAGTGGTGGCTGCAACACACGCAGGTGCAAAAACAGCGGTGATTTCATGTATTAGCAATCTGGCAGCAGGCGTAGCAAAACACGCACTGACAATGGAAGAAGTACTGGAAGCAGGCGCAAAAGTTGCGGATAAAATGTGTATATTGATTGATGGCTTTATTAAAAGAGTGTAATCAAAATACAGTATTCTGCACAAAAAGTATAAATAATGGACATCATGGCGAAGAGTTGCATCTATGTATAGGGCATCATTGCCAATGAAATTGATATAAGAGGTATAAAGAATGATATTTTCTAATTTTTCGAATCCGATGTATTGGATGTCGCTGCTATACAGCATACCAGCGGTGCTATTGGCATTATCCATTCACGAATGTGCACACGCTTACGCTGCATTTAGGTGCGGCGATCCAACGGCGAGGAATTTAGGCAGAATGACACTGGATCCGACAAAACATTTGGATTTGGTTGGAACAATTTGTCTGTTGTTATTTCGATTTGGCTGGGCAAAACCAGTACCCATCAATTCAAGAAACTTTAAGCATCCACGCAAAGACCTTGTAATTGTTTCTGTTTCAGGAGTGATTGCGAACTTTATCATGTCGTTTATTGCCTATGGGGTATTGATGATTGCGGTGTATGGATTCGGCTTTGCAAACCAAATATTTGTAAACATTATGCTGCCGATTGTTTATCTAAACATTACTCTGGGTATCTTCAATTTAATTCCGATACCGCCGCTTGATGGGTTTCAGTTAATCAGCGGACTTTTTGTGCGAAAGGCATCTGGAGTTGTTACAATACTGCAAAAATATGGATTTATTATCCTATTGGTACTGATCTTAACGGGTGCAACAGGGTTTATATTAGGTAATTTTACAAACTGGCTGATGAGTGTATACAAAGCGTTTTTCAGTTTGTTTCTACCAATCGTATAGTGAAAAATTATGGCTTATAATATAAAACTGGCACAATTTGAAGGACCTCTTGATTTATTGCTGCATCTGATAAATAAAGCAAAAATAGATTTGCAGGATATATTTGTTTCTGAAATTACAGAGCAATATCTTTTGTATATGGAACAAATTGAAGAAATTGATATGGACAGAGCAAGCGAGTTTTTAAATATGGCGGCAACACTTTTATACATCAAGTCACGCTCTTTGCTGCCTGCAAAAAGAGAGGAACTTCAAGATAGTGAGTTTGTAGATCCTGAAACAGAACTGATTGAGCGCCTAAGAGCCTATAAATTATATAAACAGGCTAGTGAGCGGCTGCTGAATATGGAAAATAGTGCAAAAGATGTCTATTATAAGCTACCTGAAGAATTATTTGACTTAGAGCAGGAAATCATTATTGAAGATGCCAGTACGGACTTGCTTTATCAGGCTTTTTTGGCAGTATTGAAAAACAAAAAAAGTCCGGAAGTGTTTTATAAAAATGTTGAAATACACAGTGACGTATTTAGTATTCGTCAGCAAAAGAAAAAAATTGTTGATCGGTTAAAAAAAGAGAAAAAAATGAAGTTTTCTATGTTATTTGAAGATTCGGTGACACAAATGGAAGTGGCAGTGACTTTTGTAGCATTGCTGGAACTTTGGCATATTGGAAAAATAAACATTAAACAAAAAATGTGTTTTGATGAGATTATGCTTGAATACAGTGGGGGAGTGGCGGTTTGAATAAAAGTGAAATAAGCGGGGCTATCATGTCGGCACTTTTTGTTGCTGGAGATGCAGTAGAAATTTCTGTTTTTGCAAAACTTTTAGAAGTTGATATAGATGAAGTGGATTTTGTTGTTCAGGAAATTATCAACGAAAAAGAACAAAAAGAAGAAGGAATTTTATTGCAGCGAATCGGAAATAAATTACAGCTTTGTACCAATAAAAAATATGCGGGTATGATACAAAATCTGCTTGCACCAGAGGTGCGGGCGTCGCTTTCAAATTCTGTGCTGGAAACGCTGAGCATTGTAGCTTATAAGCAGCCAGTTACTCGCATGGATATTGATGATATTCGTGGTGTGCGTTCCAATTATGCGGTTAGTACGCTGGTAGAAAAAGGGCTGATTGTAGAGATAGGCAGAAAAAACGTGCTGGGGCGACCAGCGTTGTTTGCAACTACGGATGAGTTTTTAAGGCATTTTGGTATTACGTCACTCGATGAATTGCCAAAAATTGAACCTGAATTCATACAAGAGATACAAGATGAAAATGGTCAATAAGGCAGTTTTCATGTAAATGATATAGAGCCAAAATGGCTTTAGCAAGGGGAACTATGAGATTACAAAAATTTTTAGCAAATGCGGGAATTGCATCACGCAGAAAAGCAGAAGAACTGATTGCGGCAGGCAGAGTAGAAGTAAACGGGCAAACCGTAAGGGAAATGGGATTTATTGTAGATCCGATGCGTGACAACATCAAATATATGGGGGAAACAATCAGAATCAATACAGAAAAAATTTATATTATGCTCAATAAGCCCGCAGGCTGCGTGTGTACGTGCAAAGACGAAAAAGGACGTAAAACGGTCATGCAGTATTTAGGACCGGAAATTGAGGAACGCTTATATCCAGTTGGCAGATTGGATTTTACGACAGAAGGCTTGTTAATTCTTACAAACGATGGAGAGCTTGCCAACAAACTGACTCATCCAAAGCATAATATTCAAAAAAAATATTTGGCAGTTGTAGACAGCGAAGTGACACAGGAAGATGTTGAAAAACTTGCGAAAGGTGTCAAATTAGATGATGGATATGTGACAGCACCAGCAGTTTTTAAGATTTTATCTGTTTCCAAAGATAGAAGTGAAGTGCTGTGTATCATAAGTGAAGGAAAAAACAGACAAATTCGTCGTATGTTTGACGCAATTGATAAAAATGTCTGCTATTTAAAAAGAGTTTCGGTTGGAGAGATTAGTTTAGGAAATCTTAAAAAAGAAAAATATAGAGCGTTGACGCAGGAAGAATTGGAATATTTGAAAAAGACACTTTCTTTGTGAAAAAAATATTTTTCTTGCAGGAATAAAGGGACATCATATGGAATACTATAAATTGGAGAAGATTAGTTTAACTATGTAAAAGTGGACGCTACTACATTTGATTCGTAAAATATTGTTTTTTATGCAAAGATCATATGCTTCTTCATGAAAAACAAATTTAGTACATATGGCGAAAGCCAGAGTGGTTTAGATTTTAGACATTTATTTATTTATTTTATAATTGGAGGTATCATAATGGGCAAACTTGAAGAGTTACGACAAAAAAACAAAGATGCACTTTTGTCCGGCGGTGAGGAGCATATCCAAGCACAAAAAAATGCCGGTAAAAAAACAGCAAGAGAGCGTGTAAGCGGTTTACTTGATGCAGACAGCTTTGTTGAGATTGACAAATTTGTAAAACGTACATATGTAACACCGGGCTTCGATGCACCAAGTGCTACGGGAGAAGGCGTTGTTTGTGGCTATGGAACAATTGATGAACGTGCTGTATTTTTGTTTGCGCAAGATTATACAGTGCTGTCAGGATCTTTATCTGTTGCACATGCTGCTAAAATTTTGAAAGCGATTGACATGGCTGTAAAAAACGGAGTGCCTGTGCTTGCAATTCTTGATTCTGGCGGTGCAAGAGTATCAGAAGGCATTGCAGCGATTGATAGTTATGCGGCAATCCTCAAAAAGCTGAATGATGTTTCGGGTGTTATTCCAACAATTTCTATTGTTGCAGGTGCTTGCGTCGGAGCGGCGGCTTATATTGCGGCAATTACAGATTTTACTTTAATGGTTGATAAAATCTCGGTAATGGCTCTTCATGGTCCGCAGATTTATGCTTCTGCACTTGGCAAATCAATTGATGAGAATGTATCATTTGGTGCGCAAAATCATGCGAAAAATACAGGTATTGCTCAATTTGCTTGTGCAACGGAAGATGAGTGCTTTGCAGTAACTAAAAAGCTACTTTCTTTTTTACCGTCAAACAATTTGGAAGAAGCTCCTTATCAGCTGTGTGCAGATGATTTGAACAGGCAGCTTGAGGTGTTTAACACAGAGGGTGCATATGATGCAAAAGCATTGATTGCAGCGGTGTGCGATAACACAGACATGCTTGAGCAACAAGCAGATTTCGCTCCTGAGATCGTGACTGCATTCGGCAGAATCAATGGAAATGTAGTGGGATTTATTGCTAATGCAAAGGACGCAGTTATAACTGGCCATGCAGCAAGAAAAGCAGCACGTTTTGCTTTGCTACTTGACGCTTATAATATTCCAATCGTTACTTTTACAAATTGTGAAGGCACAAGTTTTGATGAATCAAACGAGCATGGTATGCTGATTGCAGATGTTACGAAGCTTATCAGTGCTTATGCGGAAATAGGTGTTCCCAAAATCAACGTGATTGTAGGTAAAGCAATTGGTGATGGGTTTGCAATGATGTGTCCAAAATCTTTGGGTGCAGATATGGTTTATGCTTGGCCGTTTGCACAAATTTCTTCTATTCCTGCAAAAACGGGTGCACTTATTATGTTTGAAGAAGAAATCAACAATTCAAAGGAGCCTTTGAACGTAAAAGAGCAGATGGAGAAAAAATATATTGAGCTTTATGCAAATCCGTGGCAGGCGGCGGCACAAGGTGTTGTTGATGATGTGATTGAGCCAGCACACACCAGACAAATGCTTGTCAGCGCACTTGAAATGTCTATTTCAAAGCGAGAGAACAAGTTGCCAAAAAAACACAGCGTATTGCCACTATAAGCGAGGTATTTTTATATGACTATTTTAGAAAAGCTAGGGTTAGGTGTTCAAACAACTGTTCTTGGAATGGTGGTCGTGTTTATTTGCTTGATTTTGATTATTTTGGTCACGATGCTGCTGTCCTTTATGGCACGAGATCATAAAAAAAAGAATGCAGAGGCAAAGACGGCAGCTGTACCAATACCTAAAGTTCCCATGGTGCAAGTACAAGACGATGAGCTTTTAGCGGTGATTACTGCGGCAGTTGCAGTTGCTATGCAGCAAAGTAGTACGGGTGGTTTTGTTGTTAAGTCTTATAAAAGAGTTGGCGGCAGTATTCCATGGGCAAAAGCAGGACGAGATGCTCAAATTTATAACAAATTTTAATCGGAGGATATACTATTATGCGTAAATTTATTATTAATGTAAATGGAAATTCATATGATGTGGAAGTGGAAGAAGTAGGCGCAGGTGCACCAGTTGTGATGGCACCGATTGTACAGCCAGCAGCACCAGCAGCAGCTCCAGCTCCAGCTCCAGCTCCCGTTGCAGCACCAGCGGCACCGATTGCAGCAGGGGATGAGCAAGTGACTTCTCCAATGCCAGGAACGATTTTAAGAGTTGATGTAGCTGTTGGGCAAAGCGTAAAAGCAGGGGATATTTTAGTTATTTTAGAAGCAATGAAGATGGAAAACGAAATCATGGCACCGTGTGATGGTACTATTAAAACCGTAGGGGTTGCAAAAGGAGCCAATGTAAATACAGGTGACCTTCTTGCTGTAATTGGATAAGTTATTTAGATAAAAGAAGGAGGTCGAACAGATTTGAGTAGTTTTGGCGAAACACTTACCACTTTTGTGCAGTCTATGGGTTTTATGAATGCGACAAGCTGGGAACAGTGGGTAATGATGGGTATTGCATGTTTGCTTATCTATCTTGCTATTGTAAAAAAGTTTGAACCGTTGCTTTTATTACCGATTGCATTTGGTATGTTACTTGTAAATTTACCGCTTTCAGGTGTTATGGATCCACCAATTTATTTTGCTGATGGAACGATGCAAACCCCTGGCGGATTAATCTATTATCTATATCAAGGTGTCAAACTTGGCATTTATCCACCACTTATATTCTTAGGTGTTGGTGCAATGACAGATTTTGGACCGTTGATTGCAAACCCGAAAAGTTTACTGCTTGGGGCTGCAGCACAACTTGGAATATTTCTCGCATTTATATTGGCATTGTTATTCAACTTTGATCCAAATGTTGCGGCGTCAATCGGTATCATTGGTGGTGCGGATGGCCCAACGGCAATCTATGTAACATCAAGGTTAGCACCAGAGTTTTTAGGGCCAATTGCGGTTGCGGCATATACTTATATGGCACTTGTGCCAGTCATACAGCCGCCAATTATGAAACTATGTACAACAAAAAAAGAGCGCATGATCAAGATGGAACAATTGCGGCATGTATCTAAAAAGGAAAAGATTATTTTCCCAATAGCTGTTACCATTTTTGTAGCATTGCTTCTGCCATCGGCAACGCCATTGATTGGTATGTTGATGTTAGGAAACTTGTTTAGAGAATCGCTGGTTGTGGATAGACTCTCCAACACAGCGCAAAATGAGCTGATGAATATTGTTACGATTTTCTTGGGTGTTTCGGTTGGTGCTACCACAATGGGTGCGGCAACGGTCAATGCGGCAGGAGAGGTTGTTCCAGGATTCTTGTCACCGACAACTCTTGGTATCATTGTTTTAGGTGTCATTGCATTCGCTTTTGGAACATTTGGCGGTGTAATGCTCGGCAAATTGATGTGCAAGCTGACGCATGGAAAAGTAAATCCACTGATTGGTTCTGCAGGTGTATCGGCAGTGCCAATGGCAGCACGTGTATCACAAAAAGTAGGACAGGAAGCCAATCCCTCAAACTTTTTGCTTATGCACGCAATGGGTCCAAACGTTGCAGGTGTAATTGGTTCTGCTGTTGCGGCAGGTGTATTGCTCTCGTTGTTTGGCGCATAATATAAATGAAGGAGAAATGATTATGGCAAAAGTTCATATAACAGATACGATTTTAAGAGATGCGCATCAGTCACAGGCGGCAACACGTATGACGACCGATGAGATGATAGATGCAGCAAAAATAATGGATACAATCGGCTATTGGTCAATAGAATGCTGGGGCGGAGCGACTTTTGACAGTTGCCTGCGTTTTTTAAATGAAGATCCATGGGAAAGATTAAGACGGCTTAAAAAGGCAATGCCAAAGACAAAACTGCAAATGCTGTTAAGAGGGCAAAACCTCTTGGGATATAAGCATTATGCAGATGATGTTGTTGATTTTTTTGTAAAAAAAGCTGTAGAGAACGGCATTGATGTGATTCGTATATTTGATGCGTTAAACGACACAAGAAACTTGCAGCAGTCCATTGAATCCACAAACAGGTATGGTGGTTGGTGTGAGGCAACGTTGTCCTATACAACTAGCCCTGTACATAATACAGAGTATTTTATTACGCTATCGCAAGAGCTTGAAAAAATGGGCGCAAAGTCTATTTGTATCAAAGATATGGCAAATTTACTTCTGCCATATGAGGCATATAGGCTTGTTTCCGAGATGAAGAAATACGTAAAAGTGCCGATTCATCTGCATACACATAATACAAGCGGTGTAGGAGATATGACCTATTTAAAAGCAATTGAAGCGGGTGTCGATATTGTGGATACGGCGTTATCGCCGCTTGCAAATGGAACATCGCAGCCTTGTACGGAATCTTTGGTTGCAACGCTTGCAGGGACAGAGTACGATACAGGTCTTGACCTAAAAAAATTGACAGATGCAGCAAAGGCGATTATGCCTGCGGCAGAAAGACTAAAAGCGGATGGTTTTCTTGATCCAAAAGTGCTGTCTGTCGATATTAATACATTGCTTTATCAAGTGCCGGGCGGAATGCTTTCTAACCTGCTTAGTCAGCTAAAACAAGCGGGCGCTGCGGATAAATTATTAGAAGTTTTGGAAGAGGTGCCTCGTGTACGAAAAGACTTTGGATACCCACCGCTGGTAACACCATCAAGCCAGATTGTTGGCTCTCAGGCGGTGCTGAACGTACTGAGTGGGGAAAGATACAAGATGGTTACAAACGAGTCTAAAGCATTGCTGCGTGGTGAGTACGGCAGACTTCCAGCACCTGTAAATGAAGAAGTCCGCAAAAAATGTATTGGTGATGCGAAAATCATCACATGCAGACCTGCTGATGAGCTTGCACCAGAAATGGATAAGTATCGTGAAGAAATCAAGGGACTGATTGAGCAGGAAGAAGACATTGTGACTTATGCAATGTTTCCACAAGTTGCTCCCAAGTTCTTTGAGTTTAGACGTGCAAACAAATACAAATTGGATTCCGAGATGTATGACAAAGAAAATAAAATACATCCAGTATAAAACGGATATAAAAAAGCTCTAAGTCAAATGTTGGGGTAGAGTAGTAAACAAAAGTAGAGAACTGGGGCCGATTCGTGTAAACTAATCGGCTCCAGTTTTGTATTAACGGTTGTAAGAATGCGGTGACGAAAGGCTGTTGA
>JAVXBD010000054.1:0-8833 GCA_036660175.1 Christensenellaceae bacterium | reverse complement strand
TCCACGGAATACGTCGCCATCGGGCGACAACCTGTTTTGGGTACTTTTTCAAAAAGTGCCACAAACGAATTAATATCATGTGCCGCTAAATATCCGCATTTTTCTTTGATAAAACGGAGCTTCGTCACTCGCTCATTTTGCTCTCCCCTGTCAACCCTCAAACCTCACAAAGCCCCACTTGCACCTCAAAACTTCAGAAATCGCATTCTTTTTGCATACTAAAAAGCAGCGGAATTCTCCAATAAAAACCGCTGCTCCTAATCTTTCTTTTAATATTCTATCAAAACATTTGACTTAGAACTCATTTTTTTAATCAATTCATTATGTGTTTTTAATAAACTTTTCGTGGCATTTTGGACAAGTCACGCTAATTTTCCCTTTGCCTTTTGGCACACGCAACTCTTGTCTGCATTTTGTACATTTAAAATATTTGTAGACTTTCCTATCAGAAAATCTTTTCTTTTTGCTGACGAACCACTCTTTGATTCCACGTGTAAACTTCAAAAACACGTAATATTCTTGTTGGCGCTTTGGAATATTTTTAGAAAACATTCTGTACACTGCAAAAATAAGCGGTATCCACGCAAGCAGCGATATAAAAGGAATCGCCAAACGCACAATGCTAAATACAATGCTTAACGCAAGCGAAACCAAAATTAATACAAAATTCAGGCTATCTGTCCCATATCTGCCCATCATAAATTTTCTTAACCAGTTCATCTTTTTCTCCTCGATACTTTTTAGATTCTTTTCGTGTATGATATATCTTATCACATTTTTAAAAATAGGTACAGTGCTACTTTTTTTTTCCATTTTCTTTCAAATTGTGGTAAAATAAACTTATTAGATTATATTGCTGCAAATATTTTCCATAAAATTGCAGCGAATAGCTATATGATTCATAAACGATTCATATTCCTATGCAAAAATAAACAGTATCACAAGTCCAAAAGACAGGAGAAGCTTTTATGAGCAAAAAGAAAAAAATAATCATTAGTGTGTGTGTCGCAGCCGTCCTTATTTTATTACTAGTCATTCCTTTGGTACAATGCAGTAACGCTATCAAATCCATAGCAATGAACCAAAATCCGCAAAGCACCGTCTTAAAAGAAATGACGCTTTCCAATACCGTCAGCGTTACTGGTACGGTGCAAAGTGCCGATTCTATTAAGGTTTATCCGAAATATAGCGGCATGGTCAAAACGATTGAAGTCGAAGTGGGTGATGTCGTAAAAGAAGGTGATTTGCTGTGCGAGCTTGATTCTCAAACTTTGCAAACGGATATTGCGCAAAGCAAAGCCTCTATGGACGCACAAAACAGCTCCGCAAAGCAGCAGATTTCAGCCAATCAAAAACGATATGAAAATGCGATTAAAAATTTAAACGATGGGCTAAATCCGCAAGTATATGCGGCAACTTCTGCGCTTTCATCTGCAAAATCAGCCTTAGATCAAGCAACATCAGCCTATAACACAGCGGCCGCAGGCGAAAAGAAAACCGCACTGGATGCCGCAAAAGCAGCGCTGGATACCGCCACCGCAAAAAATAACGAGGCACAGGCGGCACTTACCGCTGTTCAAACACAGCTTGATGATCTAACCGCAAAACTAAACAGCGGGCAAATAACACAAGCCGATTATGATGCACAAAAAGCAGTGCTGGATACTTCTCTTACAGCTGCACAAAGTTTATCTGCACAAACAACGCAGGAGCTAACCACCGCAACCGAGGCATACAACAATGCCAATGTGGCATACAACACTGTTCTTGCTCCTTTGCAGGCGGCGCTAAACGGTGCGCAGGACACCTATAATAAGGCATGTACAGAATATGATATTACCCTTAACTCTGCAAAGCAGGAAATTGATGCCCTCAAAGACGGTGTTTCTGCCAGTAAAACAGCGGCAAACGACAAGGCAGGCGAAATCATGCTGGACGCAAAAGAACAGCAGCTTGCAGATTATCTGATTCGTGCGCCAAAAAGCGGCACGATTACCGCCGTATATGCGGTAGAGGGCAGTGCCTCAAGCGGTGCACTGTTTCTGATAGAAGATATGGATTCTTTGGAGGTTTCTGGCTTTGTCAAAGAATACGATATAGACAGGGTATCACCAGGTATGGCAGTCAAGATTGAATCAGACGGGACTGGAGAAGCGGTGTATGACGGCAAGCTCAAAAGACTTGCTCCTGCCGCAGCCGAAAAGTCTTCTTCCCTCACTTCCGCTGCCAATGCAGGTTCTTCCAGTCCTGATGTGGAGTTTGGTTGTATCATGGATGTCACCTCCAAAGACACCAAGCTGCGCATCGGCATGACCGCAAAAGCAAATATCATCTTGGAACAAAAAGAAAATGTTCTGGCCGTCCCCTATGATGCAATTACACAAAATGAGGCAGGCAAGGACATCATCTATGTTGTTGGAAAAGGCACAGATGGGCTTTCCACCTTCACGCCTATGCCTATTACCACCGGTTTGGAAACAGATTTTTATACAGAGATTTCTGGTGATGGTATCAAGTCTGGGCTTGTCGTCGTGTCTGATGCTAGCGCACTTTTCAGCACCCCTTCCGCAAGTGCGGGGTTTTCTATGATGCCGCCAACGTCGGACGGCAAATAGATAGGAGAACAGTAAATGAGCAACAACATGATTGAGATGTCTGGTATTGTCAAAAAGTTTTTCATCGGCAGCCCAAACGAGCTGCAAGTGCTAAACCATGTCGATTTAAGCATAAAGCAAGGTGAATTTGTGTCTGTTGTGGGCGCATCAGGTTCAGGCAAATCTACTCTTATGAACATCATCGGCGCACTGGATAGGCAGACCGAGGGCAGCTATATACTGGACGGAATCGACCTTTCCAAAATCGGCGATAATCAGCTTTCTGAAATCAGAAACGAAAAAATCGGCTTTGTGTTTCAAACGTTTAATCTGATACCACGCACCAGCGCTCTTAAAAATGTAGAGCTTCCGCTGCTTTATGCGGGTGTTTCACTAAGCGAAAGAAAGCGTCGTGCCACCGAGCTTTTAGAACTTGTGGAAATGCAGGACCGCATGAGCCATGTACCCAACGAGCTTTCTGGCGGACAAAAGCAAAGAGTAGCAATCGCTCGTGCAATGGCAAACGATCCCGCAATTATATTGGCAGACGAGCCTACTGGCGCACTGGATTCTGTTACGGGACGGCTTGTGATGGATATTTTCCATTCTCTGCACAAAGAAAAAAACAAAACAATTATTTTAATCACCCACAGTCTTGAGCTTGCACAGGAAACCCAGCGCATCATCACCCTAAAAGACGGCTGTATCATCAGTACAAAGGAGGGCAGACCATGAGCTTTTTTGAAAATGTACTGCTTGCACTTGCAGGCATCAAGGCAAACAAAATGCGTGCGGCGCTAACCATGCTTGGCATCATCATCGGCATATCCGCCGTCATTGGCATTTCCACCATTGGAAATTCGCTGGCCACGTCTATCACCTCGTCCATGCAGGATATGGGTGCAAACAACTTGACCATCAGCCTTCAGCAAAAAAGCAAAGACGGTACCACACAGAATGGTTTTATGACAGATGTCCCAAAAGACACAACCATCAAAACCCCTCAGGAATCTGATACCATCACCGATGAAATGATTGATGGGCTTACTGCTATGTATCCAAATGAAATTGAGTATGTTTCTCTAAGCGAAAACGTCGGCACAGGCGAAGCAAAAAACGGCAGATTGTATGCAAATATCACCACAACAGGTGTCAACAGCGATTATGCAGCCGCCAATAACCTAAAGCTGCAAAAAGGACGGTTTATCCGTGAGCGTGATGTTGAGGGTGTGCGTGATGTGGCGGTCGTTTCCGATAAGTTTGCTCAGAATATGTTTGGGGAGTCAGAGCCTTTAGGGCAAGAAGTCAAAATCAATACCAACAATTCTTCTAAAACCTACACCATTGTAGGTGTTTATGAATATATGCAGTCTGCTCTGGCAATGATGGGCTCTACCGTTGCCGAAAAAGATATTTCAACCGATTTTTATATCCCCATCACCACCGCAAAAAAAGTATCTGGCAGTGGTAACGGCTATCAATATCTGACAATTGTTACAAAAACAGGCACACAGACCGATTTTTTTGTGGAGGCAGTACAAAAATATTTTGATAAATATTATACCCGTAACGAAAACTTTGGTGTGAATGTAAACAGCATGGAATCGCTTGTTTCAGAGCTTAGCGCCATGACCAAAAGCGTGTCGCTCGCCATCTCTATCATTGCGGCAATTTCGCTGCTTGTCGGCGGCATTGGTGTCATGAACATCATGCTTGTATCCATTACCGAGCGCACACGAGAAATCGGTACACGCAAAGCACTGGGTGCAAAAAACAGTTCTATACGAATGCAGTTTATTGTGGAATCCATGATTATCTGCCTTATCGGCGGTGCTATTGGCACTATTTTTGGCATCATCTTGGGCATTGCGGGTGCAGCTCTGCTTGGCTATCCCGCCTCACCAGATGCGGCAACCATTCTTTTGGCGGCAGGCATCTCTATCTTCATCGGTGTGTTTTTCGGATATTATCCAGCAAACAAAGCTGCAAAAATGAATCCGATAGAGGCGCTCAGATACGAATAATTTACTTTTCAAAAAAAAGAGCATTGACTGTTTTCTCCTTGTCATAAGACGAGAACAGACACTGCTCTTTTGTCATATATCGTTATTATTTGTTTACATAATGGGTTTTTCCAACGCTTGAATCCTCTAAAACAATCATCTTTTGGTTTATCTCATCAACTTCCTCTTGTGTCAGCACATTCTGTGCATACAATTCCATCAAGGCACGCTGATACTTATTTTCATTCTTTGAATACTGTGCCAAATAATCAGTTACTAAGCGCTGTTTTTCTTTGTTATATTCACAGTTTGTTATGATTCCTTCCCATCTCATCACATTGCAATTTTTTATTCTGCCGATTTTATCCGTAGTGTACCAATCATAATCATCAATTAGATAGGAATCGATTGGTTTATTCAGCAATTTGTACAACACCTTAAACGAAACCCACTTCAGAACTATCTCTGATATTATTTTATAAGAATGATACTCCTGATATTCTCTCATTTTACTAGCAGGATTCAGCTGCACAAATTCATCTTGAATATACTCTGGCATCGCAAGCCATTTATCGCTCTTAGTGACATCAAAAGACTTTATATATAACTTAGGTCCTCTTGCATCAAGATCTTTCATTATATCATCATGCATTATACTAATATGATTAAATTCCGCAGCATCAAATGTAAGCAGTATAACAGGCGGGTTAATGATTAAAAACTTCACTTTTTCATTTTCTATCCACACAACAGCAGGACAATCTTCTAAATGATAATTGTTGTCACTTACAATCATCTTGTGATAATCATCTGGCACGTGATATTTTTTTAGCAATTCGAAAAACTCCGCTTTTTGCTTTGGAATTTTTTCTTCACGTATGCGTTTCTGAAATTCTTCTTCCTTTGCAACTGCCATCTTTTTTTACCTCTTTCTTCCTTCATATTATATTTATTTTTACTAATTATTTGGAATTTTTTCTTCACGTATGCGTTTCTGAAATTCTTCTTCCTTTGTTTTGGTTATATCGCCATGTTTTAAAATTGCAGCTATTATCGCTGGCACACCTACCCCAATTGCAAGAATCAATATCCCGTTTATTATACCCTGTTGTTCCTGCATAACGATGCCCATGATCAAGTTAATAACCCCTACCGCAAGTGAAATTATCCAAAGAACAAATATAATCATACCAACCATCATACCAACTCACCAATACCCCTCTGATTATTTCTTTCTTGTTTGATTATATCATATGCAATTGCCAAATACGGTATGATTCTCTACGAATTTTTAAAGATTGCTCAGAAATTTTCCTTTATCTTCTTTGCAATCGCCTGTGCCAGCTTCTGATGATTTTCAGCAGTCATATGCAGTCCGTCCTCGCAAGACACTTCTGCATAGTCCCCCGCCGCCAAAAACAAAATATCATGCTGCTGCGCAATTTCTCTATACAGCTCTGTAAGCTTTGCACATTTTTCGCTTAAATCCGCCGTACCAAACATCGCCTCAAAATCTGGCGGAAGCTTTTTATTCAGCAGCACTGGCGAAATCAGCAGCACCTGCGGCACACTTCCCCATTTTTCTTCATCAAGTGATAAAACAAGCTCCACCAGATAATTCGCACCTGCCGCAATATCATATGCCGTCTGGCCAAAGCACGTCTTTAGGTCGTTTGTACCAAGCATCAATATCACCAAATCAAGCGGTGCGTGGGTGTGTAGGCAAGTCATCAACTGCCGTTTTCCATTGCGTTCATCGCTAATTGGATCGTCATAAACAGTGGTTCTCCCATTCAGCCCTTCCTCAACCACGTCATAATCCTGACCTAACTCCTGCTGTAAAATTCCCGTCCAGCGCAAATTTCGAGCATATCTTTTACTTGTTGACGGATTATACCCATAGGTATTGGAATCCCCATAGCACAGAATTGTTTTCATATCCTGCCTCCAAAAGTTTTTTCTATTCTATCATACCACAATTTTTAAAAAAATCACATAATCTTACAATGAAAATTCATTTTATTACAAGAAAATCAGCAGAAAAAGCAGTATACTGCATACTATAAAAGAATTCGAGGTATTTTTATGAAATTTGCCATTGGAATTGATACGGGCGGCACCTACACAGATGCTGTTGTTTTTGATTTTTCAGAGAAAAAAATAGTTGCCTCTGCAAAAGCACTGACTACCAAAGAAGATCTTTCGGTTGGAATTGGCAATGCGCTTGATGCCCTGCCTGCTCCCTTACTTGCACAGGCTGCCTATTTATCTCTTTCCACAACACTTGCAACCAATGCCTGTGTCCAAAACAAAGGCGGCAGAGCAGCATTGGTACTGATTGGCGTTGACGAAAAAGTAGTCGCTCAGTTCGGCAAAGAGTACGGGCTTGCACATGCAGATAATCTATTTTTTTTAAATAGCAGCGCACAATTTGATGGCAGTATTCCCATTGAACCCGACTTTCAAAAATTACGTGCCTATGCCAAAAATTTTTCCGCCAGTTCTGTTGGAATTGTCGAATTATATGCCATGAAAAACGATGGCATACTGGAAAAAAAAGCACGTGATATTTTTACAGAATTTGGCATTCCCACCATTTGCTCTCACGAACTATTTTCTGATTTAAATTCCATCAAACGTGGTGCTAGCGCACTTCTTAATGCACGTCTGATTCCCGTTATTGATGATTTTTTAAAGGCAATCAACGCAGCCCTCAAAAGCCGCAAAATTGAGCTTCCCGTTGTCATTGTGCGCAGCGATGCAACCCTGATGTCCGAGCATTTTACAGGCGCAAAGCCGATAGAAACGCTGTTGTGCGGACCTGCCGCAAGCGTGATGGGCGCTATGACGCTCACCAACAAAAAAAATTGTTTGGTGGTGGATATGGGTGGTACAACCACAGACATTGCACTTGTCAAAAACGGTATTCCTGTGCGCTCACAAGACGGAATTCATGTGGGCGAATGGCAGACTTTCGTAAAAGGTCTGTATATTGATACGTTTGCACTTGGCGGAGATACCGCCATTCGATATAAGAACGGTAAACTTGTGCTTGAAACGGACCGCCTGCTTCCGCTGTGTATACTTGCAGAAAAATATCCTCAAGTCAAAAACAATCTTCAGAATCTGCTTACCTCAAACACTGTACACACGCAGTATCTGCATGAATTTTTTGTGGCAGTTCGTGATATTTCTCAAAGTCCACATTATACTGTGGAAGAAAAAAAGCTGTGTGCAATGCTGAAAGACAATCCTCTGCCCCTTGCCCAAGCTGCACACGCAATGGGTAAAAGCCTGTATGGATTTGATACCGCACGTCTTGAAAAGGAGGGTGTTCTTCTAAAAAGTGGACTCACCCCCACCGATATTATGCACATCAAGGGTGATTTTAAGCAATATGATGCACAAGCGTCCCTGATGGGTGCGCAATATGTTGGACGGTGCTTGGGTAAAGATACAGCTTTTGTGTGTGAGGAAGCTTATGAGCTTGTTACACGCCGAATTTATTGTAATATCGTACGGATTTTACTGAATGACCGCTATACCTATTATCAGAATAAAGGCTTAGATGAGCAGCTTTCTTATTTGATAGACCGCTCTTATGATATGGCAAAAGCAGGAGAAAAAGGCTTTGTTGACGTTTCTTTTAGCACCCCCGCCTGCTTAATTGGCATTGGTGCGCCCATTCATATCTTTTTGCCAATCGTCGCAAAGTTACTCAAAACAACGTGCATCATTCCAAAAAATGCAGCCGTTGCGAATGCGCTTGGCGCAGTAGTGGGTAATATTTCTTCCACCATCACCCTCGAGATTCGCCCAAACTACACCTCCGATAGCATTGATGGCTATACGGTTTATGGTACATCACAAAACAACTCCTACGCAGATTTTGAGACCGCCTTGCAATATGCAAAAAAAATTAGCCGTTCGCTTGCAAAAGCAGATGTGCTTGCAAAAGGAGCAAATAGCAGCAGCATCACCATCAAAACACAGCTGATTGATGCCCCTGGCGATGCCCATGAATCTGTATTATATCTCGGCAGCAAAGTGATTTCTACCGCTGTCAGCAGAATTTCTGTATAACAATCTTTGCCGCACTGTCTTTCTCCGCCTGCTCCGCTTTCTGTTTCCATTCCTCTGTCGCTTTCTTGATGCCCTCAACGTCAAGCCCTTTGAACTCTTCAAGCTGCGTTGTCAGTCCGTCACGTTCGGTTTCAAGCGTTCCCGCCTTTGTCT
>JAVXBD010000053.1:0-8948 GCA_036660175.1 Christensenellaceae bacterium | reverse complement strand
CTTGATGCCTGTACACAAGGGGCGTTATGATTGACAGCAAACGCTTGATTTCGGGCTACAATCTTTTTGGGGCGATAGATACCATACTGGAGTATAATAGAAAAAAATACACAGATTTTATCGAGGGTAACACAGCCATGCGGAAAAATTCTGTTTGAAAACCGTATCGTTCGAATCTGATATGCTTAAGGTTATTTATAGGCTAACACTGCGATTTTAATGGCAAATGCCAAGCATAAAAGCGTAATTGAAATATTGCAGAACATTCCCAAGAGTAAACGCAAGTGGCGCTGTTTATGAAATGATATTAAATTAGGAACGAAATGACACAAGTTTTTGATGATGTGAGGTGTGAGAGCAACAACAGTAATCGTTTAATGATTAGATTTATAAAATCTGTTTCAAATATGCTTCATCTTTTTTACTGTACACTTCAAATAAGACTTTAAAATTAGTATATTCTTTACAAAAAGTAAGCCTTGACATTTTCTTTAATGAGGGTATATTTAGTAAACGTTAACTGCGAGATTTGTGCAGTCATTAGCAAATACGGTTTTTCGGATTTTTTATTAGTAGAAATACAGCCGTATTAGCAAAGCAGCGAAACACGCAAGAAAAAAACAAAAAACTGAAAACCCTTATAAATAAAGGCTTACAGAGTTATTTTCTGGCTTGTATTAATAAAACGCTGAACCCTATCTTTCGATATCGAGTCCAGCGTCATGCTGGTGTCCTCGAGCGGATTTGAACCGCTGGCCTTCCCCTTAGGAGGGGGACGCTCTATCCAGCTGAGCTACGAAGACATTTATGAAATTGTTGCCGAAAAAGGCTGTTGTGGATACGAACGATTTACCGCTTAGGCGGACGCTCTATCCAGCTGAGTTACTGGTGCATAGATGTTTTTTTGGCAGTCTGTAAATTACATATTTCTGTAAACCGTCATTTTTCGGTTTTTGGTTCTACTATCGCATTTGCTTTTGCAGAACCGTTGCACTTTCTTTTGTAGAGCCAGTTTCAGATGCTCACAACTACTCTTAATTTTCCTTGTTTACCCTCGGCTAACCTTACACACCAGCGATTAGGAGTCGGACAAATCTAAAATTGCAGTGTTTTGTGGTGCATATGCGTCAAGGGGACTGTTACATCCGCTTAACAATAGAGGCAGGAGTAATTTTTTTGATAACTTCTTTATTTTAATATAAAAAGTGTAAATATGCAAATTTTTATGTTTTTTTGTGTAAAGCCTTGACATTTGTTGTCAATCACCTTATGATTATAGGAAATTAACGAAGGAAGTTATTAAAAATGGACAACCGTTTTTTTGACAATTCAATCGTCGTGCTAAACCTTATTAGTCTGCTTACACTGCATAAAACAAATAAGGCTTATTGCGATTGCTTGAGATAGCAAAATGGACTGAAATTTTAGGTCTGCGTATATAAGCGCAGACCTTTTTTTATCGAGATGGGATAGGAATCAGAAGCAAAGGGAGTTGTGTAAAAGTGAAATATACAGGTGCAAAAATTATCATGGAATGCTTGATGCAGCAGCAGGTGGATACCATATTTGGATTTCCGGGAAGTATGGTGCTTGGCATTTATGATGCGCTGTGTGATTATCCGCAGATTCATCATATTTTGATGTGTCATGAGCAGCATGCCGCACACGCTGCGGATGGATATGCACGTGCAACAGGAAAAACAGGTGTTGTTGTTGCTACAAGCGGACCGGGGGCTACTAATCTTGTGACGGGGATTGCAACCGCATACATGGATTCTGTGCCGATGGTTGCCATTACGGGAAATGTGGAAAAGAAGAATCTTGGCAAGGACAGCTTTCAAGAAATCGACATTACAGGCATTACCATTCCCATCACCAAACATAATGTGATTGTAAAAGAGGTTGGCGAGCTTGCACAAGCTTTGCGTCAGGCATTTTTTATTGCACAAAGCGGTAGGAAAGGTCCTGTGCTTGTGGATATTCCAAAAGATGTACTAAGGCAGGAATGTGAATACATACCGCAACCGCCCCTACTTATCAGTCCTTGCAACTCATTTTGTGAGCAGGATATTAAAGATGCGGCGGCGGCAATCGGTGCGAGCAAAAAACCCTTTATTTTTGCAGGCGGAGGCGTTATTTCTGCTCATGCACAAGAAGAGCTGTATGCACTTGCAAAAAAGCTTGATGCACCTGTGGCACTGTCGCTGATGGGCATTGGTGCATACCCTGCAAGTGATGCGCAATATACGGGCATGATTGGTATGCATGGTACAAAGGCATCGGCATTGTGTGCTTCAAACTGTGATTTGCTGATTGCGATTGGCACGAGATTCTCTGAACGGGTGACGGCGGAGCGTAATCAGTTTGCAAAACAGGCAAAGATACTGCACATTGATGTTGATCCAGCAGAAATCAACAAGAATATGGATGCAGCATACGAAGTTGTTGGGGATGCCAAAGATGTTTTGTGCGCCTTGCTTCCTAAAATCAAACAAAATAAAACGAATGACTGGCTGCAAAAGGCACTGAACTGGAAAGAAAAATATCCGCTTGACCGTGCAGGCAAAAATGCAAGATTCCCTAAAAAACTATTGCAGACTTTGCAGGCAGAAGCACCAAAAGATGCCATCTTTACAACGGAAGTTGGACAGCATCAGATGTGGGCAGCACAGTTTTTAAAGATTGAGCAGCCACGAAAGTTTTTATCGTCGGGCGGGCTTGGCACAATGGGCTTTGGGCTGGGTGCGGCAATCGGTGCGGCAATCGGCACAAAAAAGCGTGTTATCAACATTGCAGGCGATGGGAGCTTTCATATGAACATGCAGGAGCTGATTACGGCGGTAACCTATCACTTGCCTGTTACGGTGCTGATTTTAAAAAATAATACGCTTGGTATGGTACGCCAATGGCAAAAGTTGTTTTATGACGGCAGATATTCACAAACCACTCTGATGCGCCCGATTGATTATGTAAAGCTGGCAGAGTCGCTGGGTGCTGTGGGATATGATATTTCAAACGAGAAAGATTTGCATACTGCTTTGAGAAAAACTTTTGAGCAGGACGGGCCAGTGGTTTTAAAATGTGATATTTGCGAAGATGAAAACGTACTACCCATGATACCAGATGGAAAATCTTTGGACGATATGATATTAGATTTGAACAAATAGGTGTATAATAAGAATGATATTCGGAGGGATTATGATGGTTAGAAGATATGTATTATCCATACTTGTAAAAAATGCGTCAGGTGTTTTATCAAAGGTAACAGGACTTTTTTCACGCAGGGGCTATAACATTCGTTCTCTTTCTGTTGGAGAAACACATGACGAAAAGCTCTCTCGCATTACCATTGAGCTTGCAGGGGACGAACACGTGCTGGAGCAAATAAAAAAACAGCTTACAAAGCTTGTGGACGTGGTGACTATTAAGGGACTGCGCTCTGCATCTTCGGTCTATAAGGAACTCATCTTGGTAAAGGTGAATGCAGATGCGAAAAAGAGGGCAAACATCATAGAATTGTGTGATATTTTTCGCACGAAAATTGTGGACGTTGCTACCAATACGATGATTATTGAGCTTTCGGGTGCTCCTGAAAAAAATGCGGCACTGCTCAACCTTTTGGACGAATACGGCATTATCGAAATGGCACGTACGGGCATCACTGCCATAGAGCGTGGTGAAGCAAGCATACATGATTAAGGTGACGAGAGTGCAGTCCACACGTTTTTCGCTTGCCGCTTGCCTGTTATCCTCGCTCGCCTTAGCTACGGCTAAGCGTCACTCAGCTGCCTTGCATTGCTTACAAAAATGATAAAAGGCAAAACGATTTTAGAATAGGAGTTTTTGCAGCATGAAACAGATTAAGATATTTGATACCACATTGCGTGATGGTGAGCAATCGCCTGGGTGCAGTATGAATCTATCAGAAAAGATTGAGATTGCAAAACAGCTTGAATTATTAAAAGTAGATGTGATTGAGGCAGGTTTTGCGGTGTCTTCTCCTGGAGATTTTGAAAGTGTGCAAACCATTGCACGAGAAGTGAAAGACTGTACGGTGGCATCTTTGTGCCGTGCCGTAAAAAATGATATTCAAGTGGCGTATGATGCGGTAAAGTTTGCCGCTTCTCCTTGTATTCACACGTTTATTGCAACTTCACCACTGCATATGCAGTATAAATTACAAATGACGGAGCAGCAAGTGCTTCAGCGTATTTCGCAGATGGTTGCCTTTGCAAAAACATTGGTAAGCAACGTAGAGTTTTCGGCAGAGGACGCATCACGCAGTGATAAGGTGTTTTTGGCAAAAGCGATAAGGGCGGCGATTGCGGCGGGTGCTACCACTGTCAATATTCCTGATACCGTTGGATATGCACTTCCGCAAGAAATGTATGAGCTGATTTCCTACTTAAAACAAAACGTGGAGGGCATTGATGCGGTTGATATTGCGGTGCATTGCCATGATGATTTAGGCATGGCGGTTGCCAATACATTGGCATCTATTTCCGCAGGTGCAACACAGGCAGAGGTTACTATAAACGGTATTGGAGAGCGTGCAGGAAACGCTTCGCTTGAAGAAGTGGTGATGGGTATACGCACAAGACGTGCGGTACTCGGTGCCGATTGTAGCATCAATACAAAACAGATTTATCGGACTTCACGGCTCTTATCAAAAATCATTGGGGTTTCTATTCCGCCAAACAAAGCCATTGTGGGGGCGAATGCCTTTGCACACGAAAGCGGGATTCATCAGCATGGTGTGATGGCAAACAGAGAAACCTATGAGATTATGACACCAGAATCTGTGGGGCTTACCACCAACCAAATGGTTTTGGGTAAGCACTCTGGGCGGCACGCCTTTGAGGATTTTCTAAAAGAAATCGGCTACCATTTAACAACGGACGAGCTGGACACCGCTTTTGCACAGTTTAAAAAATTGTGTGATAAGAAAAAAGAGGTTACAGAATACGATGTGGAGGCATTGGTTGCACAAAAAGCCGCAAAGGTAACGGAGCATTATCGCCTCAAACAGTTTGTGGTAAACAGCGGAAACACGATAGAAGCAACTGCAAACATTGTCTTGTCAGATAAAAACGAAAAAGATTTTGCACAGGTGGCACTGGGCGACGGGCCTATTGATGCTTCCTATAAAGCAGTCGAGAAAATTGTGGGAATGCCGTTAAAACTGCAAAGCTATAAAATCAATGCGGTTTCGCACGGTGAGGACGCACTGGGCGAGGTTGTGGTAAAAGTATCCTCTGGCAGTCACACCGTAACGGGAAGAGGGCTTTCTACCGATATTATCGAATCGTCTATTTTAGCATATGTCAATGCGGTCAATAAGCTGATGAGCTGAATTTATATTAAGGAAGAAAAAGATGATGGAAAAGATTGTTACATTTGATTCTACCTTGCGTGATGGTATGCAGGGCGAGGGAATTACCTTTTCGGTAGAGGATAAACGAAACATTGTACGTGCATTGGACGGGCTGGGGATTGATTATATTGAGGCAGGAAATCCATCTTCCAATCCCAAAGATTTAGAGTTTTTTAAGCATCAGGAAAAGCTGCACCATGCGAAGCTTTGTGCGTTTGGAAGTACCCGCCGAAAAGACGTGGCGGCAAAAGACGATGCAGCCCTAAAAAGCCTGTTGTGTGCAAATACACCTGCTGTATCTATTTTTGGGAAGGCATGGGACTTGCACGTAGAAAAAGTACTGCACGCAACGTTGGAACAGAATTTAGAGATGATTGCGGATACGATTGCTTTTATGAAACAGCAGGGAAAATTTGTGGTGTTTGATGCGGAGCATTTTTTTGACGGATATGCGCACAACAAAGAGTATGCCCTGCAAACGCTGTATAGTGCGGCAAAATCGGGGGCTGATGTATTGTGCCTATGCGATACAAACGGCGGCACATATCCTGAGGATATTTATAAAATCACAAAACTGGTATGCGAGGCATATCCCGATAAGCAAATCGGCATTCATGCACACAATGATACGGGTATGGCGGTGGCACAGACGCTTTTTGCGGTAGACGGCGGTGCAACACAGGTGCAAGGCACATTGATTGGGTTTGGAGAACGCTGCGGCAATGCAAATCTATCCACCATCATTGCAAATTTGGAGCTTAAGCGTGGAAAAACGTGTATCGGGGAAAGCAACCTAAAAAACCTGACGGCGACAGCACGCAAAATTGCTGACATCAGCAATATATGGCTGGATTCGTCTATGGCATATGTCGGCAAGAGTGCCTTTGCTCATAAGGGTGGCATGCACATTGACGGTATGAAGAAAACCCATCAGAGCTTTGAACACATTTCACCCGAAAAAGTTGGAAACAGCCGACGGTTTTTGATGAGCGAAATATCAGGAAAGGCGAGTCTGCTTAAAAAAATACAAAAAATCAATCCGAACATTACGGCGCAGGACAGCGTTGTGGGGGTTATTTTAGAAAAGCTAAAGCAGCTTGAGTTTGAGGGGTATCAATTTGAGGCGGCTGAGCAGAGCTTTGAGCTTGTTATCCGCAGAGCGTTGGGCATGAACAAAGAGTTTTTTAGTCTTGATTATTTTAAAATTATTGGAGAACAGCCTTTGAAGGATACCGAATTTCCAAGTTCGGCAATCATCAAAGTAAAAGTCGGAGAAGAATCACGCATCACAGGTGCGGAGGGTGATGGGCCAGTGCATGCGCTTGACCTTGCACTCAGAAACGCACTGATGGGGTTTTATCCATCTTTAAAAAACATGCGGTTATCAGACTATAAGGTGCGTGTTTTGGAAAGTTCTGCCACCACCGCCGCAAAGGTGCGTGTTTTGATTGAATCCACCGATGGCATACATTCGTGGGCAACGGTAGGGGTTTCGACAGATATTATTGAGGCGAGCTTCTTGGCACTGACAGATTCTATTGAATATAAGCTATTGCTGGAGTAGTATACGGCAGTATCAAAGCATACAACGATAAAGGAGAGCAGTAACGATTATGGGTATGACAATGACACAGAAAATTTTGGCAGCACACGCAGGAGTAAAAAGTGTGACGACGGGGCAATTATTGCCTGTTGCGCTGGATATGGTATTGGCAAACGATATTACCGCACCTGTTGCTATTACAGAATTTCATAAAACGGGTAAAAAAGTTTTTGATAAAGAAAAAATTGCACTGGTGCTGGATCATTTTACACCAAACAAGGATTTAAAGGCGGCACAGCAGTGCAAAATCGTAAGAGAATTTGCAAACGAGCATGGCATTGTAAATTTTTTTGATGTTGGCAGAATGGGAATAGAACATGTACTGCTTCCAGAAAAAGGACTGGTAATTGCTGGGGACGTCATCATTGGTGCAGATTCGCATACGTGTACTTATGGCGCACTGGGTGCGTTTTCGACGGGTGTTGGATCTACCGATATGGCGTGCGGCATGGCAACTGGCAAGGTATGGCTAAAAGTTCCGCCAACGATTCGGTTTCATCTCATAGGAGAACTGCAAAAATACATCAGCGGAAAAGACGTGATTCTGCATATTATCGGCATGATTGGTGTGGATGGCGCACTGTATAAATCCATGGAGTTTGGCGGCGAAGGGTTAGCCTCCTTATCAATGGACGATCGGTTTTGCATAGCGAATATGGCGGTAGAGGCAGGCGCAAAAAACGGTATCTTTGAAGTAGATGACCAAACAATCGAATATATTCGTATGCGTACCGAGCGGGAATTTTGTGTATATACTCCAGATAATCAAGCAGATTATGAAAAAGTCTATACGATTGACCTTTCAAAAATCAAGCATACGGTGGCCTTTCCGCATCTGCCCGAAAACACCAAAACGACAGACGAAATCACCGAGGATATTCGCATTGATCAAGTTGTTATTGGCTCGTGTACCAATGGGAGAATCAGTGATTTGCGTGCGGCGGCAGAAATTATGGTCGGAAGAAAAGTTAGTCCGCACGTTCGTACCATTATCTTTCCTGCAACGCAGGCCATTTATTTGCAGGCGATGGAGGAGGGACTTTTAAGAATCTTTATCAATGCTGGATGTGCGGTTTCCACACCCACTTGCGGTCCATGTCTTGGCGGCCATATGGGCGTTTTGGCAGAGGGAGAACGTGCCGTTTCCACCACAAACAGAAATTTTGTCGGAAGAATGGGACACGTGAAATCCGAAGTATATTTGGCAAGCCCAGAGGTTGCGGCGGCAAGCGCCATTGCGGGGAAAATCGCCTCGCCAAATCAGCTTTAAAAGAAGAGGAGCAATAAAATGAATGCACAAGGAACAGTTTTTAAATATGGAGATAACGTTGATACAGACGTGATTATTCCTGCACGATACTTAAATACATCTGACGCAAAAGAGCTTGCGGCACACTGTATGGAGGATATTGATACTGAGTTTATAAAACTTGTAAAAAAGGGCGATATTATGGTCGGCGAGAAAAACTTTGGCTGTGGTTCGTCAAGAGAACACGCACCCATTGCCATCAAGCAGGCAGGAATTAGCTGTGTGATTGCCTCAAGCTTTGCACGTATATTTTATCGGAATGCCATAAACATTGGTCTGCCGATTTTGGAATGCCCTGAGGCGGCACAGGTAATTTGTGCAGGGGACGTGTTAAAGGTGGATTTTTCAACGGGGAAAATCGAAAATATTACGACAGGCAAAAGCTTTCAAGCACAGCCATTTCCGCCGTTTATACAGGATATTATTGCATGCGGCGGCCTGATAGAGGCGGTTAAAAAAAATAAACTATAGAAAATAACCTGCAAAGCGAGGTGCGGTTAATGCTGGGAAAATTCTGTTTGAAAACCGTATCGTTCGAATCTGATATGCTTATAGACAGGCACTCAAAGACACTCCTGTTTTATAAAAAAACAGCAGACGCTTTTGCATATGGGGTTGCTTTTAATTTGACTTGATAAATTCCGCAATATCCGCAATTACTT
>JAVXBD010000052.1:0-8956 GCA_036660175.1 Christensenellaceae bacterium | reverse complement strand
AGAAGTGTTTGAGGCATCTGATGAAAATAGTGAGGGAATATAGCGGTATATGACATTATGGATACTTTTACATCTGCTGTATTATGTGTAGCTGAGGGTGGATTAAATAGAAACATTGTATCAACAATTTATTGGATATGAGATAATTTACTGGCATGTATTCTAATAAAATGCACTGACTTTTTATGCCGTAAGGTTTTAGTTGATTCATAACAGCAAATATGGCGATAGATTTTAGTTATAATTTCAACTTTAACAAGGATACTATTTTTTTATTTTCATTTATGCCGAACTGCAAATATATGGTTGCTCATGTGTGATGTGTATTTTCACAACCAGCACAATATTCTGCTGTTGTGATTGTGCATTTTCTTGTGTATATGATATAATATTTAATATATGTATAAATATTGAGGGAGTTTGATATGAAAGTAGTTATTTTGGCGGGTGGATTTGGGACGAGGATTAGTGAGGAGTCGCACTTGAAGCCAAAACCGATGATTGAAATCGGTGAGCGGCCAATTCTTTGGCATATTATGAAGTATTATTCTGCTTTTGGATATAACGATTTTGTGATTTGTCTGGGGTATAAGGCATACAGCATCAAAGAATTTTTTGCCGATTATTTTTTGCATACCTCGGATATTACCTTCGATTTTTCGGAGGAAAACAAGATGACGGTGCATAACAATTTTGCAGAGCCATGGAAAGTGACGCTGATTGATACGGGGCTGCACACGATGACAGGCGGCAGAGTGAGGCGCATCAAGGAATATGTGGATAATAAGCCGTTTATGCTTACCTATGGCGATGGTGTGGCAGATGTAAACATTGACGAGCTTGTAAGATTTCATAAACAGCATGGAAAAATTGCGACAATGACTGCGATTCAGCCTTCGGGACGGTTTGGCATGCTGGATATTAATAATGGAAACAGTATTTCTTCTTTTCGTGAAAAACTTCAGCAGGACAGTGGCTGGATTAATGGCGGGTTTATGGTGTTAGAACCTGCAATTTTTGATTATATCGAAAATGACAGCACTGTACTTGAAAAAGAGCCGCTTGAAAAATTGGCAAAAGAGGGACAACTGATGGCATATAAGCACGACGGATTTTGGCAGTGTATGGATACGATGCGTGATAAAATGCTTCTGGATACGCTTTTATTGGAAAACAAAGCACCCTGGAAGGTTTGGAAAGACTGATGATGGAGTTTTATCAAAACAAGAAAGTATTGGTGACGGGGCATACAGGCTTTAAAGGAACATGGCTGTGCAGGATTTTGATTGATGCAGGAGCGGAGGTCTTGGGATATGCGTTGACACCGCCCACGAAGCCTGCTCTTTTTGATATTTGTGATGTAAAAAATCAGATGCAGTCGGTGATTGGCGATATTCGGGATTATGCGAAGCTAAAGCAGACGGTTGATGAATTTGAGCCTGAAATTGTGCTACATTTGGCGGCACAGCCGATTGTGCGGGAATCTTATAAAAATCCTATGGAAACCTATGAAACCAATGTGATGGGTACGGTGCATATTTTAGAATGTGTACGCAACAGTGCATGTATCAAGTCGTTTTTGAATGTGACAACCGATAAAGTATATGAAAACAAAGAATGGGAATGGGGATATAGAGAAAACGAGAAATTAGACGGATTTGACCCGTACTCGAACAGCAAATCCTGCTCTGAGCTTGTAACGCACAGCTATAAAAACTCTTTTTTTGGTGATGGCAGAACGGCAATTTCTACCGTTAGGGCAGGGAATGTGATAGGCGGCGGCGATTTTGCAGAGGATAGGATTATTCCAGATTGTGTACGCAGTGCCTTTGCAAAACAAGAAATCATTGTGCGCAATCCGTACTCCACACGCCCTTATCAGCACGTATTAGAGCCGCTTTTTGCGTATCTTCAGATTGCAATGCAGCAGGAAAAGGACGGCAAGAAATACAGCGGATACTATAACATTGGGCCTGACTATGCGGATTGCATTACGACGGGAGAATTGGCTGATATTTTTTGCGAAGCATGGGGCGAGGGGCTAAAATGGAAGAACATCAGCGAAAAAAATGCAGTACATGAGGCGAACTTTTTAAAACTGGATTGCTCTCACATCAAAAATGTGATGGGGATACAGCCAAAATGGAACATCAAAAATGCCATTCAAAAAACGGTGGAATGGTCGAAATGTTACCTTGAAAATGGCGATATTGATGCGTGCATGAAAAATCAAATAAATGAGTATTTAAGGGGTTAAGAGATGTTTGAAGATAAGACGGAGCAGCAGGCAAGAGAAGAAATACTGGCAAGTGTTTCTGAATACTGCAAAAAATATAAGATGAACAAAAAAGAGTTTCAAGAGGGTGACCGCATTACCTATGCAGCACGTGTTTTTGACGAAAAAGAAATGTGCAACTTGGTGGACAGCTCTTTAGAGTTTTGGCTGACAACGGGAAGATATGCGGCCGAATTTGAAAAGAAATTTGCAGCATTTTTGGGGATTTCGTATTGTTCTTTGGTAAATTCTGGTTCGTCGGCAAATCTGCTTGCATTTATGGCGCTGACTTCTCCACTCTTAAAAGAGCGGCGTATTTTGGCTGGTGACGAAGTCATTACGGTGGCGGCAGGATTTCCAACAACGGCTGCACCAATCATACAATATGGGGCGATTCCTGTATTTATTGATGTGACGATTCCGCAGTATAATCTGGACGTAACCATGCTAAAAAAAGCATTATCACCAAAAACAAAGGCGGTTTTTGCAGCGCATACGCTTGGAAATCCGTTTGATTTAGAGGCTGTAAAGGCATTTTGTGACGAGCATCAGCTGTGGCTTATAGAGGACAACTGTGACGCATTAGGCTCAAAATATGAAATAAACGGGGAAATGAAGTTTACGGGAACAATCGGGGATATTGGCACTTCGAGTTTTTATCCGCCGCATCATATGACAATGGGCGAGGGAGGGGCAGTGTATACGGACAACCCGCTTCTGCATAAAATTATCAATTCATTACGGGATTGGGGACGAGATTGCGTATGTCCATCGGGCAAAGACAACGTGTGCGGGCATCGCTTTGATAAGCAGTATGGAGAACTTCCAAAGGGATATGACCATAAATATGTCTATTCGCATTTCGGATATAATTTAAAAGTGACGGATATGCAGGCGGCGGTTGGGTGTGCGCAGCTTGAAAAATTTCCGTCTTTTATAAAAAAACGCAGGCAGAACTGGCAGCACTTAAGCGATGGGCTTGCGTGCGTGGCGGATAAGCTCATATTGCCGCAGGCAGAGAAAAATTCGCAGCCAAGCTGGTTTGGATTTTTAATCACCTTAAGACCAGAAGCAAAGATGGACCGTGAAACGCTTGTGCGTGAAATTGAGGGCAAGGGCATACAAACTCGAAATTTGTTTGCGGGGAATTTAATCAAGCACCCTTGCTTTGATGAGATGCGCAAAAGCGGCAAAGGATACCGTGTTGTGGGAGAACTTACAAACACCGATACCATCATGAACGATACATTTTGGATTGGCGTATATCCAGGTATGAGTGACGAGATGCTGGATTATATGATTGACAGTATTAAGAAAGCGGTACGATAAATTGGGAAAAACGGAAGAAACACAAGACCAAGCGGTGGGCGGTTTCAAAGATATTTTTAGAAACAAGGCAAATTTTATAGCAACACTCAAACAGTTTTTAAAGTTTGGATTTGTAGGGATTATCAATACGGCAATTTCTTTAGGGACTTATTATATTTGTGTACCGCTTGGTATGGATAAATATTGGGCAAACACCTTGGGATTTATCATCAGCATCATCAATGCTTATATATGGAATGTAAAGTGGGTTTTTAAAGGCAACGAGCAGGGTTTCAAAGCGACAATTCCGAAGTTTTTTACGACGTATATTGCGACCTATTTATTAAGTCTGCTGCTGCTGTTTTTGTTTGTGGATTTGGGCGGCATGAACCAATACATTGCACCCATCATCAACACATGTATCACCATGTTTTTGAATTTTTTTATCAGCAAATTTTGGACGTTTAAGAAATAAGGAGTGTAGTTTTTATGATGAAGTATCAATTAGCGCAGGCGGCACATCATTTGCAGGGACAGCCGATGTTTAAGGTCTTGGCAAAAGTCAAAGAATTGGAAGCAAAGGGCATTGATATTTGTCATTTTGAAATTGGAGATCCTGATTTTCAGACACCTCAAAACATTGTGGAGGCAGCTTGTAAATCTCTGCAAAGCGGTGATACACATTATGAAACGTCGGACGGAAACATTGATTTTCGCAAAGTGATTTGTGATACGACCGAAAAAAACAGGGGATTTCGTCCTGATTTATCTCAGGTATTGGTAACACCTGGCGCAAATATTATTATTTATTATGCGGTGCGATGTCTGGTAAATCCTGGCGACGATGTTTTGGTTCCTGATCCTGGATTTCCGACTTATTACTCTGTACTCGACTTTTGCGGAGTCAATCCGATACGTGTCCCTTTAAGAGAAGAAGATGGATTTCGTATGAATCCAGATTTGGTGGAGCAATCCATTACAAAATCTACAAGAATGATTATTTTAAATTCACCACATAATCCAACAGGTGCGACAATGACACCCGATGAAATCAAAAGAATTTACGAAATTGCAGAAGAACATGATATTTATATTTATAGTGATGAGATTTATTCTCGTATGATATTTGACGATGATTATGTGTTTGCAACTCCAGCGATTTATGATCAGTGCAGAAAAAGAACAATTATTGCAAATGGATTTTCAAAGGCTTTTGCAATGACGGGGTGGCGGCTTGGAACTTCCATTGCGCCGACCTTCTTAACGGAAAAAATGTCGCTTTTGCTACAGACAACTTCCTCTTGTGTTTCACCGTTTTTACAAAAAGCAGGGATTGAGGCGATAACAGGCTCGCAGGACGACATCAACAAGATGATGAAAGAATATAAGGAACGCAGGGATCTTTTGGTGGACGGGTTAAACGACATTGACGGCATTACCTGCCTAAGACCAGGCGGCTCTTTTTATGTATTTCCAAACATCAAAGGGACAGGTTTAAACAGCGAACAGTTTGCAGACTTGATGCTTGAAAAAGGGCATGTATCGCTGCTACCTGGAACGAACTTTGGGATTTATGGTGAGGGATATGTGCGGCTGTGCTATGCAACCTCTAAAGAAAGAATCTTAGAAGGACTTAAAAGAATCAAAAAAGCGCTGAAAAAAGATGCGGAGGAACAATAAAGTGAGAGTAGCGGATTATATCCCAAAATTCTTGAGCGAAAAAGGAATCAAACACGTGTTTTTGGTAACGGGCGGCGGTGCGATGTTTTTAAATGACGGAGTTGCCCAATGCAAGGAAATGACACCTGTTTGTATGCACCACGAGCAAGCGGCGGCAATGGCGGCAGTGGGATATGCAAAACGGCTGTATACGCCTGCTTTTGCGATGTTTACAACGGGCTGCGGCGGTACAAATGCGATGACTGGTTTGTTAAATGCTTATCAGGATAATATTCCTTGTATTTTTGTTTCGGGGCAGGTTAAAAGAAAAGAAGCATCTGCACTAAAAAACGTGCCGCTAAGACAGCTTGGTGTGCAGGAAGCGGATATTGTTTCTATTGTAAAACCGATTACAAAATATGCGGTGGTGGTGGATAACCCTTCTGATATTCAATATGAAATGCAAAAGGCATGGGAAATTGCAACGAGTGGACGCCCTGGCCCTGTATGGATTGATATTCCTATGGACGTGCAGGGAAGTTTGATTGATGAAAAAACGCTGAGAAGCTATACAAAGCCCGAAAAAACTAAGAAAAAATACGCATTTGAGCAGATAATAGCACGCCTAAACAATGCCAAACGTCCGATGGTGATTGCAGGTCAAGGCATCAAATTAAGCAATTGCAGAAATGAATTTTTGGCTTTTCTTAAAAAATTTAACGTGCCGTATGTTGCATCAAGATTAGGCATTGATATTTTGCCGTCTGATACACCTTATTTTATCGGCAGAATTGGTACAAAAGGGGATCGTGCAGGAAACTTTGCTGTTCAAAACGCAGATTATGTGCTGGCACTGGGAAGCCGATTGAGTGTCAGTTCTACAGGACAGGAATACAGCTTGTTTGCACGTGAAGCAGTGGTAGATGTGATTGATATTGATGAATTTGAGCATCAAAAGAATACGATAAAAATTGACCATTTTATTTGTGCAGATTTGAGAGATTTTTTTGCTGATATGCAAAATATAAGCAGCGATGCAGGGCATGAACAGCGTCAGCAATGGCTGCAAAAATGCTTGGAGTGGAAGGACAAATGGAAAGTTTGCCTGCCCGAATATGAAGACGATTCTAAAGGAATCAATCTCTATAAATTTGTGGACGAACTGTCAAACAAGCTAAAAGGTGCGGCAACGGTGATTTCAGATGCGGGTTCGGCATTTTATGTGGTTTCGCAAGCAATGCGGTTTGCAAAGAATCAGGGATATGTAACTTCGGGAGCACAGGCAGAAATGGGATTTTCACTGCCAGCGGCAGTGGGTGTGGCATTTGCGGCAGAAAAAGACGAGAAAATTGTGGCAATTACAGGGGACGGTAGCCTGCAGATGAATATACAAGAATTACAGACATTGGTCTATCTACAGATTCCAGTCAAGCTTTTTGTGTGGAATAATGATGGGTATTTGTCGATTCGGGCAACGCAGAAGAAGTTTTTTGAAAACTCGGTGGGAACGGACAGCTCAAATGGTGTATCCTTTCCAGATTTGCAGAAATTATGCGGTGCGTATGGTTTAAAATATATTGCAATGAAGAAAATAAGCGAGATGGACAGCCAGTTTGATGAGATTTTTGATTATGACGGACCTGTTGTATGTGAGCTGTTTTCTCAGCGTGATCAGGCGATTATCCCAGCGGTATCAGCCTTGCGAAAAGAAGACGGCACACTTGTTTCAAAGCCGTTAGAGGATATGTTCCCGTTCTTATCACGTGAGGAGTTTCTGGAAAATATGATTGTAAAGCCGATGGAAGAATAAGATGAAAAAAATCATTGTAACAGGTGCAACAAGCATGATGGGGATTGCGCTCATCAAAGAATGTATTGCACAAAAAACGACTGTTTTTGCAGTCATCAGACCAAATTCTAAAAACGCAAAAAGAATACCGCAAAGTGAGTTTGTAAAAGAGGTGGAGTGCGACAGCGGCGATGCACAGCACCTTGCACAGCTCATAAAAGAGCGGGGATTTGATGCGTTTTATCATTTTGCATGGGACGGAACATCAAGAGCCGACAGAAACGATGTATGGATACATGAAAAAAATATTGGCGATACGCTAAAAGCTGTTGAAGCTGCAAGCAGGCTTGGGTGTGCTGCGTTTATTGGCGCTGGCTCTCAGGCGGAATATGGCAGGGTAAACAAAGTCATTTCTCCTGATACACCTGCAAATCCAGAATATGCTTATGGGATTGCAAAGCTTGCGGCGGCAAGACTGAGCGAGCAACTTTGCAGCCAGCTTAAACTGCGGTTTGTGTGGGGCAGGATATTCAGCGTTTATGGGGAATATGATCATGAGGATACGCTGATTATGTATATGATACAGCAGTTACTTGCGGGGAAAAGTCCACAGCTTACAGAGTGTATACAAATGTGGGATTATCTGTATTGCGGCGATGCGGCACGTGCTTTTTATCTGATGGGGAAAAGAGGAACGGGCATTTATTGCGTGGGCGGCGGAAAAATGCAGAAATTATCAAAATATGTTAAAATAGTGCAGGAAGTGGTCAATCCAAATATACAAATAGGCTTTGGGCAAAAAGAAACTGCACAAAATCAAGTGATGGAGCTGTGTGCAGATTTATCAAAACTAACAAACGATACGGGTTTTGTACCGCAAATAGATTTTAAAAGCGGCATCAAAAGGACGGTTGAATGGATGAAAAAGGAAACAGAAAGATGAAAAAAATTAGTGTAATTATACCAGCATACAATGAAATTGAAAATGTTGCACCGCTGGCGGACGCAATCATGGAAGCGTTCAAAACAGATTTGCCGCAATATGATTATGAGATTGTCTTTATTGATAACCGCTCGACTGATGGTACACGTGAGCTGTTGACAGAGATGTGCAAAAACAACAGTAACATCAAGGCGATTTTCAATGCGAAAAACTTTGGACATATTCGAAGCCCATATTATGGACTGCTTCAGACGACGGGCGACTGTACGATTATGATGTGTGCCGATTTTCAAGATCCGCCAGAGATGATTGCAAAATTTGTGCATGAATGGGAAAACGGGTATAAGATTGTTGTTGGGATTAAGACAAACAGCAAAGAGAGCGGAGTGATGTATGCTTTGCGTACGCTATATTATAAAACCATCAAAAAAATATCCGATGTTGACCAAATCGAGCATTTTACGGGTTTTGGGCTATACGACAGAGATTTTATTGAGGTACTGCGTGATTTGCACGATCCGATGCCGTATTTGCGTGGGATTGTGGCAGAGCTTGGGTATGAGCGCAAAGAGATTGCATACGAACAGCCTCAGCGCAAGGCAGGCAAGACAAAAAACAACTGGTATACACTTTATGATATGGGTATGCTGGGGATTACGTCTTATTCCAAAGTGATTTTACGGCTTGCGACGATTTTAGGATTTATTTTTTCTGCTGCAAGTTTTGTGATTGCACTGGTATATTTGATACTAAAACTTGCGATGTGGGATCAATTTCCTGCTGGAACAGCACCCATACTAATTGGCCTGTTTTTAATTGGCTCGCTGCTTATGTTCTTTATTGGCTTTTTGGGCGAGTATATTTTAAATATCAATACTAGAGTGATGAACAGACCGCTGGTTGTAGAAGAAAAAAGAATAAATTTTGATGATAAAAAACAGAGGTAAAACATGAAGTCAATGAGCATCAAAGTAAAAAACGG
>JAVXBD010000051.1:0-9042 GCA_036660175.1 Christensenellaceae bacterium | reverse complement strand
CGGTCGCTCCTCTTCCCCTCCACGACCCACTTCGTTGGGCTCGTGCGGGGACCCCAAATTCACACCCGAACCCCCGCAAAGCCCCGCTTGCATTTCGTCACTCACTCATTCCTCTATGTCCTGTCTGCTTTCAAACCTTCATATTCACACTCAAACCTCATCTCATTCATCGCTCTACCCCATCAGCTTTTCACCCCCTCATAAAATAAAAAAGCGAAACGCATTGATACGCTTCGCTTTTTTGTATGAAACAGGAGTTTTCTATACTTTGGATTATTCTCCGTAGTAAGCTTTTTTGTAGATTTCTTCAATTTCGTCTACTAAGGGGTATCTTGGATTTACTGTTGTACATTGGTCTTCAAACGCTTTGTATGAAAGCGCACGCACACCATCCATAAATACCTTTTCGTCGACGCCAAATTCTTTGATGGAAGTATTGATTTCCACTCTTTTAGCAAGCGCACGAATCTCTTTTACAAGATTTGCAATGCTTTCTTTGTCGTCTTTTCCGCCAAATCCTAAATATCTTGAAAGTTTTGCATATTTTTTATCCGCAATAAACTTCTCGTATTTTGGGAATGTTGCAAATTTTGTAGGCAATTGTGCATTATATTCAATCACATACGGCAAAAGAATAGAGTTTGCTCTGCCATGCGGTACATGATATGCGCCGCCCAGCTTATGCGCCATAGAGTGATTCAACCCCAAGAATGCATTTGTAAATGCCATACCTGCAATACACGATGCGTTGTGCATTGCTTCTCTTGCACGTCTGTCGTTTTCGCCCGCTTTATAAGCATTTTCTAAATGTTCAAAAACAAGTTCACAAGCCGCCAGTGCAAGTCCGTCTGTATAATCTGATGCCATCACCGATACATAAGCCTCAATTGCGTGTGTCAAAACGTCCATACCTGTATCTGCTGTAATTGATTTTGGCATAGACAGCGCAAACTGCGGATCAATAATCGCTACCGATGGTGTCAGTGCATAATCTGCCAAAGGATATTTGATGTTGCCGTTTTCCTTGTCGGTAATAACAGAGAAAGATGTAACCTCACTGCCTGTACCCGATGTGGTTGGCACTGCTACAAACTTTGTTTTTTCGCCAAGTATCGGGAAGTGGTACGCACGTTTTCGAATATCCATAAACTTAAGCTTTAAGCCGCCAAAAGAAGTTTCGGGATGCTCATAAAACAACCACATACCTTTTGCAGCATCCATTGCAGAACCACCGCCAAGAGCAATGATAACATCTGGTCTAAATTCTCTCATTGCCGCAACACCACGGTTGATTGTTTCAACTGATGGATCTGGCTCAACCTCTGAGAATATCTCACTATGACAATATTCTGCACGCTTTCTTAAATAATAAAGCACGGTATCCACATAACCTAATTTCACCATCATTGGATCTGTTACAATAAACGCACGAGAAATTCCTCTCATTTGTTCTAAGTATTGGATACATCCATACTCAAAGTAAATTCTTTTTGGGATTTTAAACCACTGCATATTAACTCTCCTCTGTGCGATTTTCTTTACATTAATCAGGTTTATGGTTGAAACATTTGATGTTGTTGAGTTATGTCCATAAGACCCACAGCCGAGTGTTAATGATGGTGTGTTTGTATTATAAATATCACCGATTGCACCTTGTGATGACGGAGAATTTGCAATTACACGTCCAACTTTCATTGCAGTACCATAATCTTCGATGATTTGCTTATCTTCGCTGTGAATAACAGCCGAATGACCAAGCCCACCGAATTTCAGCATTTTATCTGCCATTTTAAAGCCTTCTTTGCTGTCTTTTACAACAAAGTAAGCAAGAACTGGCGATAATTTTTCTCTTGAAAGCGGATAATCCGCTCCTACATCGTCCAATTGTGCAATCAAAATCTTTGTCTTTTCATGTACTTTTACGCCTGCCTGTTTTGCAATCCAATAAGCACTTTTTCCTACAACAGCAGCGTTCACTGATTGCTTTTGTGAATTGATAACAAAATCAGATACCTTTTTGATTTCGTCTCCTTTTAGGAAGTAGCAATTATTTTCTGTCATAAACTGCTCAAACGGCGCACTAATTACTTTATCCACGATAACCGCTTGCTCTGATGCACAAATCATACCATTATCGAATGTTTTTGAAATCATCAAATCGGTACACGCACGTTTTAGATTTGCACTTTTCTCTATGTAGCACGGAACGTTTCCAGGTCCAACACCAAGTGCTGGCTTTCCTGCACTGTATGCGCTTTTTACCATGCCAGAACCACCAGTTGCCAAAATTAATGCAACACCAGGGTGATTCATCAGTTTGTTGGTTGCCTCGATTGATGGGAGTGTTACCCATTGAATCGCATATTTTGGTCCGCCCTTTGCAACTGCCGCATCAAGCAGCGTTTTTGCCGCAAATGATGAGCTTTTTTGTGCAGATGGATGAAATGCGAAGATAATTGGGTTTCTTGTTTTTGCACAAATAATAGATTTAAACATTGTTGTTGAGGTTGGATTTGTAACAGGTGTTACGCCCGCTACCACGCCAACTGGCTCTGCAACATTGTCATATCCTTCGTTTTCATTATGCTCTATCACGCCGACTGTTTTTTGGTCTTTGATAGAGTTCCAGATGTATTCAGTAGAGAACATATTCTTGATTACTTTGTCCTCAAAAACACCTCTGTTTGTTTCTTCAAAAGCAATTTTTGCAATCTCCATATGATTGTCAAGCCCAGCAAGTGCCATCGCACGTACCATTTTATCAACTTGCTCCTGATCCATCTTCATGTATTCCGCAAGTGCTTCATTTGCATTTGCTACAAGCTGATCAATCATTTCGTCAATGTTGACGTCCTCTTTTTTGATTTCCTTTGCCATTTAAAAAAATCCTCCTGTAAAATTTTTTATAAATTTATTCTCAAAACCGTTTGAAAAAACCATTTTATGTGCATCTTTACTGCTGCACGCTCCTTTGCTTTTCCTTACGATTGATTGTAAGCCTTACTTTTGTAAAGTTTGTTATATTTTTATCACAATGTTCATTATTTCGTTACATAATGCGGTAAATATAACATCGTATATTCGTTACATTATTCACAATTACTATTTTACACATTGTTAAAAATATGTCAATCATGCGTATTGCCTAATTTATTTCTTTATTTCTATTTATTCCGCTATTTATACATTTTACTCTCGTTTGCTTCTATTTTCTGCTGTATATGCACCGCAATTTCATAGACTGCTGTTTTTGCCGCATAAACCGCCATTCTGCAAACAAATATAAATTTTTTATGTATATCTTTTCACCATCTTTGCCGTCTTAACCACAGCACGCAATCCTTTTCCAATGAAACCGCACAGCCAGCTTCCTCTTTTATGAGCTTGCATACTTAAGCATATCAGATTCGAACGATACGGTTTTCAAACAGAATTTTTCCGCATGGCTTCGTTATCCTCGGCCGCCTTGCATGGCTTATAAACGGCTAAACAGGAAATCTATGATCCAAAACATTTGTGCTTTCGCTTCGCTGTTAGGCGGCAAAACGATAAACAGCAAGCTATGAGAAACGATACGAATATCACAGCAACAAAAAAATCTACTTTAGATGTATTCCTTAATTCCCGTCATCTTATCAAAATCTTACAACAATAAAGCGGTACAGCAATTTACTTACGATACCGCTTATTTATGACTTAATTCTGTTATCCTATCACAATTAAATCTGCTACTGCTCGTGGGGGAATTGATTTTGTTGTCATACCATTTGTATAGACACTGACATGATTTCCTTCTGCAAACGCTTTATCTGCTGGCTCGCCATCTTTTTCTGCTCTTGTTTCGCCATCAACGGTAATCAACATTTCTTCAAAAGCCGATGCCGACCCTTCGTCCGCCTTGATAAGAAGCTGCGTACCCTCTGCATCATCTGTAACCTTTATAATGTTCCCGACAATCGTAATGGTTTCTGTAGTTTCCTGTGCAGTAGGTGATGCGGCAGGCTGCACTGTTTGCGGCACTGCACATCCAATCATTGCCACACACAACAGCACCGCAATCACTGTAATTCCTATTTTTTTCATATTGATTCCTCCTTGTTTCTTCTCTCATATGACGCAGACTCATCTAAAAATGTTCCATATAAAAGCAGCATTCTTAAGAAATTCTCATTTTTTGTATTTCCACTTCTTATAGGAAAGGCGCTTCTAACCCTTGCAGGCTCACAATCGTGATTTCTTGTGCATTAGCCATTGGCGGCAAGGACATGGTTACAGGTGCATCTCTTGTAAGCCAGACCTCCACACCCGTACCCACAACGATCATGTTCTCCTGAAACGTTGCACTCTTTTCGCCATAATTCACTTTCGTATCCGCATTTACCGTTGCCACCAATTGCGGATAAAGAGAGCCTTCCTCTGTACCCAAACTATCCACATAAAGCTTTGTCACATCTCCGTCTTTTTCAATTTTAGAAACTTCGCCCGTAATTGCAAGCTCTAAATCTGGTGCTGGTGCGCATGCCGCAAATACGAAAAAAGTACATAATACAAGAACAATCACACTAAAAATCTTTTTCATTTTATCAACCTCTACTTTCTTGATTTATGTTAAAAAGATACACTGTAAAATGATGTGCTAAACAACTATTATTCTGTTCATTTGGTGGTATAATAGAGATAATAGACAGACGAGGTAGTTTTTTTTATGAAGTACACAAGATACGACAAAGAAATTTATGATACCCTATATCGTGATTTAAAAGATGCACAAGATGCACTTGGAACGTATGCCACCAAAGACAGCCATGCGCTGCGCAGACAAAAAGAAACCTTTGTGGTATCTCGTCCTAATTTCATCAAGGATATTGAACGTGTCATCAATTGCAGATATTTTAACAGATATGCGGATAAAACACAGGTTTTTTCATTATATAAAAACGACGATATTTCCCGCCGTATTCTGCATGTGCAAATTGTATCACGCATTGCACGCAACATCGGCAGAATGCTTAAGCTAAACCTTGATTTGATTGAGGCAATCGCACTTGGGCATGATCTTGGGCATACACCCTTTGGGCATGCAGGCGAGCGTTTCTTGTCTGAAATTTATCATCAAAACACTGGGCGTTATTTTAATCATAATGTACACAGTGTACGTATTTTAGATAAAATCTTGTGCTTGAATTTAAGTCTGCAAACCTTGGACGGCATACTTTGCCACAATGGCGAAAAAGTTATCGGCGAATATACACCCTATATCTATGAGGACGGTGCGTTTGGCTTTGAAAGTTTTGATGTGCGCATGGAGCAATGCTATACGCACGAGCATATCATCGGTGAGCTTGTTCCTGCAACGCTTGAGGGATGCGTGGTGCGTCTGTGCGATGTGATTGCCTATTTGGGCAAGGACAGACAGGACGCAGCCATCTTGGGCATACAGCAGCCTTTTGAGGACAACGAGGTCATTGGCTCTACCAACTCAGAGTTTATCAGCAACATCATCGTTAATATCGTTTCCAATAGTTATGGAAAAAATTATCTGCTTCTGGACGAGGAATATGCACAGGCACTTGACCACGAAAAGAAAGTGAACTATACCACCATTTATGAGCCGCAAGACAGCAATGACACACACGAAATCATTCATCAGATGTTTTGTGATACCTATGCAAAACTGCTTGATGATTTGTTGAACAAAGACGAAAATTCGCCGATATTTCGGCATCATATCAACCACATCTTTAAAGGATTTTATAATGCTGAAGAACGACTAGCATCTTATTTAAAAGAAGAATCGAATCAAATCGTGGTGGATTATATTGCAAGCATGACAGACGATTATTTTATGGATTTGCATGAATATCTTTTCCCAGGCAGCAAAAAAATCAAATATAAATCTTATTTTTCGCATAGATAAAAGGTTTAGGTAATACAAAATCCGTTTACAAATGGTTATATCGGTTTTTTTAAAAATCAAACACGAAAGGAGTAAATTATCATGAAAGAAAGAGCAGCTTTTTACAGATGTGAATTATGCGGAAACATTGTAGGTCTTATCAAAGACGGCGGCGGTGAATTGGTTTGCTGTGGAAAACCAATGGACAAATTAGTGCCAAACACCGTAGATGCGGCAAAAGAAAAGCATATCCCTTTTTATGAGAAAAAAGGCAATTGCCTAAGCGTTCAAATTGGCAGCGTGCCTCATCCTATGACTGATGAGCATTTTATCGAATGGATTGCAGTGGAAACACCTAACAGAATCCAGCGGCATATTTTTAGACCAGGCGATGAGCCTAAGGCTGATTTTGTGGTCGAATCTGATGAAGTAGAAGTATTTGCTTATTGTAATCTTCATGGACTTTGGAAAAAATAATTTTCATCATTTAAAGGCACAGCTTAAAAAAACTGTGCCTTTTATTTTTGCTGAATTTAATAAAAGCTTTGTCGTATTTTTTATGCAGTCGGAAATCCAAAGCTTCCATCTACAGAACTTTGAAAAAGTGGTATATGCGGCGCAAATGCCGTAAAAAGCAGCTCCATAAGAAGCACTGCGGCAAACATCACCAAAAGTACTACAAAATATTTTTCAATATTTCTTTCTGACTGATATAGTTTATACGAAATGACATAAGCAATCGCCGACAAAACAAACGTAAAACCAATATCAATCGCAAGGCTTTCGATACCAAATGCTCCTGTATAGGTATAAAAAAACGCAATCATGATGGCAGGAATTAGCGCAAGTGATATGGATTTTGCAGCAAAAAATCGTTTAAAATCTGGTTTTATGATAAAATATTCAATTATTGACAAAAATAAATAAGGAAAATAAATAATTTTCGTATGTTCCCACACACTTTCGTTTACCGCAGAAATAATCCCCACAAATGTGTTGTTTAAAGACCACTCATAGGTAAAATGAAACAGTGGTGCTAACACGCATAATAGAACTGTGCCGATAACCTCAGCCCTAAAAAACTTTTTATTCCATTGTGTTTGCTCCATTGTTTTTTGCCTCCTCTGATTTAGATTTGTCTATTGATACCCTTATTTATAACAAATACGCAAAATTCACGATAAAGTTTCAATGGTCTTTTTCATAGTGATGCGGTATAATCAATTATATAGTTTTTTTAAAAAATGGACGGTGATATGTATGGATAAAAAATCAAAAGAGCATTTAAAAGAAGCGGTGGAAAAGCCGAAAAAATTGGTGTCCGAGTTTAAAAAATTCGTCTTTAAAGGGAATTTTGCAGAAGTCATCATCGGTGTTGTGGTTGCAACTGCGTTTACAGTGGTTATTCGCTCACTGCTCAACGATTTGCTGATGCCTTTTGTCGGATTTTTACTGGGAGATGTCAATTTTTCTTCATTAACAGCGGTTATTGTTCCTGCATCAGAATTTACCAAAGGACTTTCCATCAACTATGGATTATTTTTACAAAACTGCTTAGACTTTTTGGTTCTGGCAATACTCATATTTATTATCTTTAAGATATGGGCAAAGATTCAAAGCAAAAAAAATATTCAGCCAGAAGAAACAGAAGAAGTAAAACTATTAAAAGAAATCAAAGAATTGCTGGTCACTGATAAAGAATTGGCGGCAGCAGTACTTAAAAAACAGGAGGATAAACATGTTAAAGGATAAAGTAGCCCAAAAAGCGCTGTTGTATGACGGTTCTAAAGGTGTCATGCTCCAATTAAAAGGGCTTAGCGGCGGAGAAAGTGCAGAAGAATGGAATCTTACAAATCCCGAAAAAGTGTGTGAGGTGTACAACAGTTACATAGATGCTGGTGCAGATATGATTCAAACCAACACGTTTTGTGCCAACGAGCCATCGCTTAAAAATCATCATTTAGATGGCCAGTTATACGAAATTAATTTTGAGGGAGCGCATTTAGCATTGGAATGCGCAAAAGGCAAAGGTGTCATGGTTGCGGCTTCTGTTGGACCTACGGGCTTGTTTTTTGAGCCTGCTGGCGATCTGACATTTGAAATGGCTGTACATATTTTTAAGCAGCAACTGCGTCCGATTTTTGATGCTGGAGTACGCATTGTAAACTTTGAAACCTTTACCGATTTGAACGAAATGCGTGCGGCAATGACTGCAGCACAAGAAATTGGAGAATTTGAAATCATCTCCAGTATGACTTTTGACAACGGACGTACCATGTCGGGCAATACACCAAAATCGTGTGCGGTTGTATGCAGTGCAATGGGCGCTGTGCTTGTGGGTGCAAATTGCTCAGGTGGACCAGAAAGCTTGCTGCTGCCCATTTCTGATATGCACGAGGTGGTAAACACACCGCTGAGTGTAAAACCAAATGCAGGATTGCCAGAAATGGAATCAGGCACTGCCGTCTTTAAACAATCTCCGCAAGACTTTGCAAGTTTGGCAGACGACTTTTTGCAAAGAGGTGTGCGATTGATTGGCGGCTGCTGTGGAAGCGGCCCTGCGCACATCTGCGCACTGCGTGAGGCGCTTGAAAGTCTTACTCCACCACCACTAAAAACCGATTTTGAAACGATGCTCGCATCACCCTACGAGGTCATACAATATACAGCAAATACCAAAACAGCCGAAATGAATGTTTGCCAAGACAGCATCATTGACGGCATCAAATGCGGCGATTATTATTGTCTGATGGACGCAATGCCGCCATCAGTTCAAGAGGCTGATGCGGTGATTGTAGACTTTGCCAACCTTGAGTTTGATTTTGATATGTGGAAATTTGTTTCGACACTCACCATGTTTGTGCGCAAACCTATCATCTTAAAGACGCAAAGCACACAAATAGCACAAGCATTTTTACGAGTATACAGCGGACGAGCGGGACTCATCATGCCTCATTCCGACTTTCCAAAATATGGAGCAGTTGCATTTGATGAAGTGCTGAAAGTTGCAAAAAAATAAAAATTTGCCCACTGCTTCCTGTATTGAAATCGTTTTTATCCTAAATATTAGAGAGAACTAAAGAAAGCGCTTGTCGCTTTCTTTTTTTATTCACCAACCCCTCGTCACTTTTCCGCCCTCTTTGCTT
>JAVXBD010000050.1:0-9063 GCA_036660175.1 Christensenellaceae bacterium | reverse complement strand
CTGCACATTTTCAATCCCCACAGAAAGTCGAATCAACCCAGAACTAATGCCAGCTTCTATAAGCTGCTGTTCGTTTAGCTGACGGTGTGTCGCACTTGCAGGATGAAGGACGCACGTTTTTACCGTTGCAACATGTACAACGTTTGAGGCAAGCTGTAAGCTGTCCATAAAAGCCACTGCACTCTTGTATCCGCCTTTTACCGTAAACGAAATCACACCTGAGCAGCCATGCGGCAAGTATTTTTCTGCTAATTCCTTGTATGGATTACCCGATAAGGTCGGATATGCCACGCTCTCTATTTTATTAGAATGATTTAAAAATTCTGCCACCACCGCAGCATTTTCGCTGTGGCGCTGCATTCTTAAAGCAAGCGTTTCCAACCCAAGATTTGTCAAAAATGCACCATTTGCACTTTGTGCCATGCCCATATCCCTCATCAGCTGCAAACGTGCCTTTGCGATATATGCCATTTTTCCAAATGCTTGTGTATAAATCACCCCATGATAGCTCTCGTCAGGCTGTGTAAACTGATCAAAACCGCCTGCAGCCCAGTCAAAGTTACCGCTGTCCACCACAACGCCGCCCAGTTGTACTGCGTGTCCGTCCATATATTTGCTGGTGGAATGCGTCACAATATCTGCACCAAATTCAATCGGCCTGCACAACACTGGTGTTGCAAAGGTATTATCTACAATCAGCGGCACACCATGCTTGTGCGCAATCTTTGCAAATCGTTCAATATCAAACACAGAAATTGCAGGATTGGCAATTGTTTCGCCAAAAACTGCTCTTGTATTCGGTTTGAAAGCCTGATTGATTTCTTCATCAGATGCACTGGCATTCACAAAGGTACATTCAATCCCAAGCTTTTGCAGCGTCACACCAAACAGATTAAGCGTACCGCCATAAATTGCTGTTGTACTGATAAAATGATCGCCCGCCCCCAAAATATTGAGTATAGCAGTCATATTTGCCGCCTGACCGCTTGAGGTACAAAGCGCACCCACACCGCCTTCCAGCGCCGCAATTTTCTGTTCTACTGCATCTACTGTCGGGTTTGCCAGTCTGGAATAAAAAAATCCACTCTCTTTTAAGTCAAACAAATCTCCGATATGCTGTGTGGAATCATAGTTAAAAGTGGTACTCTGATAAATCGGCAAAGCATGAGGTTCTCCGTTTTTTCCATGCCATCCCTCGTGTAAACATTGTGTTTCAATTTTCATTTTTTACTCCATTTCTGCGTCTTTTCGCTATTTAGATAACCAATCCACCATTGGTGCTGAGTATCTGTCCCGTAATAAATTTTTCGTTTGCCAAAAAATAGATGCTGCGTGCAACGTCTATTGGCTCTCCCAACCTCTCTATTGGTGTTTCTTGTATCAGCTGTTGGCGAGCCTGCTCATCAAATTCGGCAATCATATCCGTTTTAATAACACCTGGCGCAACACAATTAACAGTAATGCCAGATGGCCCTACTTCTTTTGCCAATGCCTTGGTAAAGCCGATTACCGCCGCCTTTGCGGCAGAATAATGAACCTCGCACGATGCACCGCATATCCCCCAGATAGAAGAAACATTGACAATTGCACCGCATTTACGGTGAATCATCTGCGGCAAAACATCCTGTGTTACCAAAAACAAACTTTTGATGTTCACATCAAACATCGTATCCCATTCCTGCTCAGAAATATCAGAGAGCAGCTTTTGCTGGGCAATTCCTGCATTGTTGACCAGTACATCAATCTTCCCAAAAGCGTCCGTCGCCTGAAGAATCATCTTGTCCACCTGCGCCTTTGACGCTACATTTGCACGTACAAGGACAGCACTTGCGCCCATGCCCTTTATCGTCTGCTGCAAGCGTTTTGCCGCTTCTTTGCTTTTGTGATAATGAAGCACCACATTGTATCCGTTTTGTGCAAACAGCAGTGCCGTTGCCGCCCCTATGCCTCTTGATGCACCTGTAATCAGCACCGTTTTATTTATATGCGTCACCATGATCCGCCGCCGCCGCCAAAGCCGCCGCCAGAAAATCCGCCACCGCCAAAGCCGCTGCCGCCGCCCATGCCACCCATGCCGCCTATGCCGCCGTTTGAAAGCTCTTTTGCCATCATAGCACTATGCGCACGGTTCATAGAATTTACCAACATATTTGTAAAAAGTATCGTAGTAAAAAGAGAGCCGTTATATCCATAATACCAGCTTGGCGGTTCTACTGCGATGCTCTCGAATTTCTTTGCCCACTTATCCGTCACACCCAAAACATAAGCATATGGTAAAATGCTGTAAAAATATGCAGGATCATCATTGACCATCATCTTTAATTTTTCTTCTTCCACTGTTTCAATAAAATTCTTCAGTCCTAAAATTTGCCCTGCCCACTGTACCCCTTTGGGTGTGCGCCGCCGAAATTTTGGTGCCATAAACGTCATTGCCAGCGAATAAACAATTGCAAACAACGCATAATACTTAAAAATATCTACACACAGCATAAAAATGATAGAATACATCGCTACTGTGGCAATCGTCCAGCCGATAATCCTGCCCGTCTTTGAGGACAGCTTTTGGGAATACCATGTGTTTAGACTTCGCACATAAAGTGTGGTCAGTAGGCCGCCCAGAAGCCATACTATCGCCGAAATCATAATCGTTACCCACACTTCAAACGTGTCGGCATATACGCAAACTCCAGCCATTATCGCTGTCGGCAGCGGTGCAAGTATACCCGCCATGCTTTGCAGCGTCAACGATTTTTTACTGAATATTCTATTCTCTGGTGTTTCATATTTTATTCTGATGCGTGCTTTCGCTGCTGCCACCGTATCAAAAAAGTGGTACTGCATGGCTTCAAGAGAGGTCGTATCAGAACGCTCAAACATCTTGTCAAACATGATTGTTTCATAGTCGTTTGCATCTTCTGGAAGCTCCGCTATTTTTTTGAAAATCATGTTCTTTTTTTCTTCGTGTATTTCGATATTCCCTTTATCTGCCCAATAAATAAGCAGCGAAACCACATCTTTATCTTCCACAATACCATCAATAATAAATCCAACATCTGCCGAGTTCATGCCCTGTGGTGCATTAAATTCCACTGTTTTGATGATTTTTTCGTTCTTTTTAAAAGTCAAAAACAGTATGAGCATAATCAGAAACACTATAGAAAAGAGAATCACAAACGGAATCACTGCCTCGTCTTGCGTGCGTGCACCCACATAATATCCATTGGGAAGTTCTATGCGCATCGTAAGCCCTTCGTGTGGTGCAAGCGGCTGTGTAATCGTACCTGTGATGGTGTTATCCTTCACCGAAAACTTCAACCCCTGCGTGTTGTATCCCGTATTTCCTGCCGCACCTGTTGTAAACCCGATTTTTTTTGTGTCAAACGCTTTTGGCATATGCACCGTAAAATTCAGTTTTTCAATCGGTCCATTCCATGTCGGTGCAACAATGTTGAAATAGAACTCATCAAAATCGGCAATTCTATCGTCACCAGGGTCAAATGTATACCCAAAATTGTAGGTATGCACACCCTTGATATATTCATCAGGATTACCAATATACATACTCAAAACTCCGTATTTTGAACTCGTATCGTATGTCTGATCAGAATGTAAATTGCTCACTCTTACGTTATATTCAGAAACTGCTTCCTTACCAGAAAGATTGCGCAGAATCTTCGCCTTTTGCGGAATATCCACACGCAAACCGTGTGAAGGCACCACAAAATCCACCGTCATGGTGTCGGCAATGTCGTATACGTTATTCTCGTGTACGGTAATTGTTCGCTGATAATCTTTTATAACATAATCGGCATTTGCGGCATAATCCGCTGCTGGCGTACCGCTTTCCTGCGCAAAACTAAGTGCAGGGAGTAGTAAAATCATCATTACAATCAGCATCGGCACTATTTTTTGTATGTACTTCTTCATAAAAAATAAACTCCCATTCGTCCGCAAGCATGACCGCTTTACAATATGCGGCTTGAAAAAGAACCTCGACCAACTTGCCCTTTTAAGAAATCGGGCGGAAGATTTTCACCCCGCCCGACAATCATCTTTACATTTTTTTAGAATTTTACATCTACGTTTTCACGCTCTGTCGCATTTGATACTTCAAACATCGGCTGTTTTTCAAAGCTGAATTTGCGTGCAATCCATCTTGTTGGGATTGTTTCCAGTTTGGTGTTGAACATTTTCACGTTTGCATTATAGAATTTACGTGCGTTTGCAATATCCATCTCGATTTGTGAAAGCTGCCTTTGCAAATCCAAGAAATTGGTATTCGCCTTTAAATCTGGATAAGCCTCCGACACCGCAAACAAGCTGCGTAGCGTTCCCGACAGAATATTCTCATTGTCCAAACGCTCCTGTGTAGTAGTAGAATTAGAAACACTTGTGCGAGCCTGAGTCACGCTTTCTAGCGTTTCTTTTTCGTGTGAGGCATAGCCCTTTACTGTTTCTACAAGATTCGGTATCAAATCAAACCGCTTTTTGAGGTACACATCAATGGTCGCAAAAGCTTCCTCGATGTTGTTTTTCATCTTGATAAAACCGTTGTAAGAAACGATATACCAAATAACAAAAGCCAGTATAACCACGCCCACAACACCTAATAGTATCCATAACCATAACAAATCCATAAAAAAACCTTCTTTCCGATAATCGTTATCCTTTTATAATCGCTGCGTAAAAGACAAATTCGCCATCGCCAATATTTTTAAGGCCATGACATTCGCCGTCATAGCAAACTGTTACATCTCCTGCTTTTACTAGTACGGTTTTTCCATTATCGTTATATTCACCCGTACCTTTTTGCATAAAATAAACTTCAGCCTCGCCCGTATGTGAATGATTACCAACCGACGCACCTTTTTTTAGTGTGATCGTTGACAAAAATTTTAAGTTAGGGCATAGCTCCTCTGCGGATAGCCAATGAGCAATCTCCGCTTTCCCTACGCCATCGCAGACGCATTCTCTTTGCTCACAAACCAATTGATTTCTTACCATAATCAGAATTTCTCCTTTTGTGTTTCCCATATATAATCTTAGTATACACCCATCAAACAATCCTGTAAATACATGGTTTTTGCGTAAACTGCTTACTGGATTTCGGCTGCTTTTTCTAATGATTTTAAGCCATGTTCTGTGTCAAAAGCATTGGTTTTGCATATCAATTGCTGGAAATCGGCAGTCCTCGCAAGAGGTGAAAACAATCTCTACCGCATCATCAATCAGTATTCCAGCATTTCAATTCACGCACCCTGTGAGAGGTGCAACCGCAATTTTCAAAATGTGTTGTTCAACTTCACGAATTTCAATCCACGCACCCCGAATATCCGCACAATCTATCCCAACCAATATGGCACGTTCTGCATAAAAACGCTCTCTATTTTCTGTACAATTTTTCCGTTTTCTTCTGATTTCGCCTTGACTCGCTGCCATTCCTCGTCTTTGCCAAATGCTTCAAATGCTGCATTGCGTTCTTCCATATTTTGAAACTCACAAATATAGTAGATTTTATTTTGCCCCATACAGTCTTCCCAAAAGCCACGCACCTGAATGCCATGCTTTTTAAACAGCGAAAACGTATGCACCGAAAATCGGCGTGCAGCCTCTGGCATCTTCCCGTCAAAAATGGTATAGGTTCTCCATTCGTAAAGCATTCGCTTTTCCTCTTTCTTACAGTTCTTCCTGCTTGGTATACATCGCATAAAGAATCGGATATTTGTTTTCGTAAAGATCGTTTATCGCCAACAGCTGTACTTTCACAAGAGAATACCGTCCATCATAGTGACGCATCCGAAAGATTGTTGATACCATTTTTTTGGTTTTAACCGCTTCTTCCAAGGTATCCTTTACCCGCTGTAAATCATCAGGATGCACCTGTGAAAACGGGCTGAAATCAGCCGCCGACAAGACCTCTGGCGGTGTTCCTGTAAGCTCTGCACATTTTTTATTAAAGTACAGCATCTTCATATTTGGTGTATAAGCAAGCTTTGCAATGCCGTCCATAGAAGCATTCATCATTGCCTCCATATCACGCTGGTTGATGTTTGAGGCTACACTGCTTCCGCCTTTTCCATAAATCGAAAACGAATCTTTTCCATGGCCCTTTGCATAATAAAGCGCTTGATCAGCCTTTTCATATAAGTCGGAATAAACTGTGCCATCTTTGGGAAACAGCGATACCCCAATGCTGCACGAAACATGATAGTTTGCTTTTTCGCCGACATCTTTATTTCTAAGCCTTGCACACAGCCGCTGCAGTTTTTGTTCCAGCACGTCAATATGGTTAAAGTCTTTAATGAGTATCACAAACTCGTCACCGCCAATGCGTCCCACAATATCTTTTTCTCTGAACTGCGCTTTGATTTCGGCAGATATTTCTTCAATAACATGGTCGCCAAAATTATGCCCCATATCGTCATTTACAGATTTAAAATTATCAATATCCAGCAGCAGAAAAGCGTGCTTCACATCGGTATTAGCACTCTCCTGCAAGGTTTTTTCAACCAATTCCTCCGTTGTCAGCTTGTTGTATAACCCCGTCATAGAATCTTTTTTTAGGCCCTCCAGCAGCGTAAACTCATATTTTTTTTCTTCATCAATATTTTTGCGATAAATAATCATACGTACTGATTTATCAGAATTCCAATAGAAAATGCGTGCAAAAATGCGATCCCAGTGATAGTTAGCACCATCTTCCGCAATCATAAAATCATAGTTTAAGTTTGTAATACCGCTGTTATAGGCTTCCAGTACACGCTCTGGCATAAATATATTCAAATATCCCTCGATATATTCTTGCTTTACCTGCTTTTTCGCAATGATATGCAGTGCATCTTCATAGGATACCTCGCTTGAAGCCCCAACTTTGTCAAAGTATTCTTGTGTGCTTTGGCCGCCAGCGCAATTGTGTGTGATGTCAACCTCATAAATACTCTCATACAGTCCCTTTGTTGTTTCGTTTAAAAGCCGCTGATATTCAAGCTCTTGTGAGATTGTAAGCTTTGTAATCTGCACATTGTATTTTTTAATAACTTTTGTAATGGTAAACAGCACCAGTATCGCAACAAAAATAATAATGCACATACCGCCATAAAACTGGTTGCTTAACTTTTGGCTCATAACAGCCATATCGTTGGTCACAACCAAATGCCATTTTAGATTTGGCTCATATTGCGATACCACATAGCCATTTCCATCTCGTGAAGAATACCAAAACTTTTGTTTCGCATCTGTATTCTGCACAATCTCATTTTTCTTATTTGCAAAAGCAGCCGAATCAAACAAGTTTTTCTTTTCATATCCAGTAGCTGATGAAGAAATCTGTACAGTGCCGCTGTCATCAATCAAATATACACCAATGCCGTATTTATCCTCATAACCTTTTAGCAGCTGCTGAAGCGAATCTACTTGCAGTCCAACACCCACCACACCGATAATTTTTCCAGCATCGTTTTTAACTTTGCAGTTGACAAAAATCGTGATGTTATTATTGGTTGCTTGATCGTTGTCCACATTTAAAGAATATTCGTCAGCACTCTGTAAAAAATCAAAATACCACTCGTCTTCTGGCTCTCCCTTTGCAAGAATCCTGTCAATTCCATTAAAATGGTAATACCGTGCTGTATCCGTTGAAACAAAAAAAACAGAATCATAGTCGTATTTTTTACGATAGCCGTTTAAGTATGTTCGCATCTCCTGTACATAATACTCGTCTGTCAAATGATCATTCTCATCGGCTACAAACGTTTTAAGCAGACTGTCGTTTGCCATTGCTACTGATACATTGATAGGTTGCGAAAAAATCGAAGATATTTCGTTGTATACTCCGTCAGATGCAAGGGTGGATACACTCTCTACATTTTTTTCATATATGCCAGCATTGGAACGATAACTGATAACGGACGTAATAATAAATCCTGCAATAATAATCAGGCATATTGTAAGATTTACTTTAAATAATGTGTGTTTTTTCATCGTATTCCCATCTCTGCTGTTCTGCATATTTTTATTGTCATAATAGTTTATTAATTATACCTCTTTTTTCGCATGAAGTCCATCATGATATTCGTTTGATTATTGATTTTTTAGTATAGAAAAGCTATGAAACATATGGATTTTCACATGAAAAATCTGCCTGCTTTGTTTGGGAATGTGCAGTCCTTAAAAAATCAGATGTCTGTGTCTTTATCGTTGGGTTTCGGCACAGATTGTTCAAAGTCATCACTGGTGCATTTTCGTAGGATATGTTTTACTTCATCAAGCGGAAAGGGAACATTGTTCTCTGAAAAATATTCAATATCTACTATTTCCACAATAGAAGTGCGTTCTTTATTTCCAACAGGCACAACTACGAGATCACCAACGATAAGCGTATCATCGTTGGTTAGGTAATAATAACTTTTACCACAGTCTTCAAATTCTACACTGCAAAAAATATAATCGTTTATCCGCCGTTTTACTTTCGTGTATACGTACGAGTCAAGAATCTCTCCTATGTCATAATACCGCATAAATGAGCGAATGCTGCTCATTAATTCTGCCCAATTCTCAGGCAAATCATTTTTATCATAAGATCCCTTTAAAATAATCGGAAGCCGCCTTTGAAAATAAATGGTAATGGTATAATCCTTTGTTTCATTAGGATCGTCAATCGCATCGGGCGGATTTCCTTGTATCTCTCCAAAAGGATTCTGCACATCAAAATGATTAAGAAGAGAGGACACGCCATCTACTATATAATATTTTCGAGAAATAACACAGCCAGAGCCAACATTTTGAATATGTTCAAGCGTTTCAGTTGCTCTATCAAGTGTAAGCTGCTCCGTATAATTCCATATTGCTGTATCATTTGGCTCGCTTAGGGGTAGCTTTACATTTGTTACTCTGTGGTAATCTACGATAAACCTCTCAATACAATCAGGTTCTCTATGCCCATTAGCTGCAAATGAACCAATACAATTTTCAATACTCAAAACTCTTAACCGAGAAAGTGCAGTGATAAACCAGTTTTTATATGGCAGAGAAAGCAAACTTGTTTGTGTATTTTGTGTAACTTGT
>JAVXBD010000049.1:283-9142 GCA_036660175.1 Christensenellaceae bacterium | reverse complement strand
TCAAAATCAATTAAGAAATCATTTTTTTCAAGTAACGGTGTATAATAAATCTTTGCCCCCGCCATCAGCGGTCCATACATAAAAATCGGATAGCATGGATCGGGTGCAATCACCACATCGTCTGGATTGCAAATCGGAAAAGCAATATGTGCTATCCCCTCCTGCGAGCCGTACACCGACATAATTTCGTCTTTTTCAAGCACCACACCATATCTGCGCAAATACCAGCGCTGCACCGCTTCAAGCAGTTCTGGCATATCTGTAAGCGAATATTTAAAATTTTGCGGATCACAAGATGCCTCACACAGTGCTTTTATGACGTGTGCGTCAGGTTCAAAGTCTGGTGTACCTACCGAAAGATTAATCACTTCTCTTCCTTTGCTTAAAAGCTCTGCTTTTTTATCATCTAATTTTGAAAAGATATTCATATCGAATATTTTCATTTTATCCGCAAACTGCATCGTACTTTCCCCTATCATCTATCTTTATCATTCTATTTTACAATAAAAAAAAACGAATAACAAGTTTGCTCATTGTTTTTTAAAGATTTTAGACATTTGCCCTGTTCCCTTGCATTTTTTTTAAAATAACTGTTATAATAGAAGAAACAATCCGATTAATGAGGTGATTTTTTATGCCGCTTGTACTAAAACAAAACTATGTAAGTGAAGAAAATGTCATTTGCTATAACTGCAAAAACTATGGCGTTCTTTGCTTTGCGCAAGGATTTCCAGAGCTTCAAACCTGCAAAATTTTTGGAGATATTGACCCTGAGCTGCTCAGCGCTACACGCACAAAATGCGAACATTTCGAGGCAAAATAAAAAGGCATCCCTTGCTAATTCTTAACAAAATGAGGTCTATCGCAAGCCTATCTTTCAAGACTTGCACAGAAACGCCAGAAGCGCAGTGCCAATTGTGCTTTCCTACTTACGCATGATTCTTTAACAGAGCGAAGTTTATTTTCGTTCTTTTTTCGTTATCTTGTTGACTTTAAAAAACTTCAGAAATCGTATTCTTGTATGCTAAAAGCAGCAGAATTTTTCTCAAACCCCACTGCCCCTAATCTCTCTTTTGCTGTTTTATCAATTGTCTTACCCAAACATTTGGCTTAAAACCCAAAACGGTGTCTTTTGACTTATTTTTTGTAGGTCAGTCCAATTTCTTTATAATGTTCAATTCTATCTTTCATATGCGGATATGCTTTTTTTGTTTTATCTGAATAGATGCTTTTTTGCACACACTGCGTTGCCGCATTTTCATGCCCAACCAATGCCCACGTACTGTCCATCAGATGCTCAAACACACGTTCTCGCTGTCTTTTGCAAATAAAACTCTGTCTTGGCTGGTTGATGTCCTCGCCCGATATTTCCATCAGTTCATATTCTTTGCATTTTTTGATGATACGCAAAAGTTGTTCCATTGTATTTCTGGAGGGCATATAAGCAAAGGCTTCAAACCCTAAATCTTTGACAACATCAAATAATTCGTCGAGAAAATCGTCCTCGAATTTTTGCTCCTTTTTATCGCCCGTAGCAGACTGTCCAACATCGCCCAAATAACAATACGTAGGAATCACACCCAGTTTTCGTGCATAATCAACCACATATGCCACGTCAAGACTATCCTTTCCATGCGCAATAAAGAATTTTGGTACAAGCTCTGTTTTTAAGATGTTTAATACATCATATTCATATGCAAAAAAGTCTGTATCCAGCAGCATTTCACGCTTTTTTCCGATACCAATACCCATATCATTTTCAAGAAAATCAATGAGTTTTTGACCTCTGCCGTATTTTGCAATTATTTTTTTAGTAAGCGCAAACAGAATATGCCTTTCTGTAATACTGCCGCCTTCGTGCGCCATAGAAATCGGCACAACCTCTTTTTCAAAATCAATTTGCAGCTCATAGGGCTTCAAGATTTCATTTAGTGCCGCCACTTGTTTTTTATTTCGCTCATTTCGTTTGATGCGGATTTGGCTAAGCATCAGCTCCAGCTCATCAATTTTATTGTGCGGAAGCCCATGCAGTGCAATATATGCCACCGTATCTTCATCAGGATTATTGATTGTTTTGCCGCATAGCGGTGTTTTTGCAAAGCTGACACGCACCTCACAGCCGATTGTCGTGGTAATTCCCAATAGCTCTCCTGCCCTTATAAACTCCCTTGCACCGCCAATAGAATCGTGGTCAATAATACCCACCGTACAAAGTCCACTCATATATGCCCAAAACACTGCCGCCGACGGCGAATAAGGTGAAAACGAATAAATCGTATGTACATGATTATTTGTATCTGTTGTGGTAACTGGTCTTGGAATTTCTCCTCTGTCTATCAGCTCACGCAGCTGCTCAATTGCCTCAAGTCTTGACTGCACATCTGGTGCATTTAGCTGCTTTTTAAGTTTTTCTGCATTCATGATTTTCTCCCAATCCAAATTTTACTCTTTTACAATTTTTATAAAGCATTCATATGCGCTGTCCCATTCCTGTGTATTTTGCGCCGTATAGTATTGAAGCTCACACGAATTTTTAACAACTTCCCGTGCCTCTTTAAAATCTCGAATCTCTTTGCATGCAATCAGCTGTACTGCAATATTTCCAAAAATCGTAGCCTCGTCAGGGCCTGCCACCACATCTTTGCCGCTTGCGTTTGCGGTCATCTGGCACAGCAGCGCACTCTTAGTACCACCGCCCAATATATTTACTTTCCTACAGTCAATGCCTGTACATTCCTGTGCTGCCGCAATGTTATACCGATATTTCATCGCCAAGCTTTCGTCAATACATCTGACAATTTCTCCTGGTGTCTGCGGAACATACTGCCCTGTTTGCTCACAATATTTTTGAATACGAGCAGGAATATTCCCTGGTTTAATAAAATCGTCATCATCAACATCAATAAAACACGCAAATGGTCTGCTCTTTTTTGCAAGCTGCTCTAAATCTCCAAAGCCATATTCCTGCCCCTCTCGAATCCATTGCCTGCGAGATTCTTGAATCAGCCATGTTCCCATAATATTTTTCAGAAAACGAATGGTATTGTTGATTCCGCCCTCGTTTGTAAAATTATATGCCAACGCTTTTTCACTGATACATGGCTCTTTCAGCTCTGTACCCAGCAAGCTCCATGTGCCACAGCTAATATAGATAAATTCTTCATCTTGTGTTGGCACTGCCGCCACCGCTGATGCGGTATCATGAGAAGCCACGCACATCACTTGCACCTTAGGCGCACCCAATTCTTCACAAATTTCGTCACTTAAGAATCCACATGGTGTACCAGGTTTCACAATTTCGCAAAAAATTTCTTTTGGAATCCCAGCTTTTTTTATCAAATCAAAATCAAACTCACGCTTTTTTGCATTCAGTAATTCCGAGGTCGAAGCTATGGTATACTCTGTTTTCATCACACCCGTAAGTAAATAATTATAAAAATCAGGTGTAAAAAGCAATTTTTTTGTACGCTTCAGCAGCTCTGGTCTGTGCCGCACAATCGACGATAACTGATAGATGGTGTTAATCTGCATCTGCTGAACACCCGTTACCCAATAAATATCTTCCGCCGATATGGTTTGATACAGCTGCTTATAATCATCTGTCCTGCTGTCCCGATAGTGTATTGGATTTTCCAGCATCTGCCCATCAAACCCAATCAGCCCAAAATCCACGCCCCAGGTATCAATGCCAATCATATCAAATCCGCCGTCATTTACGGCTTTAGAGATACCTTTTTTTATCTCATAAAACAATCGCAAAGCGTCCCAAAACATCGTGCCGTTTACCGTTACAGGATCATTTGTAAACCGATGTATTTCACGCATGGTAATTTTTCCATCAATAAACTCTGCTATCATCGCACGTCCGCTTGACGCACCAAAATCGAATGCTAAAACTTTACTCATCTTCTGTGTACCACCTTACTCTAAAAAAATGCTTTGTTGTGTACAAATCTTCCATGATATGAATATACCATTACTATAATCAAAAAAACACAGAATTACAATTAAATAATTGATGATTTTAGTTCATTTTTCGATATTCTTTTTATGAAAACACATGATTTTTGGAAAGTATTTCCTATTTTCGATTCTCTCTTAAGAGTACAGTACCCAATATATAGGGTATTTTCAACCCCTCTCTGTTTTCGTATACTCAATTTATAGGGGGTGCGTTATGCCAATTTCTTATGCTCCATTATGGAAAACTTTGCAATCCAGAAACATAACGACTTACGCATTAATAAAAAACGGCTTTTCCAAAGGCACACTTGACCGCCTAAAGCACGATCGTGCAATTACAACCGATACCATCGCCAATTTATGTGAAATACTCGATTGTCAGCCATCAGACATTCTTACTTATATCAAATAGCAACAGGAGGTAATACGCAAAAAAAGCAGTCGATTTGTTTTTCATCAACTGCCTTTTGTCTGTCACTTTTTTCTTAGCTGCTGCTTCTGATTGCTTCAAGTGGACTCATTTTCGTTGCTTTCCATGCTGGATAAATGCCCGAAACAATACCAACCGCCATAGAGATTCCTGCTGCGCCTAAGCTTAGCCACCACGGAATCACAAGCTTTACTCCATTTTCAAAATACATACCAAGGAAGCTTACCTGCCCACCGCTGAAATTTGCAAGTGCGCCAAAGCCATAGCTGATACCCAGTCCGATTAAGCCGCCAATGAGTCCAATCATCGCCGCCTCTACCAAAAACATGATGTTAATCTTGTGTATGCTCAGTCCAATAACTTTCATAACACCAATTTCTCTTGATCGTTCCAGAATACTTGCAAGCATAGTATTTGCAATACCGATTGCAGAAATCACCAGCGAAATCAAGCCAATTGAAATCAACTGCCCTTGCTGACGTGCTTGTTCGTCCTGCATTTGCGTAATCCATTCCGTTGGGCTGTGTGCTTCAAATCCCATATCCTTGATGCCCTGCACCACCGCCTTTACAGAATCCACATCTTTCGCATTCACATATCCACGTGAATATACGCCCTCTTTTACACCCAGTCCATCCATAAGCTTACGATTCTCTCGTATAAGATTGTTTGCGGCAGGAATGCTCATATAAATGCTGTAACTCTGCTGCGAATCTGCTTTTTCAAGCACGCCTGTGATGATGCCTTTGTATTCTTTTGCTTTTGGCGTATCGGGTGTAGACTCTTGTGATTCTACATTATGTTGATAAGATGGATAATACTTCACCTTTTGACCAATCCAATCCACATCTGGTCCAGTAGGCTCCTGATATTCGCCACCACCGTTTACTCCCGAAGACATCATCGCCATGCCGCCCATAGAATCCATGGGTGCATTTGGATCCATAAAAAACTGTTTTGCGTTAGAACCCACTACAAGTTCAACATTATTATTATCTCCAAAAACGTTTCCCTCTTCAAATTTAAAATCCATGGTAACGGGATCTACTGCCTGCACTTGCATATCCGCCTTGTATTTTCCCATCACCATATAAGAGGGAATTTCTAAAATACCCGTAGCACTTTTGACACCGCTCATTTTTCTAAATTCGTTCAGCCTCGCATCTGTCAGCTTGCTGTCGGCACTATTTCCACGTGCATAGACTTCAATTTGCGTGAGATCTGTACTCTGCATAATACTTGCGTTAAACTGTTCTAAATTCCCCAGCCCCAACGCAACCATAATTACAATACAGGCTGTACCGATAATAACACCCAGCACCGTCAAAATTGTACGCATTTTTCGCCGCCACAAATTAGAAGCGGCGAGTGCTATAATATCAAAGAATGTCATCGTCGTCCATATCCTCCATCAGTTCTTGGGCGCGTTTCTTTTTCTTCTTTTTTACAAGAATGATAATCACTACTGCAGCTGCACCACCTGCAATGATCACATATCCCCACCATGGAAATCCTGCATTCTCTTGCGGCACATCCTCAGGCATTGGTTCTTCTGGCGTCTGCATCTGTACCAATTCTGTTTTGACAGGTACTTTCAGTTCATATTCGTCACCATATTCGTCTTCATAAGTTACAATAAAATTTCCCTCAACAGGTCCAGGCTGAATTTGTGAAACTGGCTCGTTTGACGCATTCGGATTATTATCCATAGAAATCGGTACTTCTGTACCGCCGCCCTCCATTTTTGTATTGCCTGCACTCGTTGCACCGCCTATATCGCCCGTTCCTTCATCCACACCTTGCGGTGCAGCGGCAACCGATGCGTAAATATCTGCCGTTTTGCTTGCGCCTGACTCCATATTGCCCAAAAAGGCAGAGGAATCTGGCTTAATTCCAGGAACATCTAATTTAACCGTTACATTATATAACGTGTTTTTACCTTTGTTATACAAGTTTAAGGTTGCTGTAATCGCATCGCCCATATATGCCTGCGGCGGAAATTTTGGCTGGTCATATTCTAAGCGAATCTTCTGCCGAATCTGTACGGTAATCTCGTCAGTTGCAGTAAGCGGTGTTGCCTTGCTGTCCTCATATGCAATCGCAATATCTATTTTTTGCGGCCCTGCCTTTGCATCTGCACGTGCCTCCATGCTAAAGCTAAACTTTGCCGTTGCATCAGCGCCGATTTTATCAATAAACTCGGTATTGGCATTGTCACCTGGTATCATGTCTGCCGTTACACTTTTATAGGTAACCGTAATATTTTTGACACTGCTTGATTTGCTCGTATTTTCAAGCGTCACATCAACCTTAAATTTTTCACCTGCATACGCTTTTTCAGGTGTTATGGTATAGTTGCTAATGATAATTTTTGGCTGGGAGGTTGGGCTCTCTGGCTTATCAGGTGTAGGTGTTGGCTCTGGTGTAGGTGTTGCATTTGGATCTTTGCCATCATTGATGGTTACAAAAACCGTAAACTCCTGCGTCATAGGCATATCATCTGCCGACATATATCTTGCAGTAATCACAACTGGGTATCTGCCCATTGTTCTGTTTGCCACAAGAGGCAAATCAAATGCTACAAGATAGACATCTGCTGTTGCCGCACCGTCATTGACTGGATATTTCCCAATCCCAATGCTTTTATCATAATTACTAAATACAAAAGGTGCAGTGGACGTATCTCCTAAGTTGACAGATAAATTCACGATACCGTCTTTTATTCCTACCGAATCCGCCGCAACTCTCAGCGGAAGCAGAATGTTTGCAACACCGTTTGCAGTACTGGGTGCATATCCGTTTTGATAGGGTGCGTTCATACCCGCATATTTATTGGCACTATCAATCACCAATATATCTCCGCTTGGCTGTGGTGCAGGTGCGCCAGATGCTGTGGCTACTGGCGTTGGTGATGCAGCAAATGCACTCACCCCCATGGTCAATACCACCAAAACAATTACAATAAAAGCTATAATTTTCTTATTCATTTACTTTATGATTCCTTCCTTTGTCTGATTTCTGTTCTTGCTACTTTTCCGTCAATAATGTGGATTACTTTATCCGCATAAGACGCTTTTTCTATATCATGCGTAACAAACAGTAAGGTTGCCCCTCTTTGTTTTGCCGCATTGCTGATAATATCCATAATTTGTATAGAGGTTACAGAGTCCAAATTTCCTGTTGGCTCATCTGCAAAAATAATCTCTGGCTTTGATATGATAGCACGTGCAATGGAAACACGCTGCTGCTGTCCGCCCGAAAGCTGTTTAGGCAGATTGTTAAGCTGTGCCTTTAGTCCCATTTCTATCAGTAATTTCTTTGCCGCCTTTAAGCGTTTTGCACGTGAAACCCCACGAAACATCAAGGGCAGTGCAACATTTTCTACTGCTGACATGGTTGCCATCAAATTAAATGACTGAAACACAAATCCAATATGCTCCAGTCTAAAGTCTACCAATTCTTTTTCTGTCATTTTATAAGTTGGTTTTCTTTTGATAAAAATTTTGCCGCTTGTTGGGTGTTCAAGCCCTGCAAGTAGCGTAAGCAATGTCGATTTTCCGCTTCCTGATGTTCCAACAATCGCACAGCATTCGCCTGGCATAATATCTATATCAACTCCATCAAGTGCATGGATTTTTGAAGTACCCATCGTGTATATTTTCTTTAAATCACGTGCCATAATGATTGGTTTTATTGTTTCTTCCAATCTGATAAAACCTCCTTTTATCCAAATATTCTTCTATTTTAATTATACTATTTTCTTAATTTTAAAGCAATGCCGTTTCTGCTTGTTTTCATTAAATCTTAACGCATAATTTCTTAAGTCTTTCTTAAGATTCAGTATACCATATAGCTGTAAATTCCGTATAACAACGCTGTTTTATAGCCGTCAATATCTTGAACATCACATAATGTTTCACAAAATTCAATTTATTTTCACAAACCAAACTATAAAAGCGGTACTCGCAGCGTAAGCCGCTTGTTTGCAATGCAAGGTAGCTGAGCGACGCTTAGCCGTAGCTCAGACGAACGAGGATAACGAAGCCGTGCGGGCGAAACGTGTGGATTGCCTCTCGTCACCTTAGGCTGACTGATGTAAATTTAATGTATCAAAGGTGCAAATATTTATAAAAAGCACCCGTTTAAATGCCTTTAGAAAATTATATTCAATCCGTTACTGCTCAAAGAGGTATTGCTGTAAGAATGCTGTATCAGATGTGTTATCTGTAATACATACGATATTTCATTCATTCTCGTTATTTTGCCGATTTGCAGATAATAGCACCATTTGCTTCTTCTCCTATTTCCGTTGCTTTCTCCTTAATTTTTACTATGAAAAAGCCACCCTGTTTAGAGTGGCATCAATGTTTCTTGTTTACGCTACCTACTTTTTTATATCGTCTGTCTGCTCAAACTCTAAAAAAGCCACTGCTGAAAAATTTTTTAAGCGTCACAGAAGCAGGTGT
>JAVXBD010000049.1:0-273 GCA_036660175.1 Christensenellaceae bacterium | reverse complement strand
GCCTTTACCTTTTCATCGAATCGTAATATTGCTACTGTTTCATCATGATACGGCTTTGGCAAAATCCAAATTGTATGTTTGCAGGTCGTTTTCGCAATCTAAAAATATTCTGCACTCTTTATGACATATCATCTGCTTTTATTTCATAGTTTTCTATGTTAAGTGCATAAGCATACCAGACTCGAACCAATACGCCTGAAACAAAGTCTTTTTGTGTGCTGCATCGTTGGTGTCGCTCGCAATAGCCTGCTATTCGTCGTTTTGCCGCCTTAC
>JAVXBD010000048.1:0-9435 GCA_036660175.1 Christensenellaceae bacterium | reverse complement strand
ATTTCATATCCAGATTGCGCCGCTTGCTTAATATCCAGCGTAAAATAAAGGTTGTCGGTATCTGCATTTTTAAGCAGTTTCTGTGCAAATCCAGGCTTATGATACCAGCACCAATGCACATTTTCATAGGCAAGCTTTACACTGCTTTTTTTGCATCGCTCAGCTAAAAATGCCGTTTTTTCACCTGCATATTGATAATTGATATGCAGTGTTCTTGCACGTTTTATATTCATTGGTCCATGAAAGACATAAATGCCTGCTCCTAAATTTGCCGCCGCATCGCATACCTTGTCAAACACCACAAGTGCTTCGTCTGCCTGCCGCTTGTGTGCCGAAAAAAGCTGGGGTTCAAACTGTGTGCACATCGCATGAACGGCACATACTCGTATTCCCTCGCCGCTACAAATCCTTTTCAGCTCGTCTGTAAAAGAGCGCTGATACTCCATCTGTGCCGAAAAAAAGATTTCAATATCGCAGATGCCTAATTTTGCGATTTCTTTGACGGCATTTTCGTTGTATTCTCTGCAAAAGAAACAAGCCGTGGATATGCCAGTTTTCATAAGACTCTCCTATATCATCATTTCTACCTATTATACTATTGCTTTTTATGCCGTTTGTCCATTGAAATTTTTGATGATATGCGGTATATTGATAGCATAGAAGATTGATTTTTAGGGAGGTTTTTGTTGATGAATTATGAAATTGCTTTGATAAATGGAGATGGAATTGGCCCAGAAATAGCCGCACAGGCGGTCAATGTGTTAAACCGCTTAAGCGTTCTTTATGGCCATAAGTTTACCTTTACTGATGTTGATATGGGCGGTATTGCAATCGATAAATACGATAATCCGCTTCCCGATTTTTCACTCGAACAGTGCAAAAAGAGCGATGCAGTGCTTTTGGCGGCGGTGGGTGGCGAAAAGTGGGATAATCTTCCCGTCGAAAAGCGTCCAGAGAACGGTTTGCTGCGGCTTCGTGGCGGTTTAGAGCTTTTTGCAAATCTGCGCCCTGCAATTATTTATAAGGAGCTTAAAAGCGCCTGCCCTTTAAAAGACGAAATTGTGGGAAGCCATCTTGATATTTTGGTGATTCGGGAACTTACGGGGGACGTCTATTTTGGGAAAAAAGGTTCGGACGATAAACATGGATATGATTTGATGGAGTATTTTGATTATGAAGTAGAACGCATTGCAAGAGTCGCTTTTGAAAGCGCCCGCAAGCGTAAAAACAGGGTTACGAGTGTTGACAAGGCAAATGTGCTTGCAACCTCAAAGCTTTGGCGAAACACCGTTGTGCGTGTTGCACGAGATTATCCAGATGTTGCACTAAACCATCTGTATGTCGATAATGCGGCGATGCAGCTTGTAATGAATCCACGCCAGTTTGACGTGATTTTGACAGGAAATCTTTTTGGCGATATTTTATCAGATGAGGCAAGCATGATTACAGGTTCGATTGGAATGCTGCCCTCTGCAAGCCTTGGAAAGGGAAGCTTGGGCGTATTTGAGCCAGTTCATGGCTCTGCACCAGATATAGCTGGCAAAGACATTGCCAATCCAATTGCGATGATTTTATCGTGTGCGATGATGCTGCGGTATTCGCTGCATCTGGAAAAAGAGGCGGCATCAATAGAAGGTGCTGTTCAGCAAGTGTTAAGTGACGGCGCAAGAACCGCCGATATTGCCGCAAAGGGCGAAAAGGCAATTGGTACAGCGCAAATGGGGAGCTTGATTGTTGAGTGCTTAGCTTAAAAATAGTGCCTGCGATGAAAAACTGGAAAAAGAGGCGGCATCAATAGAAGGTGCTGTTCAGCAAGTGTTAAGTGACGGCGCAAGAACCGCCGATATTGCCGCAAAGGGCGAAAAGGCAATTGGTACAGCGCAAATGGGGAATTTGATTGTTGCGTGCTTAAAATAGTGACTGTGATGAAAAATAGAATATGCAGAATGACAATAGCAAGCAGCTTTGCCCGAAAAAGAACAGACAAAAAATCGCCTTTACAGATTGATAAAAGGCGATTTTTTTAGAGTGAACACTTATTTTGCGGTAGAGCGCATATCCACATATTCTTTAATCAGTTTAACGGCATTATCAATGCCCACGCTGTCGCTGTTTAAAAGCAAATCATAGTTTTCCATTTGTCCCCATTTTTTATCGGAATAATAATTGTAATAGGTAGCTCTTTTCTTGTCCGATTTGATAATGGCATCTTCAAGGTTTTTCGACTCTAAATGATAATCGTTTACAGCACGCTGTAATCGGTGAGTTATGTCAGAATAGATAAAAATATTGATGCAGTTCGGGTTTGCGTCCAGTACATAATCGGCACATCTTCCGATAATCACACACGAACCTTTGGCGGCAACGCTGCGAATGACGTCGGCTTGTATAAAAAATAATTTATCATCAAGTGCAATATCTGTTCCCCATGTAGAAACATTGCCAAGGCCCGACGATAAATAGTATAAAAATTTACTGGATGCTTTTTCGTCAGCATTTTCAAAAAATTCTTCTTTATAGCCGCTTTCACGTGCAGCAAGTGTAATAAGCTCTTTGTCATAATACGGAATGCCAAGTGCATCTGCAAGCTTTTTTCCGATGGATCTTCCGCCGCTGGCAAACTGTCTGCTAATGGTGATGATAATATCTTTTTTCATGAAGAACACCTCCAAATTGATTGATTAGATACGGCAATTGCCGCTTTTGTTGTTATTTACATTATGCCCTAAATGTGTTAAACTGTCAAATGCGAAAAGGTTATTTTGATAAAGATGAAGCGGCTGAGGTTGTCTTTAAGAAAGGATGCGAAAACACGCTACAGCAAGGAATAGAAAAGGGAAAAGGTGGGGGGCTTTCGAAGTCCCGTTTAGAGGATTGAAAAACAGTAAGAATGGTTATTTAGCAGAAAGTTAGGTTAAAAATGGAAAACATAAAAGAAAACAGAATGGGCACGATGCCCGTAAAAAAATTATTAGTATCGATGTCTTTGCCAATTATGATTTCGATGTTGGTACAGGCATTATATAATATTGTAGATAGTATTTTTGTAGGACAATTCAGCAATGCGGCTTTTACCGCTGTATCGCTTGCATTTCCAATACAAATGCTAATGATAGCCGTTGCGGTTGGTACGGGTGTCGGCATGAATTCGCTGCTTTCACGTAGGCTGGGCGAGAAGAAATTTGATGATGCAGGCAAAGCGGCATCAAACGGTATCTTTCTTGCAGTCTTAAGCTGGATTGTATTTGTAGTTTTTGGCATTTTCTTTTCACGATTCTTTTTTGATTCGTTTACGGCGGGGCTTGCAGACGGTCCGCAAATTGCCCAGATGGGTACACAATATATCTCTATTTGCTGTATTTTCTCTTTGGGTGTGTTTATGCAGATAGCGTGCGAGCGTATTATGCAGGCAACAGGCATCACGATTTATAATATGATTGTGCAGATTACAGGGGCAGTCATCAATATTATACTTGATCCGATTTTGATATTCGGATTAGGCCCGATTCCCTCTATGGGTGCGGCAGGTGCGGCAATCGCAACCGTCATTGGTCAAACGGTGGCAATGCTTTTGGGGATTTATTTTACGCATAAAAAAGTAAAAGATGTACAAATTAAAATAAGAGGATTTAAACCAAGTAAACGTATCATTGGAGAGATTTATAAAGTTGGCGTACCATCTATCATTATGCAGGCAATTTCATCTGTGATGATTGTTGGGTTTAACTTCATATTGGTGAGCTTTTCGGCGGCGGCAATTTCGGTTTTGGGTGCATATTTTAAGCTCCAGTCCTTTATATTCTTGCCTGTGCTTGGGCTGACAAACGGGTTGATTCCGATTGTTGCCTATAACTATGGCGCACGCAAAAAAAAGCGGATTACAGAAGCAATCAAGTTTGCAACGATCTTGGCGGTAAGCATTATGGTGGTCGGAATGCTCATATTCCAGCTCTTTCCAGAGGCATTGCTTAATATGTTTAAGGCGACACCGCAAATGCTTGCAATCGGCCAGCAGGCCTTGCGTACCATCAGTCTGTGCTTTGCATTTGCGGGTGTGGGCATTGTGTTCTCGTCGGTGTTTCAGGCGGTTGGAAATGGTGTGCTAAGCATGATTATATCGCTGTGCCGCCAGTTAATTGTGGTATTGCCCGTGGCATACTTGTTGGCTCAGTTAGGGAATATTGATTATGTATGGTTTTCGTTCCCCATTGCAGAGTGTGTTGCGCTTGTGATGAGTATTTTCATGTTTATTTATGTGAATAAAAAATATTTTAAGCCATTAGACAATCCACTTGCCGAAGTACCAGGAATGTAATGTTTCGTATTTTGTGCTTTGTGGTATAATAAAGAGTAGTAATCTGAGTAGAAACAGAGGTAAAAAAATGGTTGACGATAGAATTAAAAAATTATGTAGTACGCTTGTAAAGTATTCCTGCGGTGTAAAAGCAGGCGATAAAGTGTTTATTGATGTGGTGGGATGCGATGTATCTCTCACACAGCAGCTTATAAAAGAGGTGTATGCGGCGGGCGGATTGCCTTACTTTGCAACGCCAAACTCTATGCTAACACGTGAGTGGCTGATGAATGCAACCAAAGAGCAAATCAAAGACATCACCAAATGGGACAGCACAAGAATGCAGCAGATGCAGGCATATATTGCCTTTCGTGGTGGGGACAATGCAGCAGAGATGTGCGATGTCCCAGCGGATAAAATGGAAATGTACCAGTCGATTTATTCAAAACAGGTGCATCATGATATTCGTGTCAAAAATACAAATTGGGTGGTGCTAAGATACCCCACACCTGCAATGGCACAGCAGGCAGGCATGAGTACAGAGGCATTTGAGGAGTTTTATTTTCAGGTTTGCAATTTAGATTATCTAAAAATGTCAAAGGCGATGGATAGCCTGCTTGATTATTTTGATAAGACGGATAAGGTGCATATCAAAGGGCCAAACACCGATCTTACGTTTTCTATCAAAAATATTGGCCAAAAGAAATGCGATGGACACTTTAATGTGCCAGACGGAGAGGTTTATTCTGCACCCGTCAAAAAAAGCGTGAATGGGAGAATTACTTACAATACACCGTCGTTTAACCAAGGTTTTCAATATGAAAATGTGAGTTTGCTGTTTAAAGACGGAAAAATTATAGAGGCAACTGCAAACGATACCCAGCGCATCAACAAGATTTTTGATACGGACGAGGGCGCAAGATATGTCGGCGAGTTTTCGCTGGGTGTAAACCCCTATATTACACGCTGTATGGGCGATATTCTGTTTGATGAGAAAATTGCAGGCTCTTTGCACTTTACACCGGGAAGCTGCTATGACGATGCCTATAACGGAAACGAAAGTGCGGTGCATTGGGATTTGGTGCTTGTCCAGACAAAAGAAATGGGCGGCGGAGAAATCTATTTTGACGATGTGCTGATTAGAAAAGACGGGCTTTTTGTGGTGGACGAGCTAAAAGGTTTGAACCCAGAAAACTTAAAATAACCAAAACAGAGGGCGGCGCAAGAAAATGTGCCGCTTTTTTGTGCCAAAAATTCTTTGCTTCGGGAAGAAAATACTGAATATTCTAAAATTGACTTTTGAAGCATAAAATAGTACGATGAAAAAGCAAATAGTGCTTTATGTGGACAGCAAATGGCTAACCATTTATTGAGTGATAGGCATTGAGCGGTTTACGGAGTGTATGACGTAAAAACATTGCGTGCGTTTTTTTAAAAAAAGTGAACGATATGAGGAGAAATCATGAAAAACATATTGGTAACGGGCGGAGCAGGATATATCGGCAGTCATATCTGTGTGGAGTTATTATCGCAGGGATATGGTGTTGTTGTGATGGATAATTTATGCAACAGCAGCAAAACTGCACTGACAAGAGCAGAGGAGCTGTCAGGCAAAAAGATTGTGTTTTATGAGTCTGATATTCGTGATAGAGAGGCATTTGAGAAAATTTTTGCGCAAAACGATATTGAGGGTGTCATTCACATGGCTGGGCTTAAAGCGGTGGGTGAATCGGTACAAAATCCGCTTCAATATTTTGATAATAATATAAGCGGTACGATTGTGCTACTTGAGGCGATGAAGCGTCATGGGGTGAAGCAGTTAATCTTTAGCTCGTCGGCAACGGTGTATGATTTAACCTCGCAGGTGTGCCTTACAGAAAGTTCACGTACGGGGGAATCTTCCAGTCCATATGGCAGAACAAAGCTGATGATAGAGCAAATGCTTGCAGATTTGTATGCGTCAGACAGCGATTGGTCGATTGTGCGATTGCGTTATTTTAATCCAATCGGCGCACATAAGAGCGGCAGAATCGGCGAAAATCCATTGGGAGTGCCAGATAATTTGATGCCGTATATCACGCAGGTGGCGGCAGGAAAAAGAAAACAGCTGCAAGTGTTTGGCAATGATTATGATACGCCTGATGGTACGTGCATCAGAGATTATATCCATGTAGTGGACTTGGCGGACGGACACAGCAAGGCGATGTGCAAGTGGGGGCAAAGCGGGCTGTTTACCTATAATTTAGGAACGGGACAGCCGCAGAGCGTGCTACAAGTGATAGATGCCTTTGAGCAGGCAAACCATCTGAAAATCGACTTTGCATATGCGCCACGCCGTGCAGGTGATGCACCAAAATATTATGCCGATGCCTCAAAAGCAAAAGAGGAACTTGGCTGGTGTACGCATTACAATATCTATGATATGTGCAAAGACAGCTGGAACTGGCAAAAAAACAATCCGAACGGATATGAATAAGATGAAAATAAAATACCGCCGATATTTTGTATATCAGCGGTATTTTTAATGGTTAAAAATAGGTTCAAGCTTTGTTGTCGCAGCCCAAAACATCTACGATTTTGTGAGCAACCATTGCTTTGATTGCTTCACGTGCAGGTTTTAAGTATTGACGAGGGTCAAAGTGGCTTGGGTTTTCTGCAAAATATTTACGAATAGTTCCCGTCATTGCAAGACGCAAATCGGAATCAATGTTGATTTTGCAAACCGCACTTGTTGCCGCCTGACGAAGTAAGTTTTCTGGAACGCCTTTTGCACCAGGCATATCTCCGCCGTATTGGTTAATCATATCAACAAATTCAGGAATAACGGAAGATGCACCATGAAGCACGATAGGGAATCCAGGCAGCATTTCGGTTACTCTTTCTAAAATATCAAATCTCAGTTTTGGCTCGCCTTTGAATTTAAAAGCACCATGGCTTGTACCAATTGCGATTGCCAAGCTATCACAGCCAGTTTTTTGAGCAAATTCCTGCACTTCTTCAGGACGTGTATAAGAGCTGTCCTCGGCACTAACTTTGATTTCGTCCTCTACACCTGCAAGCCTGCCAAGCTCTCCCTCAACAACAACGCCACGATCGTGTGCGTATTGTACAACTTTGCGGGTAAGCGCAATGTTTTCTTCAAATGGCAAATGAGAACCGTCAATCATAACAGAAGTAAAACCGCTTTCTATGCAGGATACGCAGGTTTCAAAGCTGTCGCCGTGATCAAGATGTAAGCAAATGGGAAGCCCAGTGTCTTCAAGAGCTGCCTCTACTAATTTTTTTAAATAGATTGGATTTGCATAGTTTCTTGCACCTTTTGATACCTGAAGAATCAAGGGGGCATTCAGCTCGCTTGCGGCTTCCGTAATACCTTGTATAATTTCCATGTTATTGACGTTAAAAGCGCCAATTGCATAACCGCCCGCATAGGCTTTTGCAAACATTTCTTTTGTTGTTACTAATGGCATTGTAAAAATCCTCCTAAAAGATTATCATTATGAAACTACTTACAGTATACTATTCGTGCTATGAAAGTACAATACTTTATTGTGTTAAAAAGATAACAAAAGCGTTGCAAAATGAAGCGCAATCTACTATAATAAAATATGTACGAATAAAAGCAAACAATTATTTATATTTTTAGGAGGATTTTAACAATATGGCTATCAAAGTTGGTATCAACGGATTTGGAAGAATCGGCAGACTCGTTTTCAGAGCTGCAGCACAAAACCCAAACATCGAGGTTGTGGGGATAAACGACCCATTTATCGATCCTAAGTATATGGAATATATGCTTAAATACGATACGGTTCATGGCAGATTTAACGGCAGCGTTTCTTACAAAGAAGATGCAATCATTGTCAATGGCAAAGAAGTGAAAGTTTTTGACAAAATGAACCCAGTAGAAATCCCATGGGGAAAAATCGGCGCAGAGTATGTTGTTGAGTCAACAGGCGTTTTCACAACACTTGATAAAGCACAGGCACACATTGCGGCAGGTGCTAAAAAAGTAGTGATTTCTGCTCCATCAGCAGATGCTCCAATGTTTGTTATGGGCGTAAACAATAAAACATACAAAAACGACATGAATATCGTTTCTAACGCTTCTTGTACAACAAACTGTCTTGCACCTCTTGCAAAAGTAATCAACGACAACTTTGGTATCGTTGAGGGACTTATGACAACTGTTCATGCAACAACAGCAACACAAAAAACGGTTGATGGCCCTTCTAAGAAAGACTGGAGAGGCGGCAGAGGCGCAGCATTTAACATTATCCCATCATCTACAGGCGCAGCAAAAGCAGTTGGCAAAGTTATTCCAGAGCTGAATGGAAAACTGACAGGTATGGCTTTTCGTGTACCAACTTCAGATGTATCCGTTGTTGATTTGACAGTCAGACTGCAAAAAGCGGCAACCTATGATGAAATCAAAGCAGCTATGAAAGCAGCTTCTGAGTCGGATAACTACAAAGGCATCATCGAATATACAGAGGAAGCAGTTGTTTCTTCAGATTTTATCACAGATGCTCATACAAGCATTTTTGATGCAGAAGCAGGAATTGCACTGAATGGCAACTTCGTGAAATTAGTAGCGTGGTACGATAATGAGTGGGGTTATTCCAACAAAGTTTTGGATTTGATTTCTTATATGGATACTGCCAAATAAGGCGAAATTCTAAGAAACTTAGCACATAAAAATAAGGCATCTCTTCTTATCGTATAAAGCGAAAAAAAGAGGTGCCTTTTTTTAAAGAGTTTGGGCTTATAGTGGGGATTATCCTAAATGACGAAAGCATTAATCCTCATTGATTGGGTCAATCATCATTTCGCTTTTGAAAAGTTCACGATCCATAAAAGGCGAAAGATCTTCAAGAGGACGCTTTACAACACGGTGTTTTTTGTTAAATGTTGTATCGACACATAGAATATCCTGTTCGGCAACACAAACGACTTCACAGAGTACAGGTCCGTCAATGGCAAGAATCTTGCTAATCTGATCTGACAGATGAAGGGGATTTGTCAACTTTTTATAAGGAAGCTCAAATGCGTCGGCAATTTTTTGAAATGACGGAAATGAGATGCCACAGGAACAGTCCGTACCAATAATACGCCCACGAGTTGTCGCCGATTTTTACATT
>JAVXBD010000047.1:0-9709 GCA_036660175.1 Christensenellaceae bacterium | reverse complement strand
CACCTCACCCTGCGCAATGTCGCTCACCGCAAAAATCGACCGTCGAAACGCTTTATTGGCAAGTTCTAACTCGTTATGCTCATATGTCACTTCTCCACGAAGCTTTGCAGCGTTGTTTACGTCTTTTACCATGTGGGCAAACTCGTGCGGTTGCATCGAAAACTCGCTGTCAGGATTTTTTATTTTTCTGTTCAGGCAAAAATGTTTTTCTATCAGTTTTGCGCCCAGCGCCACCGCCGCCACATCTGCAAAGCTACCCATCGAATGGTCTGATAATCCAACAGGCAGGCCAAACCGCTGTATCATATCAGGAATCACCGCTAAATTCATATTTTCATAGCTTGCTGGATATTCGCTCGTGCATTTCAGCAGTACAATCTTTTCGTTTCCGCATTCTTTTATAGCCGCAATTGCCTGCTCAATTTCCTGAATGCTCGCCATACCCGTCGACAGCAAAATCGGCTTTTGCTTTTGTGCAGTATATCTTAAAAGCGGAATATCAGTTATCTCAAAAGATGCAATTTTATATGCACCCACACCCAAATCATCCAAAAAATCCACAGAGGTCTTGTCAAACGGTGTCGATAAAAAATCAATGCCAACTCTATCTGCTTCGTCTTTTACTGCCTGCTGCCATTTCCATGGCAAGGACGCTTCTTTATATAAGTCATATAACTTGTATCCGTCCCACATACCGCCCTTTATTTTAAAATAATCGTTATCACAGTCAATCGTCATCGTATCAGCGGTGTACGTTTGAATTTTAACGCAGTCAGCCCCTGCCTCGTGTGCTGTACGCACGATTTCAAGCGCATTGCTAAGACTGCCCGCATGATTTGCCGACATCTCTGCAATGGTATAAATCTTATTGTTATTAATTTGATCAAACATGACGTTTTCCTCCGTACTATTTCCAAACACCGCAAATGCTATTTGCAATCATTCTTATAATATACCTCATTATATCATCTTGCAGCCAAAAAATTAAGTACTATTATTGGATTCTTTTAGAGTTGGCTTTTGCATCTATATTTCCGATAAAAAAGCCAGTCTCTTTTAAACTTGAAACTGGCACGCTTTTTCGTTCTTATTCAAATTTGATACTTGCTTCTGCTGGAAGTGCAAGCATACACTCTGCTTCCATGCACTTGAGTACCCCTGCAATTACGGGGCAAGCCGCATGTACTGGAAACTTTTTTGCAGCATACTCATAAAAGATATTATCACCGGGCTTTTTTAAACAAACCGCAAATGCGTCAAACTCAGTCCCCAGCTCTTCAAACATCTCCATCACGCTTTTGCAGCCTGATTTTACAGTCACCGTAACGTTCATCTTATCCTGCGAAACCGCCTCAACGCTTGTCACAAACCCACATACACCAGGATTAATCAATACTTTTGTCATATTCTTCCCCTCACTTCTCTTAATCTTTTATTACAGCATTCAACAATGCACGGCTGTGTGTGCTTAATTACTTCCCCTTAAAATAAGTACTCACGGACGATGCAGTTTGGATTTTTAGGGGAAGTGCTGCGATGAAGTCGTATAGATAATACGTCGATATGCAGACGCTTCACCGTAAAATTCAACAATGCACGGCTGTGTGTGCTTAATTACTTCCCCTTAAAATAAGTGCTCACGGACGATGCAGTTTGGATTTTTAGGGGAAGTGCTGCGATGAAGTCGTATAAATAATACGTCGATATGCAGACGCTTCACCGTAAAATTCAACAATGCACGGCTGTGTGTGCTTAATTACTTCTTTTGCTTCATTCTCCTATTCCACCGTAACACTCTTTGCCAAATTCCTCGGTTTGTCCACGTCACAGCCTTTTTGCACAGACATATAATAGGCAAAAATCTGTAAGGGTACAATAGAGGTAATGGTTGACATAAAATCAATGGTATTGGGTATGGTGATGATTTCGTCCGCAATATCCGCTACTTTTTTCTTAAATTTTTCCTGCGTAACCACCAGCACCAACGCTCCTCGTGCCTTGACCTCTTTTACATTGCTGATACACTTTTCAAGCAGCTCTCCCTGCGTAATCAGCGCCACCACAAGCGTACCTTTCTCTATCAATGCAATTGTTCCATGCTTAAGTTCTCCTGCCGCATATGCCTCGGAGTGAATATAGCTGATTTCTTTTAGCTTTAAAGAGCCTTCCATAGCAAGCGCATAATCAAGCCCTCTGCCAATATAAAAAACACTGTGTTCTGAAAAATGCTCAGATGCAAATTTTTGCAGCACATCTTTTTTGTCAAGCATCTGCGCCACTTTTTGAGGAATGGTTTGTAGCTCTGTCACATAATCGTGATACTCCTGCTTTGTAATCAATCCTTTTGCAAATCCCAGTTTAATACTAAATAGATACAGCGACATCAGCTGTGTGGTATATGCTTTTGTGGAAGCAACTGCAATCTCAAGCCCTGCTCGTGTATAAAACACACCGTCTGCCTCACGTGCAACCGTCGAGCCGACCACATTGGTAATCGCCATGACATAAGCCCCTCGGCTTTTTGCCTCACGCAATGCCGCAATGGTGTCTGCGGTTTCTCCTGACTGGCTCAGCACAATGACAAAAGTGTCTTTGTCCAGTATTGGATTTTTATACCGAAACTCTGAGGCAATCTCCACTTCCACATTCACCCGTGCCAAACGCTCGATAATATATTTACCGACATAAGACGCATGATATGCCGTACCACATGCAATAACAGAGATTTTTTTGATATTTTTCAGTATATCATCATCAATATTGATTTCATCAAAAGAAATTTCACCGTTTATAACACGTGGATTTACAGTATCAGAAAGCGCATGCGGTTGTTCTTCAATTTCTTTAATCATAAAATGCGGATAGCCTGCTTTTTCCGCTTGGCTAATATCCCAATCCACCGTATACGGTTCTCTTTTAATTTCTTTTAAATATTCGTCATAAAGCTTTATGCTGTCTTTTTTTATCACAGCAATTTCTTTATCCTCTAAAAAATAGACCTCTCTTGTATACTCAAGCAGTGCTGGAATATCTGATGCAATCAGGTTCTCGCCAGCACCCACCCCCACAACAAGCGGGCTGTCTTTTCGCACCGCAACCATCTCGTCAGGAAAGCGGGTACTGATAACCCCCAGTGCATAACTTCCCTTCAGCATTGCAATGCTTTTTGAAACTGCCGCCGCAAGATTGTTTTCCAAAAAATAGTTGATCAGATGCACAATCACTTCTGTATCCGTTTGCGTTGAAAACACCACGCCTTTGTTCGACAGCCATTCTTTAATCTGTAAATAATTCTCAATAATGCCATTATGCACAATCGCAATATCGCCGTACATATTGGTATGCGGATGCGAATTTAGAAAGCTCGGCTCGCCATGCGTTGCCCACCTTGTATGCCCAATTCCAACTGTATTTTTGATACACTTGCCTTTGGTCAGCTCTGCCAGATGCGCCAGTTTCCCTTTTTCTTTTAGGACAACCATCTTGCCATCTTCCAAATACGCCACACCTGCGCTGTCATATCCACGATATTCGAGCTTCGCAAGCCCGTCCATCAAGACTGGAATCACATTTTTTTCACCAATATACCCGACAATTCCACACATAATTCTTCTGCTCCCTTATTTTTTAGCCCAAGCGCTGTTCAATCAGCTTTGCAATGCTTACTGCCTGCTTTGTAATCGCTTCTTTGTCTTTTCCTTCTATCATCACACGTACAAGCGGCTCTGTGCCTGAGGTTCGTATCAGCACCCTGCCCTGTCCTGCGAATTCATTTTCAAGTTTTTTCATTGCCGCAAGGATCTCTTCGTCCTTGTTATAGTCATGCTTTCTTTCTTCTTTTACCACCGCATTCACCAGCACCTGCGGATAAATCTGTACTTTTCGTGCCAATCTTGCAAGTGGCTTGTCCTCTCTTTTCATGACTGACATCAGTGCAACTCCTGTCAGAATCCCATCACCTGTGGTATTCTGATCAAGAAAAATCACGTGTCCCGACTGCTCTCCGCCCAAATTATAGCCGTCTTTTATCATTTCTTCCAGCACATACCGATCCCCAACATCAGAACGCACCAACTTGATTCCGTTCTCTTTGAGTGTCATTTCCATGCCCATATTACTCATAACAGTTGCCACAACGGTGTCTTTTTTAAGCACACCCCTGCGTTTCATATCCATCGCACATATGGTCATGATCTTATCGCCGTCCACAATGTTTCCATGCTCGTCTACCGCAATCAAGCGGTCCGCATCTCCATCAAAAGCAAGCCCAATATCCGCCCCCAATTCTGAAACAAGCCTTGAAAGCTGATCAGGATGGGTAGAGCCGCAATTCTCGTTGATGTTTGTGCCATCTGGCAGATTATAGTAAGGAATGACTTCTGCACCCAAAAGTTTGAATATCCAAGGTGCTACTTCGCTTGCCGCACCATTTGCGCAGTCCAGCACCACCTTTAAGCCCTCAAGGCTTACATCTGTGCTTTCCACCACAAAATCAATATAGTCCTGCGCCGCTTTTTTAAGCCGTACACGCCGACCTATTTTTTTACCTGTTGGCTGTGGTATTTTTTCCGCATCTTGCAATATAATCGCTTCAATTCTGTCCTCAATTTCGTCAGCAAGCTTATACCCATTGGAGTTGAAAAACTTAATGCCGTTATATTCGACCGTGTTATGCGATGCAGAAATCACAACCCCTGCGTCATATCCCGAATGTCGTGTCAGATAGGCAATTGCCGCCGTTGGCAGTGTACACGCAACAACTGCGTCTGCCCCTGCCGAGCAAATCCCTGCCACCAGTGCGGATTCGAGCATATCCCCTGATACACGTGTATCTTTCCCGATTAATATTTTGGCATTGTGGACTTCGTCCGTCAGGCAAAATGCACCTGCCCGTCCTAAATCATAAGCCATTTTTGATGTCAATTTTTCATTTGCGATTCCACGCACACCATCTGTTCCAAATAGTCTTGCCATAGATTTTAAACTCCTCTTTTGGTTTGGTATTGTATTATTTTTCCATAAACTGTATATATTGCTCTGCATTGGTCGCCGCCTGTGCACCGTCCGCCGCCGCCGTTACAATCTGTCTGATGTGCTTGGTACGAATATCTCCTGCACAATAAACCGCTTCGATATTGGTTGCGCAGTCCTCACCAGCAACAATATATCCTTGCTTGTCAAGCGCAACTTTTTCGCTGATTAGATTGGTTTTCGGATCTTGCCCCACCGCCACAAAGATGCCGCTTACCGCAATGGTGCGCTGCTTTTTTGATGCCACATGGCTAACAATCAAGGCTTCCACTGTGTTTTCTCCCACAATTTTCTCTGGTATACTTTCCAGTACAAATTCTACATTTTCCAGTTTTTGCGCTGTCTTTACCAACGAGTTCTGCGCCCTAAACTGATTTCTTCTGTGTATCAGATACACTTTGCTACAAAACTTCGCCAAATAAATGGCATCTTCCACCGCTGTATTTCCGCCGCCAATCACCGCAACCTCATGCCCTTTAAAAAAAGCGCCGTCACAAGTTGCACAATATGAAACACCTGCGCCAATCAGCTCTTCCTCGCCTGCAATACCAAGTTTGCGTGAAACCGCACCCATGGCAAGTATCACCGTTTTTGCCTCAAAGGTTTGCTTGGTAGTCGTGATGCTTTTTACATCACCATCTAATTGAAACGCTATAATTTCCTGTGTCAAAATCTCTGCACCTGCTTTTTGCGCCTGCACTTTCATACTGTGTGCAAGCTGTGCACCCGTTACTTCGTTTTCAAAGCCAGGATAATTGTCAATAATATGACTGATTGCCATTTGTCCACCGGCAAAAGCACGTTCAAGAATCAATGTGTGCAGACCGCCACGGCACGCATAAATTGCCGCCGTAAGACCTGCTGGGCCACCGCCCGCAATAATCACATCATACATCATAAAAAATTCTCCTTGCCGCTTTTTTAAAGTTTTCTTCTGGTTGCCCTTGTCCCGCTGTCTGTCCTTGAAGGATTTCTTGGCATACTACTGCGTGAACTGCTGCCTCTGTTCATCATTGGACGTGAAGCATATCTTCTTCTGCGCCGCCGATTTTTGTTAATGATGCGCAAAATAAACACCGCCAGTACCAGTGCCACAGGAATGATAATCCATAGATACCACAATTGAAATTCCATCGCTGGCGGAGGCAGATTGTACTCTTTGCTTGCCAAATTTTCCTCGCCCGTTTGATACACTTTTCTATCCGCCACCAGTACAGCGTTAAAGACTTCTTTTCCGTCCAGCAGATACTTAACCTGCCCCATCGTATCTCCCTCAGAAATCGGTGCAACCAGCGGCTTTGTAAGCGTTGTCTGTGCTTCAATCTTGATGCTTCCATCGGCAAGTCCCTGCGCTGTTTGGGTATCAATCAGCATCACACCCAGCGGCGGCACTTCACCTGCGGCTTGCTTGATGGTAAGCACACCCTGCTGCGGATCATTTTTTGCATAATGTTCTAACTGCTCTGTTAAAACAACTGGTGTCACATATGCAGAAACATCTACCTTTGCATAATTGTTAAATCCATATTCAAATAAATTTTTTGCAATCCCCCAACGGTCTGTACCATTCGGAGTCGGATCGCCATAAATAACCGCAATCAGCGATAAATCTCCCTTTTTTGCAGACGCAACAAGACAGCCATTGTTCTTAATAAACGTATCTCCAATGGTCATGTTTTCGGTAAGCCCCGTTTTCATACCTGTCGCATACTCATACAGATACTGTGCAAGCTCTGGCCTTCCCTCTGGTGTATTAATAAGCAAATTCGAGCTGTGCTTTGCACGAGGTTCGGACATATTTGTCGCTGGAATGGTATAGTTTTTTGTGCCTGCAATCTCCATCAGTTCTGGAATTTTATAATAGGCACGTGCCAATATTGCCATGTCTGCGGCTGTAGAATAATGATTTTCTCCTTTGAATTGTTCTGATAATCCATGTGGATTCATAAAGTTTGAGTTTGCCATGCCAAGTTCCTGTGCCTTTTGGTTCATCATCACAACAAAATTTTCTTGTGTGCCGCCAACGTGTACCGCCAGTGCCGCCGCCGCATCGTTTCCAGAGCAAACCATCAGCCCATATAATAAATCTTTAATAGAAATCGTTTCATTTTGAATCAATCCCATGAGGCTCGAAGATTTCGCAAAGGCATTTACTTCCTGCCCAACCGTAATCATATCTTCCATCTTACAATTTTCAAAAGTAAGAAGTGCTGTCAAAAGTTTTGTCGTACTTGCAGGATAAATTCTTTCGTCTGATGCTTTTTCAAAAAGCACCTCACCTGTATCTGCATCCAGCAGCATTGCAGATGTCGCATTCACCGATGCCGCATCATAAGGCTCAGCCTGTGCAAACGATGCAAGCGGCACCATAAAAATCATCATTATTACAATGAGTACTATCAGAATTTTCTTCAAATTACTAACTCCTCTTATGCTCCTATAAAACCAATCAACTGTGCAGAGCTTTGTATTCTGTTCTATTTCACTTGGGTTTATGGTTTTCATTATACAACAAAGGCGGTTATTTGTATAGATTTTTAATAACTTCTTAACTTTTTTGTCACATTGTACCGAGTTGTGCAGATGTATCATATACAATGAAATAGTAAGAGAAAAACGTTGGAGGTGTTACAAAATGTTTACTGTTTTACTAAGCAAAGAGGTTTTACTGCTGTTTGTTTCGGCATTTGTGGTGATTGCAGTGCTATGTCTGTGTGCATTCTTTTTTGAGCGCAAAAGAAAATACAAGCGCCCCACAAGAATGTAGCTCCGCCTGCTGAAAAATCACAAAAATCCGCTGGCAAGCAATTTCTTGCGGTTTTTATCATCAGAATTGTACAAATTCTCTTTTTCAAGATTAAAATCCCATATTTTCAAACAATATTCAAAGGTTGTTCAAAGATTCTTCATGTTTTGTCGGTATGATAAATATATCAATAAAAAAAGGAGAACAAATTTATGAACAACGATTTTAACAACAACGAATTGCACGATTTTCCAGAATACGTGAATGCAGATACGCCCACAGCATCAGAGGAGGTATTGCCACACAGAATAAACAGCGAGCATTTCTATCATCAGCAGCCTAAAAAGAAAAAGTCGCCTTTTCTAACCAAAAAGGCAGCGGCGGCAGTGCTTTCTTTAACCATTGCTTTTGCAGGGGTAACAGGCTTTTTCATTGGAACTTCCTCGGCGATAGGCGGCACACCGCAAGGAACAAATGCCGTGATTCCTGTTGCCGCAGCAGCAGACGAGCAAACCCCTGCCGAACTGACAGTTGCACAAATTGCCGACCTTGCAGGAGGCTCAATCGTGGAAATCAACACAGAGATTGTCGGCACAAACTACTTATCTCAGCAAGAAGTGGTGGGCAAGGGTGCAGGCAGTGGCGTGATTATCTCCGCAGATGGCTATATCGTAACAAACAACCACGTTATTGATGGTGCAAGCAGCATTTCTGTTCGGTTAAAAAACGAGCAGACGTATGAAGCAAAACTGATTGGTACAGATGCAAAAACAGATGTAGCAGTGCTAAAAGTGGAAGCAGAGGGGCTTACACCAGTCGTATTCGGAGATTCGGATAAGCTTGCAGTCGGCGATAGTGCCATTGCAATCGGAAATCCACTCGGCACACTAGGCGGTACTGTTACAAACGGTATCATCAGCGCACTCGACAGAGAACTGACGCTTGAAAATTCGACCATGAATCTTTTGCAAACCAATGCGGCAATCAACCCCGGAAACTCTGGCGGCGGATTGTTTAACGGAAAAGGTGAGCTAATCGGTGTGGTAGTTGCAAAATCAGGCGGCACAAACATCGAAGGTTTGGGGTTTGCCATTCCCGTCAATGATGTAAAAGAAGTGGTTACCCAACTGACTTCTCATGGATATGTAACAGGCAGAGCCGATCTTGGTGTGACGCTTGTAGACATTGATACACCGCAGGCAGCAATGCAGGTGGGTGTAAACGAGCTTGGTGTATACATTTCAAAAGTAGAGGAGGGCAGTAGCGCACAAAATATCGGTTTCCAAGTCGGCGACAAAGTGATTGCTTTTAACGAAAGTGAAATTACAAGCGCCGCACAAATCAGCAAAGCCTTAGATGACCTTGCTGTCGGCGATACTGTACAGCTCACAATCGTCAGAGGCGGACAAACAGCATCGGCAGAAATTGTTTTAGAAGAGGAACAACCAGCCGTATAAAATAAAAATCAAATAAAGAAAAACTAATAAATTGTGTAATGGATGATTTTACTGAGTGATTGGCACTGATTTTGCAAAAGAATTAGTGCTTGCACCATAACATCAAACTCCATTGCACAATTTTTTTATCCACGTAAGGTGATGAAAACAGCTTGTAAGATAGCCAGCACATCATTTGCTTAGATACCGATTGTTGTTTCTTATTTTACTTGATTTCCTGCTCTGGCTCTGCAAAGACCTCTGTGTTTTAAAAAAACTCCACAAGCGAAATATCAATACCATCGCACAAACTTTTTGATGGTAGCAATGACAGGGTTCTTGCTTTTTTTCATAAAACATGCTTGAAATTGTTAAATTCGCAGCGCCCGACAAATAACTTAATACATGAATTGTTCTGTTTCTTTGCTTGCATCATTCAAGTAATCGAGTGGTTACTGGTGCGCATACAGGCATACCATTTCAACAATTTTAGAAT
>JAVXBD010000046.1:0-9948 GCA_036660175.1 Christensenellaceae bacterium | reverse complement strand
AAAAGGACCGCACATGGCAAAAGATTTTCTGCTGTGAGGCGGTCTTTTTTTGGCTCTATGTCAAATGTTAAAAAAAAGGCAATTTAAAAATCATCTTGACGGTGTTGATGAAAACAAGTGAATCTTATAGAAGCCATATGCGCAGGTTAGCAGAGATACCGCTCAAGCTAATTCCTGATTGCACAATGGTTTAGATCATCTTTGCTTTTTTCATACTGTAAAATGATTTTCCATACAAAAACCTCCGAGCGTAGTACATTGTCCTACATTCAGGAGGTTTTTTACTGTTCGTTCTATGGGATACAGTTCATATTTGATAAATCTTGTGTGTGGCTTAATCAAAAAGCAGCTAATTGTCTGCTTTTATTTTGTTACAACATAGGCTTGCTGAATGCCGAAGTTGCCGCCAGAATACTTCTGTTCCATTTCATAAAAGTCTTTGTTGATAGGGTTTGAAAACCCTTCAAAGCTTTCAAAATCGGTCACGAGTTCACGAAGGAAGCGAGAGCCGATGTAATAAATAGACGAAAAATCAATATGCTCAAAATGATACCCGCCATCCAGCAGAAATTTTTCCATGCGTGGCTGTTTTAAGTATCTGTTAAAGTCATGCTCATATAGCGGAGATAGCCCCCCCAAAGCACGCAATGCGTTTAAACGGGTAAGCGGTTCCCAAAATGCTTCCGAAAAAACAATTTTGCCGCCGGGTTTTGCAACACGGATACATTCGCTAAGCCCTGTCATTTGTTCCTGCCAGTTTGGAAGATTGATGATGACACGTGTGGTATAGACCACATCAAAAGTATTGTCTGCAAACTGTAAATCACGCACATCGCCCACTTCAAAATTCAAAAGTTCTGTAAAATCGCAGCTTTGCTTGTTTTGCTGAGCATATTCAATCATATTTTCTGAAAAATCAATTCCTGTCATAGAGGACAGATTGTGTGCCGAACACTGCATGATTGCCGCAAAGCCGTTTGCACAGCCGACATCAAGTACACGGTCGCCGTCTTTGATAAAAGAGGCAATATTTTGCGTTTCCAGCTTGATGGCATTTTCATCTCCCCACGAAACCTGATGGGAATTTTTGTATTTTTGTGCGTTGCTGTTCCAAAAATCTTTTATAAAATCACTCATTCGTAAACATCTCCCTGTTTTTCATATAGTAACTATTATAGCTGATAATAGGTGCAATTGTAAATAGAAGAAATAACAGAAAGTTCATCTTGTACCTTTCCTTGACAATGCAATGATACATAAGGTAAAATTAAATACAAGAATAAAGAGCCAATACCTTATGAAAGCAGTGTTAGAAGAATGATAAATTTCAATGTTCCGCCTTATGTGAGTTCTGCACTTGAATACATCAAAACAGCGTGTGTCACAAACAAAAAAATATGCGGTGACGGTCCTTATACAAAAAAAGTGAGCCAGTGGCTTGAGCAGCAAACACAAGCAAAGAAAGTGCTGCTGACAACCTCATGCAGTCATGGGCTTGACATGATGATTTTGCTTGCAGGAATCGGCGAGGGTGATGAGGTTATTTTGCCATCGTATAATTTTGTATCGGCGGCAAATTCAATCGCTATGCGTGGTGCTACCTGTGTATTTGTGGATATTCGCAAAGATACGATGAATATCGACGAAAAACTGATTGAACAAGCGATTACGAAAAAAACAAAAGCGATTTTTCCTATGCACTATGCAGGTGTGGCTTGCGAAATGAACAGTATTTTAGAGATTGCTAAAAAATACAATTTACTGGTGCTGGAAGATGCGGCGCAAGGCATGATGTCTGCGTATCATAACAAACCGTTAGGCACAATCGGACTGTTTGGCTCATACAGCTTTCATGAAACAAAAAACTATTCCATGGGCGAGGGCGGCTGTCTGCTCATTAATGATGAAACCTATATAGAGCGTGCAGAAATTTTGCGTGAAAAAGGAACAGACAGAAGCAAATTCTGGCGTGGAGAAGTGGATAAATATACATGGCAGGACGTGGGAAGCAGCTATCTCCCATCGGACATGAATGCGGCTTATTTATGGTCGCAACTGGAAATTGCACAAAAAATAAATGAGGACAGACTGCACACCTATCATGAATACGAAAAAGCACTTCAGCCGCTTGCACAGCAGGGGTTGATTGAATTACCGCATATTCCAAAAGAATGCACGCACAACGGGCATATGTTTTATATTAAATGTAAGGATTTGAAGGACAGAACGGCATTTATTGAATATATGAAAGAAAATGGAACATGGTGTGTGTTCCACTATATTCCACTGCACAGTGCGCCAGCAGGCAAAAAATTTGGCAGATTTGAGGGCGAAGATGTGTATACCACCAAAGAAAGTGAAAGACTGGTGCGTTTGCCGCTTTATTATGGCATGAAAAAATCTGACATTGAGCATACCATACAGTGCGTTTTTGATTATTATAAAAAATAGAGAGGAACTGTCATGAAAAAATTGTCTTTTGTTATTCCGTGTTATCAATCGGCGCACATCATTCCAGATGTGACGAAAAAAATAGCGGAGATTTATGCTGGACAGGATTATGAGATTGTTTTAGTAAATGATAGCTCTCCTGATGATACATTTGGAGCAATTCAAAAAATCTGTGAGGAGAATCCACACGTAATTGGCATTGATCTTTCCAAAAATTTTGGGCAGCATTCGGCAATTTTGGCGGGTTTGCACGAGGTTTCGGGTGATATTATTATCTGCATGGACGATGATGGACAAACACCGCCTGAAGAGGCGTACAAGCTGATTGAAGCGGTAGAGGCAGGACATGATATTGCAATTGCAAAATATCAACACAAAAAGCACAGCTTTTTACGGAATTTGGGTAGCAAAGTAAATGATAAAATGGCAAAGGCATTGATTGGAAAACCAAGAGATTTGTTTTTATCAAGTTTTGTTGCGTTTAAGCCGTTTATCGCAAAGCAAATCTGTCAGTATACATTTCCGTATCCGTATATTTCTGGTATGTTACTGCGTGCTTCAAACGATATTGTTAATGTAGAGGTCAATCATAAATCAAGAGAAGTCGGAGAGTCTGGCTACACCTTTGGCAAGCTGATGGCACTGTGGTTTAATGGATTCACGAATTTTTCTTTAAAGCCGCTGCGTGTGGCAACCGTTTTGGGTATCATCATTGCAATGGTCGGGTTTTTGGTAGGGATTTATGCGGTGGTTGTAAAAATCATGAATCCAGATGCACCGCTTGGCTGGGCATCTATGATGAGTGCAACGGTGTTTATTGGCGGAATTATTTTGCTTTTGATGGGGCTGATTGGCGAATACATCGGCAGAATGTTTATGGGGCTTAATCAGCAGCCGCAATATGTAATCAGAACAAAAATCAAGCACGAAAAAGAAAAATAACAATTTTTCCTATAAAATAATGAAATAGTCATATTGATTCACAAACACTTCATATTCTTTTGCTACAATTCTAAAAAATTGGCACATAAATGTGAACAACTTCTTAAATACTGTTGTAAAGTTTTGCATTTACGTATATTATATAATGGTATAGGTTTTTGTTTGTATAGACAAAAACAGGTGAAAGCATCTTACAGGAAGAAAATGAATCTTTGGTAAGTATAAATATGGAAAAAAGTGTTGGCACGTTTATAAAAGAGAATCAACTGATTCGGGAAGGTCAAAATATTGGAGTCGCTGTTTCTGGCGGCGCTGATTCAATGGCACTTTTGATTTGTTTGTGCCGGCTTTCAGAGGTTTATCAATTTCGGGTATCTTGTGTGCATTTTGAGCATGGTATACGTGGACAGGATTCTTTAGATGATGCCGATTTTGTGGGCAGATACTGCGAAACGCACAACATTCCATTTTATATGAGTGCGGCAGATGTACCAGAGCTTGCACAGGAATGGTGCGTGGGAAAGCAAGAGGCAGCAAAAAGAGCAAGAGAGGCATATTTCGAGCAGCTGGTTCAAAATGGTGAGGTTGACCTTATTGCAACGGCACATCATATGGACGACAATGCCGAAAGCGTGCTGATGCATATCTTACGTGGAAGCGGTTTAGACGGGCTGGTGGGCATACATGCAAAATATGGGGTTTATATTCGTCCCTTTTTGTGCGTGACACGTGAGCAGATTATTGAATATTTGGATGGACAGGAGTATGTAACTGATCAATCCAATGACGATGTAAAATACACAAGAAATTATATTCGGAATGTGGTTATGCCGCTGATTAAGGAAAAAGTAAATCCAGATGCAGCAGCAGCTTTAAACCGCCTAAGCGTGATTGCAGAGTATGATGCACAATGCTTAAACGAATTGGCAAAGAAAGAATATGACCAATGTGCAAAAATAAACAGTGATAGTGTGCAGATTGATGTGGAGCATTTTAATCGTATGCCAAACGCATTTGCATACAGGATTATCAAATTTGCAGCAGCAAGCCTGCATATTACGCAGGATATAGAGAGTACGCATATTGCCGCAATGCTACGGCTTGCAAAGAACAATAATACAGGCACACGAGTCAATATTTCACAAAATTTGTGTGCAGAAATCGAATACGGCACGTTGATTATCAGCTTTTCAGCACGCAATATTGACTATAGCTTTAGTCGTGCATTTGATTTTTTTGATCAGAATGTATTGCCGAATGGAGATGTGATGACGTGTGAGCAAAGTGACACTTGCAGGATTGATAAGACCGATCGGTTTTGCGAATGCTTGGACGCTGATAAAGTGCCAGCATATCTGACGGTGCGTACAAGGCAGGTGGGCGATGTGATAAGACCGCTTGGTGCGGCGGGTAAAAAAAAGCTGAAAGATTATTTTATTGATAAAAAGATGCCGAGGCAAGAGCGTGAAAAAACACCGTTGCTGGCAGACGGAAGCCGCATTATCTGGGTGGTGGGGCATACCATTGATGAAGATTATCGTGTGGATGAAAACACCAAACGATTTTTGATAGTTCAATATAAATGTAAAACGCAGGAGGAAGTTTGATGCAGGGGCATTATGTGGAAAAGGACATTAAAGAAATACTCTTATCAGAAGAAGAAATTCAAAAAAGAGTAGCACAGTTAGGAGAACAGATTTCAAAAGATTATGAGGGAAAAGAACTGATTGCGGTAGGGATATTGCGTGGTTCTGTAGTCTTTTTTGCAGATTTGATGCGTGCGGTCAGAGTGCCGATGGTGATTGATTTTATGGCGGCATCCAGTTATGGAAAAGGCAGCGAAACCTCGGGAAGTGTGCATATAAAGTTCGATATGCAGGAAGATATTAAAGGCAAACATCTTTTGATTGTGGAAGATATTATTGACAGCGGTGTAACGCTTTCTTGCCTTAAAGAAATGTTGCAGGCACGAAAACCAGCCAGCATTGAAATGTGCTGTTTGCTGAACAAACCATCAAGACGTGTTGCTGACGTGGATGTAGCGTATGTTGGATTTGATATACCAGATGAGTTTGTAGTGGGATATGGGATGGATTATGCATCAAAATACAGGAATTATAAAAATATAGGAATTTTAAAAAGAGAGATTTACGAATAAAAACCGAAGCAACTTGCCCCTTTTAGAGATTTTTTCTAAAGGAAGGCAGTACGAATAAAAACTTGGCAGCCACTTGCCACTAAGAGTGGATAACCGATGCACAGGGTGTTTACGGTATATGGAGATTAGATTTGGGCAAATTTTTTAGAGGACCGTTTATATATATCATTATTATCGTGGTGATTATTATTGCGGCACAGTTTTTGGGGAATCCAGCGACATCAACAATTGAAGACTTGACATATTCACAGTTTATGGAGCGTGTAAGCGATAAAGACGTGAAAGATGTTGCGATTATGGAAAGGAAGCTTGTTGGAAGAGCGCCAAACAGTGTGATTACGGACGAAGCTTTTCCAAAGGAACATGATTTTACAACGACAATTCCACCGACAGTAGAGCAGTTTAATAGAGATATGGCGGCGATTACGGGTACAGAAAATCCAGAAAATTATGGATTTAAAATCAATTACCTGCCAACGCCAGAGCCAAATTTCTTTATGCAGTTACTGCCTTATTTGATTCCAATTGTGCTGTTGCTTGTTTTATGGGTATTTATGATGAAACGAGCGCAGGGTGCAGGAGGAACGGGCGGTGCAATGTCATTTGGCAAGAGCAAGGCACGTATGACGGACGGCGGAGAAACCCATAAAACATTTGCAGATGTTGCGGGTGCTGATGAGGAAAAAGAAGAACTGGTAGAAATCGTACAGTTTTTAAAAAGTCCAGCAAGATTTAAAGAGCTGGGTGCTAGAATCCCAAAGGGTGTGCTGCTTGTAGGGCCTCCAGGCGGTGGTAAGACGCTGCTTGCAAAAGCGGTTGCAGGAGAAGCAAAAGTGCCGTTCTTTTCTATCAGCGGTTCAGATTTTGTGGAAATGTTTGTGGGCGTGGGCGCATCTCGTGTACGTGATCTTTTTGAAAGCGCAAAGAAAAATGCACCTTGTATCATCTTTATTGATGAGATTGATGCAGTCGGCAGACAGCGTGGTGCAGGACTTGGAGGCGGACATGACGAGCGTGAGCAGACATTAAATCAGCTGCTGGTCGAAATGGACGGCTTTGAAGTAAATGAAGGCATTATTGTGATGGCGGCGACAAACAGGAAAGATATTCTTGACCCTGCACTTTTACGTGCAGGCAGGTTTGATAGGCAAATCACCGTACACTATCCCGATGTGAAGGGAAGAGAAGAGATTCTAAAGGTTCATTCCAAAGGCAAACCATTTGATGCCAGTGTTGATTTTAAAGTTATTGCAAGAAGAACACCAGGGTTTATTGGTTCGGATCTTGAGAATGTACTTAATGAGGCGGCAATTCTAACGGCACGCCGCAAGAAAAAACAGATTGGCATGAGTGAAATTGAAGAATCTATTACCCGTGTAATTGCTGGACCAGAGAAAAAAAGCAGGATTGTAACAGAGGACGACAAGAGATGTACAGCATATCACGAGGTGGGACATGCGATTTTAGCACATATGCTGCCGAAGTGTGACAATGTGCATGAGGTTTCTATCATTCAGCGTGGCATGGCGGCAGGATATACCATGACGCTGCCCGAAGAAGATAAACAGCATGTATTTAAAAGCAAATTGGTTGATGAAATTACCATGATGCTGGGTGGACGTGTTGCAGAGTCGCTGACGCTGAACGATATTTCGACAGGTGCGGTCAGTGATTTACAGCGTGCAACAGACAGCGCACGTGAAATGGTGATGAAGTATGGCATGAGTGACGAGATCGGTCCAGTATTTTTAGCATCAGGGCATGAAGTGTTCTTGGGCAAAGACTTTGGACAGACACCTGAATATTCTGATGTAACTGCCGCAAAGATTGATGCGGAAGTATCAAAAATTTTAGAAAGTGCTTATGCAAATGCAAAAGCTTTGCTGAGTGCAAATCTAAAGAAGTTAATTAACATCGGAGAAATTCTGATGCGCAGAGAAAAATTATCAGGCGAAGAATTTAAAAAATTGTTTGATCAAGAAGAATTTTTGGCAGAGAGTGTCAGACAAGAAGAATTAGAGCCAGAGGTGGTTGTACCGCCTGTCATGGTAGATGCGGTGATTGAACCAGCCATTATTGTGGAAGAACCAAAGACAGAAGAAGAATAAAAAAAGATGGCGGCTTATGTAAAAATGAGCCGCTTCCTTTTTTTACACACTGGTTATTATCATTTGGCAATATCAGAAAAGACGAAGTGGCTGCCGACAAACAGCAAAAGGAGTATTATGATAGACTTGCATATGCACTCAACAGCATCAGACGGAACAGATACACCACAGGAAATTATTACCAAGTGCCATAAATTAGGACTGCAATTAAGTGCGATTACTGACCATGATACGATTGACTCTCAGGCTGAGGCAATTGATACTGCCAAAAGATTGGGCGTTGCTTATATCACGGGTACAGAGTTTTCTGCAATTTATTCGGGAGAGCTGCATATCTTGGCATATGGCATTGACCTTAAAAATCAGGCGTTGGTAACGATGTTTGAAGAATTGCGGGAATCAAGAGTACAGCGTGTTCATGCAATTTTGGAGCGGCTTCAAAAACGCAATATGAATATTTCATTTGAAGATGTCGAACGCTTTTCCAGTGGGAATACACTGGGCAGGCCGCACGTTGCACTTGCGTTGATTGACAAAGGATATGCGAGCGATTTACAAGATGCGTTTAATCAATATTTAAACGAGAATGGACTTTGCTATGTACAGCGCAGAAAATTGACACCAAAGCAAACGATAGATTTGATTTTAAATGCAGGGGGTGTGCCAGTGCTTGCTCATCCGAAGTTTATTCGTACGGATTCTCTTTTTAATACTGTAAAAGAAATGAAAGATATGGGCATTATGGGTATAGAGGCATATTATCCTGCTCATACCGATACGGACATCAGCAAATATTTGAATATAGCAAAGGAACTGGATTTGTTGGTGACGGCAGGCAGTGATTATCATGGGAAAATGCGTAAATATACAGCAATTGCCTGTGAAAAACGAGGCGGAGAACTGCTTAAGAACGCTATAGAAGTACTGCAAAAATATGCAGTAAAGTAAATTGTTTATTTCACGCTGAAAGATTGTTTTTTCTAAAAATATTTGATAAGATAAGAATGGCTGAAAAAATAATCAAATGCAGGGAAAAGATATGAAATTATGCAGGCATGATGTTTGCAAACTAAGATTAGTATGATATAATTAAAAGGTAGTATGACTGATAAGGAAGGTAACTTTATATGCTGATTGAAAGTCCTGATATTAAGATTTTTGCCGGTTCTTCCGGTACGACATTTGCAAAAAAAATGTGTAATTATTTAGGTGCAGAGTTAGGCGCATCCGAGGTAATCCATTTTTCAGATGGAAATGTTTTTATTCGTATCAAAGAAACCGTAAGAGATAAAGATGTTTATGTAGTGCTCCCGATTGGACTTGATCCAAACAATGAATTCGTGGAGCTTTTATTTTGGATGGATTCGTTTAAGCGTGCCAGTGCAAACTCTGTTACAGCGATTGTGCCGTACTTTGGATATGCAAAGGGCGATAAAAAAGACGAGCCAAGAGTATCCATTCGTGCAAGGGTTTGTGCGGATTGCATAGAGCTTTCGGGTGCAGACAGAGTGATTACGATGGATTTACATAGCCCGCAAGTACAAGGCTTTTTCAAAAAACCTGTGGATCATTTGCTTTCATTGCCGATGCTGTGCGAATACATCAAAAGCATGGATATTATGGAAGATTTGGTTGTGGTTTCTCCAGATGCTGGATTTGCAAAAACAGCCAGAAAATATGCGGATTACTTAAATCTGCCCGTTGCGATTGGCGATAAGACACGTACGGGGCATGACGAAAACGCACAAATTTTGGAGCTGATTGGTGATGTACAAGGCAAAAATTGTATCATTGTAGATGATTTTTCGATTAGTGGCGGAACGCTTGTAGATGTGGCACATATGCTAAAAGCACGTGGCGCAAAAAGAATTGTTGCGTGTCTTGCACATTTGATGCTTAGAGAAAAAGGCGTGAAAGCAATTAACGAAAGCCCGATTGAGTATGTTATATCTACGGATAGTGTAGAAAATCCTTTTATTACCGGACAAAAGAAATTCTTAACTGTTTCGGTTGCGCCGCTTTTTGCAGAAGCGGTATACAGAATACATGAAAAAGTATCAGTGAGTACGCTTTTTTCAGCGGTTCCTAAAAAAATCAAAGACGATATTCCTGAAGCACCAGATTTTTGCGGAAAAAAATAGATTGTTTTAGAAAAATAAATGGCTCTATGTCAAATGTTGGAGATAAGATAATTCAAGAAATGCAAAAAAGCAAACAAATGTATGTTCTTTTGTCGTATTTTAACCTTTATGATAGAGCCAATAAAAGTAGCATCAATAAAAGCAAGGC
>JAVXBD010000045.1:0-10646 GCA_036660175.1 Christensenellaceae bacterium | reverse complement strand
TCTCGTCACCTTAGGTTTATCATACTCCCACTGGCTGTTTCATTCAATACCAAAAAAACACCACGCTTATACTAATGCTTTATTAGTATCTAAATACCAATCAAAATTAGTATCCATTTTCAAAAACAGCCTATTGCGCTCATTTTCAAACATATGTATACTGGTAATATAGATTTATGATACGAGGTGATTTGAAGATGGACGACCTTAATAAAAACGGATATAGCTGGCTTTTTACACCTGAGGTTGCACAAAACATTCAAGTAACAGATGAGAAGGAATTTTTTAGTAGTCCTGCACTATTCAACACTATTTTAGAGAGTATTCAAGATGGTGTCAGCGTGCTTGACAGTCATTTTACAGTCAAATACGTCAATGCAACCATGCGGCACATCTATGCCGAAACAAAAGATGTTCTCAATAAAAAATGCTATGAAGTATACCATAACCGCACGACTAAATGTGAAAAGTGTCCGACTATGCGTGCCATAAAGACACGCCAGCCGCAAACGGACATTGTGCAGTATACGCACAAATCCCATGCACATGGAGCGCATCAGCTGTTTGCCATTCCTGTTTTAAATGCAAAGGGCGAAGTCATTTTGATTATTGAATATATTCGTGACATTACTTTTCAAAACAGCGTCGTTGATAATTTAAGAGAACTTGAAAAACGCTTTGAAGCATTAGAACAGCAAAATGAAATGCTCACGCAGGTTCTTAGTCAGCGTGAACAATATCGTGACGATTTGGAAGAAACCATCTCAACCAATATGCAGCGATTCATCAAACCTTCGCTTGACTATCTGAAAAAATCTGTGCGGCCGCAGGATATTGACCTTATAAACGGACTCATCGATGAAATCATTTATCCCATCACCAAAAAGCGCAGCAGTGCTGTTTCTACGCTGACGCCACGGGAAATTCAAGTTGCCACTTTTATCAAAGATGGGTTTACCTCTAAAGAAATTTCGGATAAGTTATGCGTCACACAAAAGGCAGTGGATTATCACCGCTTGAATATTCGCAAAAAGTTAAAATTAAAGAGAGAACAAAACTTACGTTCTTATTTAGAAACGCATTTCTAAACCGATTTTAACAAGCGATTGCTTTTTTTCGTGTCAACAGAAAAATACACAAAACCGATATAAGCATCAAGCCGCATATGAGGTACATCGGAAACCGGAAACCTGTTACTGATGCGATTTCACCAATCAATACTGGTCCTAACATCGTTGCAGCATTTGCCGCAAACACAACGATTGCAGAAGCGGAAGCTGTTCTTTTTGGAAATGTATCACAGCACATAATCACCAGCGCTACAACGTTTGCGCCTTGTAAAAAACCTGCAATAATCGCAAGCACTATGACAAGCTGAATGTTCGTCACCGACAATGCCGCAATCATACACAAGGCAGATGTCAGCCCAAAAACAATGAAAAACTTGGAAGTACTCATCTTTTTGAGTATCAGCGGACATAAAAAACGCATGATCAATGCGCCGCCAAAAAATGCCGTCAGCATAGCACCTGCCTGTTCAAACGGCATGGACAGATTTTGTATGCAATAGGTCGGTAGCCACGAGGCAATCCCGATTTGAAAACAAAAATATAAAATCCCTGTCAAAAGCAGCACCCATGCTGGCTTTGTTTTGAAAACTTCTGCTGGGTTTTCAATGGCTCTTTTCTTCATGCTTTCCATATCGACATAAGGCGTATCTTTCATAATCTTTTTGCCTGCAATCAAATAAAAAACAAAAACAGCCGCACCCGCCACACCGATTATCAAAAACGGCACACCAAAGCTCTCGAAAATCTTTGGGTTTACCGTAAAAGCCACCAATAACGGCGCTGCCATGCAGCCCAATCCATAAAAGGCATGTGTAATGGGTAGCAATGTGTTTTTCTTCTCTGGGAACACCTCGGAAATAACACCATTCATCATAACATCAATCATGGTTACGCCGATTCCTGTTGCACACGATAAAATCAACAAAAATACATAGGGCGGAACCAGACCAATAAAGATGCACGCAATCACTAGCACCGCCATACCAAGTGTAATTACATTGATTTTGTTGTAACGCTCACCGTTCAGCGCCAATATCACCGCAACAACCATGCCGCCAATAGATTGCGTAGTCAAAATAAACCCTTGCTGTGCATTGGTGATGCTATAAAAATCCATCATGACGGGTGCATCTGCCCCGTATATATTTTTATAAAAAGCGTATAAGACAAAGATTAAAAATGACATGACAATAAAAAATGTTTGATACCTTTTTTTTACCATGTTCGTCACCCCTTATGATGTATTCGTATATATGAATATATCATATACCAAATTTCTTCATTCGTCCAACAAAAATCCGAATTGTTTAAAGATATTTTGAGAAGTGATGCAATGTTTCTGTATGCAGTATGACAAAATACAAACAATACTTTCTAAACATTTTTATAAAAAAAAGACCGCCCTTACAAAAGCAGCCTCTTTTATGATTCATACTATCAAACTATTCTTTTTTGCACGAACAACAGCACGAGCAGGCTTGCCCATCTCTTGCTGCACGTGATGGCATTCCTGGTGTGAAGCAGTCACTTTTATACCGTTCTATTTTCACATCAAATTTTTGTGCAGAATATTCTATTGCCGCTTTCATCATTTCTTCAAGCTGTATTGGCGGCACATTCATACGTGCATTAACAACCATGCTAAAGCTTGTCCCACTTTTGAAGTTATCCTCATAAAAATCAATGGCATCGTCCACCCCTGTGATGCTTGCTTTTGTATATCCGCCCGTACCCATTGCGTACGTTTTTAGATGAGCAATATCTTTGCCCATTTTTGCTGTTTTTTCTTTGACATCATTCATAAAATCTGCAATAAATGCTTTTAAATCAACCGCTCGTTCCGATACGACCGCTGCGGTGGCATTAAACCAGCCCAAAAAGCTTTCTGCAAGGCCGTATGCGTCATAATCAAGTTCCATCAGTACTTTGTTGCTTTGCGCCTCAAACCCCAGCAGCACAGGCAAAATCTTCTCGATGCCTTTTCCCTCTTTTGCACTTACACACAGAACTTCTGCGCCCTCAAATGTATTCTGCAAATAATTCTTGATGGTCTTTATCTCATCAGGTGCAAACAAATCTATTTTGTTAAGCAGTATAATATCTGCCTCTTCCAACTGTTTTTTAAACAGATAGTTAATTTCACTTTGGAAACGCTGGTCACTATCGTCCATCAGCCGCTTTGCACGGCGAGGATCAGCAAGCACGCACAAAGGTGCAAGCGCAAACTCTCCTGCCTGTTTCATTTGCATGGGTTTAAAAATACTGGCAACAAGGTCTGTACAGCTTCCCACAGGTTCTGCCAAAATTATATCGGGAAGATTTTCACGTGCAAGCGTATTTAGCTTACGCACAAACTCATCAAAGTTACAGCAGAAGCATCCGCCGTCCACCTCCAGCACAGGAAATCCCGCACTCCGCAAAAAATTGGTGTCCACCAGATCGCTGCCTTGATCATTTGTCACAATGCCGACTTTTATGCCGCTTCCCATCAGCTTTTTGGCAATATCTAATATCGCCGTTGTTTTTCCAGAGCCTAAAAATCCGCCAATGACGGCAAGTTTCATTCTATCTTTCATCTTTATCACCATAGATATAGTGTTTTAGAAGTTCAGGTCGTGGAAAGCTTCCTGCCGTAACCTGTTCACCGTTTATCATTACAGCGGGAAACTTTTCGACTTCCAGTCCCTGAATATTTCTAAGTTCCTTTAAATGTGCCAGCCGAACAATTTCAAAATCAAAATCGCCGTATCTATCCCGAACCTTTTTGATAATTTCTTCGGTCAGTCCACACGTAATCAGACATGCCGTACAAGGCTGCTCAAGCGTTACTAAGACAACCTTTGCCCTGTTCATCAGTTCTTCCTGTCAACATATCCGCCAATCACTTCTTTTAGCTCGGCATGGTCAGGAATGATGCTGACGAATTTAATATCTCCATCAATGCAGATGGTTGGAATATTTGCAACGCCCAGTTTCATCATGCACACAACGGACTCTTTGTCTTTGATTTTATGCTCAATATATTTCACTTTATCTCCAAATGGCTCTGCCGCCGTTCTCACTGCTTCCATCATATACTGACAAGGTGCACACGATTCCGAATCCAGTGTAATCACATCCATAATCACCTGTTTTTCGTTTGCATAATCAGGCAGTTCATATACCACCCCATCAAGTACGCTCTCCTCGTCAAATATTTCTGCAATATCGCCATGCACAGTAGATGCCACCGCCTTGATGTTTGCCATTGGTGCATCAAATGGAATATCACAGCCCGGTGCCAATATAAATCCCTTTGTGCCACCGATTGCCATACAGTTTTGTGCATCACGAATATTATCCGTAGGTGTCCCAAAAAGTATGGTTACCGTCAGCTTGATGTTGCCGCCAAAAGATACACCATATGTTTGGCACATCTCTTTGACAAAATCGAGCGGAATATTTTCATCAATCGAAATATTTTCAGGTTTGCATTTGCACATTTCTTCTATATTATTTTTCGCATTTCCGCATACAAAGAACGAGCCTGCTTTTTTACATTCACGAATATACGTAAATATTTCGGTGCAGTATGGTGTTACAAACTCCGCAAAGGTGTCGGGCGAGATCTGTGAAGTCATTGGATCTACCACCGCAATGATGTCGCAGCCTGCATCTATATACATTTTAGCAGTTGCCTTTGCAACATCTGTGCAAAAACGCATGAGTTTGTGCGTATCTTCTGGATTATCGTACATCTCAAAGAAAATATCCGTCCCTTTTAGATGCAGTGCCAATGTAAAAGGCCCAGTAATCAGACCATAAATCGCAATTTTATCACCAAGATCTTTGGTAATGCGGCGAACCGCCTCCATAACTTTTGGGAATCTGCCGTCTTTTTCTGTAGGGATTTTCAGTTCGTCTAACGTATGCCCCTGCTCTAATACGTGTGTCTGTACAGATGGTGGATTGGTATCTGCATATTGCAGGCCGCATCCCAGCGCCTCTGCCTCAATTTGTAAGTCAAACAATGCTGGAAGTCCATCAGGACTATATTCTTCATATGCCTTTACAACACCCTCATACATCAGCTCTGCACTGTTGAAATATTCCGTTGCGGAAACACCCAAAAGCTTTGCTGCATGACACCCAACAAAAGGCACCCACGGGATTCTTTCAACTTCTTGATTATGTATCGCATTTAAAACAAGTTCTTTTGAATTCATTTTTAATTTCCTCCAATTTATGATTGATTATATTATTATTCTATAATGAAGCGGCACATGGGTATTGTAAAATCAAACATTGTTTTGGAAAATTTAGCGTTTCACAATCGTTCAAAGAATCATATAAAATTACAATCTATCCCCAGAAAAATATATTATAGTTAATGAATACTTAAGAGAGGATTCGTACCATCTTATGAATGCTATTTTTGATAAAATCAATCATCATATACCACTTGATAAAGACGATGCTATTGCACTTTTGAGCATTGACAACCACTCTTCCGCTTTTTATAAGCTGGCAGCAAAGGCAAACGAACTATCCCGCTGCGAATATCAAAACAAAGCTTATGTATTTGCACAAATCGGCTTAAATGCTTCACATTGTAGCGGAAACTGCAAATTCTGTTCTCTTGCCAAAGACAATTTTTTGGTGGGTATCGAAATGCAAAAAAGTTTAGACGAAATACTGACGCAAGTAAAACAAATTGCACAAGAGCAAATTGCTGCACTGTTTTTGATGACCACCGCCGATTATTCATTTGAACAGTTTATCAAAATCGGTGCAGCCGTAAAAAATATCCTGCCCAAAAAAATCCTGCTTGTTGCAAATATCGGTGACTTTGACCTGCATCAGGCAAAAATTTTAAAACAGGCAGGCTTTGATGCCGCCTATCACATCGTGCGGCTGCGTGAGGGCATTGATACGGATATATCTGTGCAGACACGTTTAAACACGCTTGATGCAATCAAAGACAGCGGGCTTGACCTTTACTATTGCATAGAACCCATCGGAAAAGAACATACCTATGACGAAATTGCGGACGAAATGCTTCGTGCAAGAGAATATGACGTGAACGTTATGGCGGTGATGCGGCGTGTGGGCGTTACTGGTACAAAGTTTTCAAAATCAGAGGACATTACCGAGCTTGAGCTTACAAAAATCGCAGCAGTAACTCGACTTGTCACACGTCCAAAAAAATCTATGAATGTACACGAGCCTATGAATATGCCGCTTCTTGCAGGTGTTAATCAATTATATGCCGAAATCGGCGTAAATCCACGTGATAACAGCATCAGTACCGAAAAAGGCCGTGGTTTTGACTTTTACACCGTAAAAAAGATGCTGTACGAGGCAGAATATACGCTGTAAGCAATCAATACGAATGTTTCTTACGAAAATTTTGTATTCTTCCAATCATCAAGTATGTATCGCAATACAAAATCATACAGAACATAGTTTTTAGATATTTTTTTAAACATAAAAAGAGCAGTCGATTATCAAAAACCCACTGCTCTTTTGTCTATTTTTTCATTTACAGCTTAAAAGCTACTTCAATTTCTTTGATTTCTTCTTCGCTGATGGTGTTGATTTCGCCCAATTGTTTTGCAGCAATCACCGATTTTGCAGAATATTCCAAAACCTCCAATTTATCAAAAACATTTAGAAGCCCAGAGCCTGCAATGACAATGCAATCATTTTCAACAATCATTACAGGATTTTTCATGGTTATTTTCTCCACAACTTCACAGTTTTTAGAGAGATTTGAGCCATATGGCATACGCTGTACCCGCTTTAGCATAATATAGCTTTCTGGTATCAGACGTGCATCAAACTCTGCACCCGTCACCGCAAAAGCCATGATGTTTGGCGGATGTGCAATCGCCACTGCATTAATATCAGGATGCGTATCAAAAATCGCCTGTATCATCTTTACTGCACGAGATGGAGTCTTTCCCTGCTCTTTTTTCCCATTTCGGATATTGACCAAATCATCAGGCTCTAAATACATTCTGTCTTTGTTGTATGGTGTGATAATAAACGAGCCATCAGAAAGCCTGCGGGCAAACGTTCCTTGTGTAGAGGTGAAAAGCTGCTGGTTATACGCTCTTTTGATATACATACACATATCACGTCTATAATACCGTTCTTCTGAGGAATAATCTCCTTCATAATACTCGTCCAGTTCTGGAAAATATCTTGTATAGTATTTTGCAAGCTGGGCATCTGTTAGCACACGCAGCTTTCCAAGCGGTGCTGATTTGATTTCAATTCTTGCACAATAATCCAGTGTTTCAAAGGACATAAATGCCTTAAACATATCTTCTGAGCCAATAACAACGCCATGGCTGTCCATCATGACCGTATTTGCACCAGCAATAAATTTTTCAGCAATCAAATCCCCTAATTTTTTAGAACCTGGCAGTGCATACCCCGCCATCTGAATATCTCCGCAAAGATATTTCACGCTTGCAATCATATCTGTTGCAGGCATCTTTTTAAGTGTCGAATAAGCAACCAATGCTGGTGGATGTGCGTGAAGCACCGCTTTTAAATCAGGTCTTTTCTCGTATATCATCTTATGAAACGGCAATTCTACAGACGGTGTATGAATACCGATAATAGTACCATCAGGCTTTACCTGCACAATATCTTCACGCTCAAGTGTCCCTTTATCAATAGAGCTTGGCGTAATCCAAATATCTCCGTCCGAATCCATAATAGACAGATTTCCGCCCGATGTTGTGGTCATGCCAAAGGCATAAATTCTTGCCATCATCATGATGATTTGATCTGCTGGGTGTAATAATCCAAACTTCATTTTTCTACCTCGTATTCTATAAAAGTAGTATTTTTTAACGTTCCTCTCCAGAAACAAGCGAAAGTGTTGCACTGTATAAGATGCTGTGGATTTGGTTTTCTACCTACCGCATGACGGTTTCAAGGAGGCCTTTACGAGTTTGTTCATTCGTTAGATACTATTTAGGGCGTAAAGTGTCCTGTGGACTTATACAGCATCAATTATTTTACGGTGGTATCTTTATGATTGAGCATATGCTTTTTTATATATTTTCAGAATATCTTCAGGACAGGTATCCTTTGGATTTCCGCCTGTACAGCCATCTGCAAAAGCGTCTTTTGAAAGGCTTTGCAAGTCTTCTTCCTTGACACCTATTTGTTTTAGCGTTGGAATCTGTACGGATTCTGATAGCTTTCTAACGGCATCAATCGCCGCCTGTCTGTATTCTTGCGGTGACATTGCATCAACATCTTTGACACCCATTGCACGTGCAATTTCACGATATTTTTCGCCTGTATCTGATGCGTTATATTCCATAACATAAGGAAGCAATACCGCATTGGCAACACCGTGCGGTGTATCATAATACGCTCCTAACGGATGCGCCATCGAATGTACAATGCCCAGCCCCACATTTGAAAAGCCCATACCTGCAATATATTGTGCATTTGCCATGTGTTCTTTTGCTTTCATATCGCCATTCACTGCGGCTTTTAAATACTGATTAATCATTTTAATGGCTTGCAGGTGGAACATATCCGTCATTTCCCATGCACCTTTGGTGATATACCCTTCGATTGCGTGTGTCAGTGCGTCCATACCCGTTGCCGCCGCCAGCCCCTTGGGCATAGATGCCATAAGCTCTGGATCAACGATTGCCACAACAGGAATATCGTGAACATCTACGCATACAAATTTCCGCCTTTTTGCTTCGTCTGTAATGACATAATTGATGGTAACTTCCGCAGCCGTTCCTGCTGTTGTTGGAAGCGCAATGATTGGCACAGATTTATTTTTGGTGGGTGCAACACCCTCCAGACTTATCACGTCAGCAAACTCAGGGTTGTTGCTGATGATACCGATTGCCTTTGCCGTATCAATGGGCGAGCCTCCGCCGATTGCAATCAGATAATCTGCTCCGCTTTTTTGAAACGCAGCTACGCCTTTTTTGACAATATCGACAGTCGGATTTGATTTTACTTCAGAAAAAAGTTCAAAATCCAATTTTTTGTCTTTTAGAAGCTGCATGACCTTTGTTGCTACTCCATATTTTACAAGATCCGCATCTGTCACAATCAATGCCTTTGAAAAATTACGTGCATTAATCTCGTCAGGCAAATTACACATAGCTCCCTGCCCAAAATAAGAAGTTTCGTTTAAAATAATCCTCATTTTTTTACCTCCCACAAATCTAAAACATTTTCTCTTGTAATATTATTATATCTCAAAATATCTAACATTTACAATGCGTATATGTTCATTATTCACAATAAAGTGTTAAATATTCCATGCTCTTTGCTCGTTTTTTTATAAAATCAACCCACAAGGCAAACTGATTTATCTATGATTTGTATAACCGAAATATCTGTAAACGAAACATAAAAAAAGAGGACAGCCATTATTTTGCTATCCTCTTATTATTATTTTTATTTCCAGTATTGACGCACATATGCGACGCTTTGTTGTAGAATCTCTGCACTTCCTGCAATTTCCAATGTTGAATTGTGAATCAGCGGGCTGTCTTTTAGCACCTCTATCACGCCTTTTACGTCTATGACGCCCTCGCCCAGTGCAATTGTCGAGAATCCACAGCCGAATTCTTTACCTCTAAGCGGTATCCATTCTTCGCCTAAATCTTTCCAGTGGATATGATAAATCTTATCTTTATAGACTTTTGCAAGCTCTACGGGGTCCGTTCCGCCAAGCCACGAATTTCCAGTGTCCATATTCACTCCGATAGACTCTATATTGCCCAATGCGTCCATCACGTCACCCAGACCTTTGATGGAATCGCTGATTGGTCCATGCGGCTCAATACAAATTTTTACGCCATAATCCGCCGCCATTTGACAAGGCACATACAATTTTTCTGCAATGGTAAATATACTTTGCTCATATGTAAGGCTCTTTGCCCAATCGCTTTGCGGCTCATTTTCTGTTGTGATGACATCTCGCACACCAATTGCCGCTGCAAATTTGACTGCCTTCATAATTTCTGCTGTCTGAAAAACTGCCGAGTTTGATGGCTCTAACAATGCCCCATGCGCACATACCGTTGAAATTTTAATTCCATATTTTGCAAACCTGCGCTTGACCTCAAATGGATTATCATCAAGACTTACCGTTGCAGCAAGTCCAGCCGAATCAAACATACTTCCGCCTGCATGAGCATCTGTAATGTCTGCCGTATCAAAGCCCGCCTCTTTTGCTAATTCAAGATTTTTCTCCAAAGAAGTATAAGGCTGTAATGCTAAAAAAACGCCGATATTCATAGAAATTTCCCCCTCTTACTTTTAGAATACTCAAAAAAAAAAACAGTTTATAGGTATAAACAAAATATACCATTCTCTTCGTTCCTTGTCAATCTCCGCATGAACATATGTTCTTCTTTCTGGTTTCAGCAGCATTTTATGCCGGTCAAGCAGTGCAAAAAACAGGCTAACTATTCATTTTAATATTGATTATAAATATACCAATCGCCAATATTTGCAAATACTTCGTTTTGACGGGGATCTTTAATTTCTTTGATGGTTTCATCACAAATAATCGAATTCATTTTAAAGTACAAG
>JAVXBD010000044.1:0-10671 GCA_036660175.1 Christensenellaceae bacterium | reverse complement strand
AAGCGGTAATTACCGAGGAAACGATTTCTGTTAAGCTTTTTTCAGAAAAAATTGGCAAGCCTGTTTCGGATATTCTTAAAAAACTTTTGTTGCTTGGTATGATGTGTACCATCAATTCTCAGATTGATTTTGACACGGCACAGCTGATTGCAACTGAGTTCGATATTGATTTGGAGCAGAAAATAGAGAAAACTGCTGAAGACATCTTGGTTGAGGATATTGAAGATACAAGTGAACAGCTTATGAAAAGAGCGCCAATTGTTACCATTATGGGACATGTTGATCATGGCAAAACGTCACTGCTGGATAAAATTCGTCTTTCAAAAGTAACGGAGAGCGAAGCAGGCGGAATTACGCAGCATATCGGTGCATATCAAGTAGAATTAAACGGTGAAAAAATTACGTTTATTGATACTCCTGGACATGAAGCGTTTACATCTATGCGTGCACGTGGTGCGCAGGTTACAGATGTTGCAATTATTGTTGTAGCAGCGGACGATGGTATCATGCCGCAAACGGTTGAAGCAATCAACCATGCAAAATCCGCAGAAGTGCCGATTATTGTTGCAATTAATAAGATTGACAGAGAAAATGCGAATGTGCAAAAAGTGATGCAAGAATTGACAGAGTATGAACTGCTTCCAGAAGAATGGGGCGGTGACACCATTGTGGTGCCAGTATCTGCACACACTGGTGAAGGTATTGAAAAATTATTAGAAATGATTTTGCTGGTGGCGGAAGTTGCAGAATTAAAAGCAAATCCGAACAGACTTGCAAAGGGTACGATTATTGAGGCACAGCTTGATAAGGGCAGAGGCCCTGTTGCAACGGTGCTTGTTCAGACGGGTACACTGAAGGTGGGCGATACCATTATTGCTGGTACAGCTTATGGCAGAGTACGTGCATTGGTAAACGATTTAGGAAAATCAGTACACGAAGCTTATCCATCACAGCCTGTTGAGGTCATTGGTTTTTCAGAAGTGCCTGATGCAGGAGATATTCTTCATGCTGCACCTGCAGGAACGCTTTCAAAACAAGTAGCAGAAGAAAGAAAAGATAAACAAAAAGCAGAAATGCTTAAAAAAATGTCGAAAGTTTCTTTGGAAGACTTGTTTACGCAAATTGCCGAGGGGCAGATTAAAGACTTAAATATTATTATTAAAGCAGATGTACAAGGTTCTGTTGAGGCGGTACGTCAGTCGCTTGAAAAATTATCCAATGATGAAGTACATGTGCGTGCGATTCATTGCGGCGTTGGCGCAATCAAAGAAACAGACGTGACACTTGCATCAGCGGCAAATGCCATTATTATTGGATTTAACGTACGACCAGACAATATGGCGCTGATTGCGGCAGAACGTGAAAAAGTTGATGTGCGTCTGTACAGAATTATTTACAAAGCAATCGAAGATGTTACCAATGCAATGAAAGGAATGTTGGAGCCGGAATACGAAGAAAAAATTCTCGGACATGCAGAAGTGCGCCAAACATTCAATGTTTCTTCTATTGGAACGATTGCAGGCTGTTATGTACTGGATGGTGTCATGAAGAGAAACGCACAAGTACGTTTGCTGCGTGACAATGTTGTTATCTATGAAGGAAAGCTAAGCTCGCTTAAGAGATTTAAAGATGATGCAAAAGAAGTGGCGACAGGTTACGAATGCGGAACATCTCTTGAAAATTATAACGACTTAAAAGAATTGGACGTTATTGAATGCTTTGAGATGCAGGAAATCGAAAGATAAAGAAAATTTGAGGTAAGATATGCCTAACAAGAGAATTATCAGAATAGAAGAAGAAGTCAAGCGTGCTTTGTCTGATATTATTAGAAATGATGTGAAAGATGACAGAATTTCGGCGATGACAAGTGTTACAAAAGTTGAAATTACGGCAGATTTGATGTTTTCAAAGATTTATATCAGTGTGCTTGACGATGAAAAAAACAAAAAAGAAACCATCAAGGCTCTGAATCATGGTACGGCGTTTATTCGCACAAAACTGGCACAAACGGTGGATTTACGCCGTGTGCCAAAGCTTGATTTTGTAATAGATGATTCTGTAGAATACAGTCTGCATATTGCAAAGCTGCTTGAAGAAGTAAAGAATAAGGAAAATTAATGGATACTGTTTTAGATTTTTTAAAAGAGCATGATTATTTTGCAATTGTAACGCACTTAAACCCCGATGGTGATGCGATTGGGAGTGCGTTTGCACTTGCACAGGGGCTACATAATCTTGGCAAACAGGCTAAGGTTGTTTTATTATGCAAACCACCAAAAAAATACGATTTTGAAGAGTTTTCTCATCTTTATGTACTGTATGAAAACAGAAATGAGCAAAAGTTTGAGGCAATTGTTTCGGTAGATTGTGCGACGCTTCAGCGTTTGAGCAAGCTCAAAGATTTTTTTGGCACAAAGCCGAATCTAAATATTGATCATCACATATCCAATACGATTTTTGGACAGTTTAATTACGTGGAAGATTCTCCTTCGACAGGTGAAATTATTTATCGCATTTTAAATGAACTGAAAGTTTCGTTTGATCATGTGATACGTATGACGATTTATATGGCGATGGCGACGGATACTGGGAATTTTACATATTCAAATACGACCTCTAAAACACTTGATATTTTTGCAAAACTGGTAAAAGATGGACTTGAGGTAACGGATTTAGCAGACAGGATTTTTAACAAGAGAACTTTTGCATCAACAAAGTTGATTGCACGATTTATTGATCATATTAGACTTTATAAAGAAGACAAACTTGCGATTTCTGTAATTATGCAAAAAGATTTTGAAGAAACAGGTGCAGAACTGGAAGATTGTGAAATACTAATCGATTACGCACGTGAAATAGACACAGTAGAAATTGCGGTGTTTGTTCGTGAGATGAGTGCCAATACATATAAAGTCAGTTTTCGGGCAAATAAGTATGCCGATGTGGGCGATTTTGCTGCAAGATTTGGCGGCGGCGGACACGTAAAAGCATCTGGCTGTATGATGAAGGGAAACTTATTTGATGTGCTGGATACCATTACAAAAACAGCAGAGGACTATTTGCAGTGAATGGAGTAATCAACGTTTTAAAGCCACCTGCAATGACATCCAATGACGTTGTATGCAGGCTTCGATGGCTGTTGAAAATTAAAAGAGTAGGGCATACAGGGACGCTTGATCCTGGTGCGGCGGGTGTTTTGCCCGTATGTATCGGCAGAGCTACTAAAATTGCAGACTATATCATGTGCGAGGATAAAGAGTATATTGCACAAGTTACATTTGGCATTCAAACAGATACACAGGATAGTTATGGTGTGGTGACGAGAACATGCGACTGTGCAGTTTCAACAGATGATTTGCTGCGTATATTGCCACAGTTTTTAGGAAATATTGAACAGGTACCGCCCATGTATTCGGCTGTAAAGCACGAGGGAAAAAAATTGTATCAGCTTGCAAGGCAAGGGATTGCTATACAAAAGCCACCACGTAAAATTTACATCAATGAAATAGAGATTTTAAATGCACAAATAAACAAGTTTTTATTAAGAATTAATTGTTCAAAAGGGACTTATGTAAGGAGTTTGTGTGCGGATATGGGTGATGCTTTACATACGTGCGCGTACACTTCTTTTTTGATGCGTACAAAAACGTGTGGATTTAATGTCGAAAGCTCATATACTTTAGATGAAATTGAAACAAAGATTAAAGATGGTACGATGAAAGACTGCGTACTGCCTATGGAGCAGGCAATTGGGTTTTTAAGAAAAATTGTATTGGAAGATTATTTATATGATATTGCAACAACGGGTACACCGATTGACCTTAAAAAGGCAGGAATTGATGCGGAATTTGAAAAGGATTACAGCGTGTTTTGCAAAGATAAATTAATTGGTATTGCACAGCGGGAAGAAGATACATTGAAAATAAAATCGATGATTCAGATAAGAGAGAATAACCATGAAGATACTAAATGAGCTGCCGATAAAAGAAAAAACAGCGGTCGCAATAGGACTTTTTGACGGTGTACACAAAGGTCATAAGGCATTGATTAACGATTTGGAAGCCCAAGCAGGTTTGAAATCTTTGGTATATACATTTGACAGTAAACCCAATCATTTTGCGTATAAAAATATATATACACTTGACGAAAAAGAACAAATATTTTCTGGTATGGGTGTTGATTATTTTTGTTTGCAAAAGTTTGATGAAACGTTTAGTAATCTTACCAAAGAAGAATTTCTGAAAAAGGTGATATATGATTTTTGTGCAAAGCACATTACTGTGGGCTTTGATTTTAAATTTGGAAAAAATGCAGAAGGGAATATTGATTTTTTGCGGGAAAATTGTGCAAAATACGATTACACGTTAAGCGTTATTCCAGAAATATCTTATGAAGGCATTAAAATCAGCAGCTCTTATATTCGCAGTCTTCTGAGCGAGGGGAATATGCAGCAAGCAGCAAAACTGCTGGGCAGATTTTATTTTATTAATGGAACAATCGTAAAAGGCAATCATATTGGCACGAAAATTGGCTTTCCAACTGCAAATTTAAGTGCGGATAAACTAATGCCAAAATATGGCGTATATGCAACAATAGCACAAATCGGAAACAAACGATACCGTGCAGTTACAAATGTTGGGACAAAGCCCACGATTAAAAATGATAATATTCCAAATGTGGAAACCTACATACTTGATTTTGATCAAGATATATACGATGAAAATTTACGAGTGTATTTTGTCCAAAGAGTTAGGAGAGAACAAGCATTTGCGACGGTTGACCAGCTAAAGGCACAAATTGCGATAGATGCCATAAAAGCGGCAGAGCTTCTAAAGAATTTAGATGTTTACAATGACTATATAATGTGTTAAAATATACTTTGTATATGACCGAATACTCTGATGTGCGACACTCCGACGCCACCATAGTATGACGGGTTTACAAGAAAATGGAGGAAGAAAAAATGGATAAAGCAACAAAAACAGAGATTATTCAGAAGTATGCCCAAAAAGAAGGGGATACAGGTTCGCCAGAGGTTCAAATCGCCCTATTAACATTTAGAATTAATCATTTGAATGAGCATTTGAAAATTAATGACAAAGATTCACACTCAAGACGTGGATTGCTGAAGATGGTTGGTAAAAGACGTGGATTGCTTGGGTATCTAAAAGAGAAAGACATTGAAAGGTACAGAAACCTGATTGTTAGCTTAAACTTAAGAAAATAGTGTAGCATAAGAGCGGGTATTTCTCGCTCTTTATTATTAAAAGAACAGCAAAATTTGTATGAAATTTTATTTTGCTATTGAAAATAGACAGGTGTGATGGATTCATGCCTTTTAATGCTTACGCAATGACGTTTGCATGATTAGAATTTAGGAGGAAACTATGCAACATAAAGTATATGAAATGGAACTTGGCGGACGCAAGATGAGCATTGAAAGCGGTAAATACGCTTTTCAGGCTGGCGGATCTGTCATTGTAAGATGCGGAGATACGGCTGTATTTGTTAATGCAACTGCTGCAAAAACAAAACGTGAAGGGCTTGATTTTTTCCCGTTGAGTGTGGAATACGAAGAAAAACTTTATTCAGTAGGGAAAATCCCTGGTGGATTTATTAAAAGAGAAGGGCGTCCTTCCGAAAAAGCAATTTTGGCGGCTCGTTTGATTGATAGACCAATCCGTCCGTTGTTTCCAAAGGGATATTATAACGATGTGCAAATTATCGCAACAGTGATGTCTGTGGATACAGAAATTCCACCAGAGATTTACGCAATGATTGGTTCTTCGGCGGCACTTTGCATTTCTGGACTTCCATTTGCAGGGCCAACAGGTTCTGTTGCAGTGGGCATGGTCGATGGTGAATATATCATCAACCCAAACACGCAGCAGCGTGAAAAAAGCAGACTGAGCCTTGTTGTATCTGGTACAAAAGATGCAGTGATGATGGTAGAAGCAGGCGCAAACGAAATTACAGAAGAAGAAATGCTGAATGCAATTCTTTTTGCACACGAAGAAATCAAAAAAATCTGTGCGTTTATTCAAACAATCAAAGACGAAATCGGAAAACCAGCAGTAGATGCAGATGTTTATCAGATTCCTGCTGAAATTGATGCTGCTGTACGTGAATATGCGATGGATAAAGTGATTTGGAGTGCTGATACGTTTGATAGAGATACGAGAGAAGAACGTACCGAGCAAGTAAAAAAAGAAACAATTGAGCATTTTGCGGATCAATTTGAAGACAGCGCAGTGCATGTTTCAAATGTGCTTTATTACATGACGAAAGAAGTTATTCGTAATAAAATTGTCAACGAGGGCATACGCCCTGATGGCAGAGGATATGAAGACATCAGACCGATTTGGTGTGAAACTGGATTGTTTGCAAGAACGCATGGTAGTTCCGTATTTACACGTGGTTTGACACAGGCAATGAATATTGTAACCTTAGGCGCATTGCGTGAAGGGCAAACACTGGACGGATTGTCTGATGATGATTTCAAAAGATATATGCACCATTATAATATGCCGCCATATTCAACAGGTGAGGCAAAAATGATGCGTTCTACTTCAAGACGTGAGATTGGTCACGGTGCACTTGCTGAAAGAGCGATCGAGCCAATGCTACCGTCTGTGGAAGAATTTCCTTATGCAATTCGTTCGGTTTCGGAAGTTATCAGTTCTAACGGCTCTACTTCACAAGCGAGCGTATGTTCTAGCTCTCTTGCACTGATGGATGCTGGAGTGCCTATGAAGGCTGCTGTGGCGGGCTGTGCAATGGGGCTTATCAAAGATGTAAACAATGGGAAAGTTGTTGTTTTGACAGATATTCAAGGGTTAGAAGATTTCTTAGGAGATATGGACTTTAAGGTTGCTGGTACTGCAAAAGGTATTACGGCAATTCAAATGGACATTAAAATCAAAGGAATTGACAAAGAAGTATTGGAGCGTGCGCTTGCACAGGCTTTGACAGGTAGATTGTTTATTCTTGGAAAAATGAATGAAGTTTTGGCTGCTCCTCGTGAACATCTTTCACCTTATGCACCAAAAATTATTCAATTTACCATTGATCCTGATAAAATCCGTGAAGTTATTGGCGCAGGTGGAAAAGTCATCAACAAAATCATTGACGAAACTGGTGTAAAGATTGATATTGAGGACGATGGCAGAGTGTCGATTTTGACGGCTGATGATGCGGCGGCAAAAAAAGCACGCAATATTATTGAAGCGATTACAAGAGAAGTAAAAGCGGGCGAAGTTTTTAGAGGCAAAGTGACTCGCATTATGAGCTTTGGTGCTTTTGTTGAGCTTGTGCCAGGCAAAGAAGGTATGTGCAGAATCTCTAACCTTTCAAACGAATTTATTAAAAAGGTTGAGGATGTGTGCAATATCGGTGATGAGTTGCTGGTAAGAGTCGTAGAAGTTGATAAGCAAGGGCGCATCAATTTAACGCATAAAGGCGTCAAAGAAGAAGATTTACAAGCATAAAAACTTATGAAAAGTTACAGGAGCCGGTATCTTTTGCCGGCTTTTGTTTTACAATCATATGAAAGAAGTGAAGAAGATGGAGAAAACAATGTATATCAAAGAAAAATTAGAATGCGGTGTTACGCTGATTGCTGAAAAGCTGGAGAATTTTCATTCAACAACCATTGGAATTTGGGTGGGCGCAGGCTCTATTACAGAAAATAAAAACGAAAACGGATTGTCGCATTTAATAGAGCATATGCTTTTCAAAGGCACTACAAAGCGCAGTGCAAAGCAGGTTTCGGTTGATGTTGACAATATCGGTGGGCAGATTAATGCGTTTACTTCAAAAGAAGCAACGTGCTATTATATCAAGATGATTGACGAAAAATTAGAGGAAGGCATTGAGATTTTAACGGACGTGTTTTGCAACGCTACACTGGATTCTGCTGAGCTTGAAAAAGAGAAAGGTGTTGTACTGGAAGAAATTGCGATGTCTAATGATAATCCAGAAGATTTGGCGATGGATTTGATTTCCTCGTCATATTTTAAAGGCTGTTCACTGGAAAAAACAATTTTAGGGCCAGCACAAAACATTAAAGGGTTTATGCGTGAAGATTTGGTTGCGTACATGGATAAATATTATACGGCGGAAAACATTGTGATTGCGGTGGCTGGAAATTTTAAAACAAAAGAACTGATTGATTATTTGAACCAATATTTGTCTAATATCAACAGAAAACCTTTAATTGTGCCGCAATTTGCAGATTGTTCAAGCTTTGTACCGTCTGCGGCATTTGATACGGCGATAAAGGATATTGAGCAAGTGCATATCTGCATGGCAATGCCATCTTATAGTCTAAAAGATCCGAGCCGATACGCAATGAATATCTTGAATAACGTAATTGGCGGCTCTATGAGTTCCCGACTATTCCAAAAAATTCGTGAGGAAATGGGAATGGCATATTCAGTTGCATCTTTCCCGTCACTTTTTAGAAACACAGGTATGTTTACGATTTATGCAGGCACTATGTCACAAAACACAAACATTGTGACCGAGATGATTTTGGAAGAACTTGAATTGATTAAAAAATCGGGCATTACGCAGGAAGAATTTTTACAGAGCAAAGAACAGCTTCGTGGAAACTTTATACTTTCGTTGGAAAGCACTTCTGCCAAAATGAACGCAATTGGAAAGACGATGATGCTGACGGGTACGGTAAGCAGTGATGAAGAAGTGCTGAAAAAATTCAGCGAAGTAACCTATGATGAAATCAGAAGCACGATTGATTATATGATTAAGCCAGAGCTTATTACTGCAACATACGTCGGAAAAATTGACGATAAAGAGAAGCTAAAGAAAATTCTTGCGTAATAAAGTTGTGCAGAAGGGAGAATCACTTATGGATAAATTAGATGTGATTTTTGAACATCAAAAAAACTTTGATGATGAGATTATAAAAAAACGAGGATTGCAGGACATCACAATGGACGAGTGGATTCAAAAGGAAACGCTTGCAATGATGTCTGAGCTTGCAGAATTGATTGATGAAGTCAATTTTAAATGGTGGAAGAATAAAAAAGAAATAGACAGCGACCTTGTCAAAGGCGAGCTGGTGGATATTCTGCACTTTTTCGTAAGCATGTGCATAAAAACAGGCATGAACGCTGATGAATTGCTTGACAGATACCTGCATAAAAACAAGGAAAACTTTGACAGACAGCATGGGCTTTCGCAAAAAAAAGGCTATGAGCTTTAAAAAATCGGGGCTTTTATTTTGCAGCATCAGAACAAAAATATAACAGTGGATACCTAAAAAAAGCTTTGCAGTAATCGGCAAAGCTTTTTCATATGAAAACATACTAAAACAGTGCAGTATGATGGCTTTTAATACATAAATAGCTATTTTATGTCAACTCCATATAATATTATGAACATGAATAACAAATTTATGAAAAAAGTCTTGATTTATGCATAACAGTGGTGTTATAGTATATATACGGGATTTTCTCTTTTTAGATGATGGGGTAGCATTGCCAAGTTTCTTATAATTTGGTAATAAAAGGGGTAGAAATGAATATCTGTGAATTAGAAAATAATTTGTCTGGTTATTTAGATACATTGCGTAAAAAAGGGTGTACCGATTTAACTGTGAATCTATATCATCGTTATCTTAAAATTGCTTTTCGTTTTTTGAAGAATTTGGTGAACACAACTGAAATCGAAAAAGGCGATATTATTGATTATAAAAACTATCTCGCCGTCGCATTTAAAGAATCTACTGCCAGCAGTTACCTTTCCTGTCTAAATAGATATTTAAAATACCTAAAGCTTTACAATTTATGTGTCGAAAATTTTGTGGTGAAAGATACAGATTTTGAAGAACGTCAAATGTTGACCATGGAAGAATACAAAAGTGTTTTAAAGCTTGCCAAGAAGAAGAACATAAAGATATATTATATTTTGCACACGATTGCTGCTACGGGCATCAACGTCAATTCTTTGCAGTATATTACGGTGGATGCCGTAACAAACGGCTATATCCATGTCAGCGTCGGCAAAAAAGATATGACGATTATATTAAATAAGAATATCAGAAAAGAGCTTAGGGCATATTGTGAAGAATATGGGATTTGCAGTGGTATTATCTTTGCAGGACGTGGTGAAAATGCGGTTATTGATACTAGCTACCTAAGCCGTGAATTTAAAAAACTGGGTGCAAAGCTCTCAATTCCCACGCAAAAGCTGTGCCTAAGACAACTGCGGTATTTGTTTGAACAAACGTATCTGGAACGTGGCAACAATATCTTTGATTTACTTGAAATGACAGGACGAAAAACAACGATTGTTACAAAAAAGAAAGCATTATCACAGAAAAGCATTGCAGAAAAAACCCAGCATTTTGAAAAACTGGGATTATAGTAATATATTTGTAACATATTGTAACATATTATTGACTTATGTGTAATGGAATGGTATGATTATAGTATATCTCTTAATGAAAAAAGGTCTATTCCGATGATAGTAACAGTCGGAACACATCACATAAAAAAACGAGCAAAAGGAACTTTTAGCAGTGGCATATGATGAATAACAGGACTTCAAGGAAATCTGCCAAATGCGAAAGAGAGGTCAATGCAAAATGAAAAATAAAAGTTTTAGGGCGGTCAGTTGCCTAATTATAGTAATCATAGTGATGATAGG
>JAVXBD010000043.1:0-11176 GCA_036660175.1 Christensenellaceae bacterium | reverse complement strand
TAAATAAGCAAAACTTCTAACTCACCCATTCATCTCTACCCCGTCTATCCACAAACCCCACAAAACCACGCTTGCACCTCGTCACTTTCCCGCCTTGCTATCGCAATCCTCTTATATACTAAAAACAGCAGAGTTCATCCAAACACTGCTGTCTTTTTATTTTTTTATTTTGCTCACCTAAAGAAATCACATTTTCAGTCGTCCAAAAATACTTTTTTCACACTACATATCCGCATTTTCCTTAAAAATCATTTTATAACTGCCTACAATTTCTTTAGCAGTTTATAGACAGTATGCACGGGCAAACCCACCACATTAAAAAAACAACCCTCTATCTTTGTGACAAACTTTGCACCGCCTTGCTGAATTGCATAAGCTCCTGCCTTATCCAGCACTTGCTCCGTTTGCAGATACCGCTCCAGTTCTTCTTGTGATATATCACCAAAAAAAACTTTTGTGGTACATACCTCCTGCAACACTTGCGTCCCCTGCAAAATGCAAATACCCGTATGCACCTGATGGGATTTCCCTTTTAGAATATTCATCATCCTGCGTGCATCGTCTTTGTCTTTGGGTTTCCCAAAAATTTTCCCCTCTACCTCCACCACCGTATCTGCACCAATAACGGTATCCTTACGGTGATTTTGAAAGACGTCATTCGCCTTTATAAATGCCAGCTCCCGCACAAGTTCTTTTGCATCTGTAATACTGGAGGCTTCATCAACCTCACTTACCACCACACGAAACTCTTGGGTAATCAGTGCAAGCAGCTCTTTTCTGCGTGGTGATGCAGAAGCAAGAATCAACATTTTGGTTCCTTTTCTATCAGCGTGACTGCATCATTTTCGCATGATTCGGTACATAATCCACAGCCTCGGCATTTGTCCGTTACCAGATGTGCTTTATCAGGCTCGCCCTCTATTGCACCAAACGGGCAAGTACTCGAGCATTCTCCGCATCCCACACACTTTTCTTCTTCAATCACCGCTGTTTTATTTGATTTCGTGGTCAGCATACACTTACGTGGACATTTTTCTACGCACGTCCAACAGCTTCTGCATTTTTTCGTATCAATCACAGGCAAATTATTTTCCATGGTAATTGCGCCGAACGGGCAAGCTTTTGCACAGATTCCACAGCCGATACACCCCGCCGTACAGTTTTCCATAACAGGTTTGCCCTTATCAATATTGGTACACGCCGCATAAACATCAATATCTCTATGCAGTACCGCAATACTGCTTTGTGGACATTGTTCAACACATCTTCCACAGCCCGTACATTTTTCTTCATCAATAAAAGCAATGCCATCTTTTCCCATGGTGATTGCGCCAAACTTACAAACTTTTGCACACGTTCCAAGCCCTAAACAAGCAAACCGACATGCTTTAAAACCGCTTGCCACCGCATATGCCGCACGACAATCCATTGCGCCGTCATACACGAACTTATCTTTGCAGTGTCCCTGACTTCCAAGGCACATGATACGTGCAACTTTCGGCTTGATTTCTCCTGCTTCCACTCCCAAAACAGCGGCAATTTTCTGAGCCGCCTCTGCGTTCAATACCGCACAAGCCGCAATTTCTGCCTTGCCCTTAACAAGTGCATCTGCAAGAGCATCACACCCTGCAAAACCACAGCCTCCACAGTTTGCCCCTGGTAAAAGTGTACGCACCTCCACCACTTTTTCGTCTTTTTTGACAGCGAATTTTTTTGATGCAACACCCAGCATAATCCCAAACACTGCACCCAATCCGCCTAAAACAACAATCGACCATATGATTGGCTCTAACATATTTATTTCCCCTTACCTAACAGCATTGCTCATCACTCCACGCTTTGCAGCACCTTTGGTGTGCCATTGCCCGTTTCTTTTGCCGAGTGAAAATTTCGCTTTTACTGATAATTGATTCGATTTGACATAAACTCAAACTTTCATTCTGTTATACGCTACCTGTTTTTAAGCCATTATAAATGATTCCCAGTTTCTTACATAAGTATATGAGATGCAGTTCCCATTGCACACGTCAGGATATTAAAATGCCAAAAGAAACTTCAAGGACTGCCGTTCTGCCTGCTTAGATAAGTCCAGAGAATCCCATAAAGGCGATACTCATCAGCGATGCCGTAATCAGCGCAATCGGAAACCCTTGAAACGGCTTTGGAATAGGCGACAGCTCCAGTTTTTCACGAATCCCTGCAAAAAGCACAATCGCAAGCGTAAACCCAATTGCCGCTCCGACACCATTTACCAGTGACTCCACCAGCGTATATTTTTCTGTAATATTAATCAGTGCAACGCCCAATACCGCACAGTTTGTGGTAATCAGCGGCAGATATACACCCAAGCTCTGATAAAGTCCTGGGCTTGTTTTTTGCAGAATCATCTCTACTAACTGCACCAGTGCCGCAATCACCAAAATAAACGCAATCGTCTGCATATATCCCACGCCTAAAGGCTCAAGAATATAATATTGCACCAGATAGGTAATAAGCGATGCCATTGCCATTACGAAGGTAACCGCCATACCCATGCCCACCGCTGTTTCTACTTTTTTAGAAACCCCTAAAAATGGACAAATCCCCAAAAACTTTGAAAGCACATAGTTATTGACCAATATGGAACTTAGTAGGATTGTTAGAATTCTTAAAAACATCTCCATTGATTATGCGCCTCCTTTTTTAAGCATGAGTTTGTTAATCAGTGCAAGCAGCAAACCAAGCACCAAAAAGCCGCCTGGCGCAAGTACAAAAATCAATGCCTGAGGATAATCTGGTCCAAACACAGGCATTCCAAACAACGTCCCCGAACCCAAAAGTTCACGTACAAATGCAATCATACTAAGTGCTAACGTAAAGCCGACACCCATACCAATTCCGTCCATTGCCGCAGGAAGTACGCTGTTTTTCGCCGCAAATGCCTCCGCACGTGCAAGAATGATGCAGTTGACAACAATCAGTGGAATAAAAATCCCAAGAGATTCATCAAGCGCAGGCAAAAATGCTTTCAGCAGCATTTGCACCACAGTTACAAACATCGCAATCACTACAACATAACAAGGTATTCTAACTTTTTCTGGAATGAAGTTTCTGAGTAGCGCAATCAGCATATTCGAGCAAATCAACACGAATGTTGCCGCCGCACCCATTCCAAGAGCGTTGGTGAGCGACGTCGTTACCGCAATCGTCGGACACATACCCAGTACGAGCCGAAACGTTGGGTTTTCGTTCAGCACACCATTTAAAAATATGCCTTTCATTGAACTTTTTTCCATACCGCTCACGCCCCTTTCTCAAAGTACTGTGTATAAAACTCAAGTGCCGAGTTTACAGCATTTGTCACAGCTTTAGAGGTGATTGTCGCCCCTGTCAGAGCGTTAATCTCTCCCGTATTTCCCGTTGGTGTTTTTACCACAATAAACGGTCCGTCCGTTTTTATAAACTGTCCTAAAAAATCTGGATTTACAGCATTTGCACCCAATCCTGGGGTTTCTTCGTGTGCGCCAATATCCACACCGCTCACCTTGCCCTTTGCGTCAATTCCTATCGTCAATGTCAGATTCGGTTTATATCCTTTTGTAACAATCGAAAACGTATATCCAACGGTCTGCCCATTGGCACTGCCCTCGTATACTTCGGTAATATCCCCGAATTTTTCTGTATCAATATTCATTCCCGCAATATCAATCTTGGCAAAATCTTGTGCAGCGTTTAAGACCTGCTGCCGTGCCTCTGTTGCTTTTTTTAGTTCCTGTGCCGCAATCGGCTCTTTGGTAATTCCATAAACAAGTCCTAAAATCAGTCCAGCGCAAAGAGTGATGATAACCAAACGCAGCGTCAAACTCGAAATGCTTTCTTTGTTGCTTTCTTTATTTTTCAACTCTCTTCACCTCCCCTAAAATTTTAGGTTTCAGTGCTTTATCAAGCAATGGTGCCAATAGATTCATCAGCAGAATTGCAAACGACACACCCTCTGGGTATCCGCCCCACAGCCGTATCACCATCGTAATCACACCACACCCGATGCCAAACACAATTTGTGCCTTGGGCGAGGCTGGTGACGAGGTATAATCTGTCGCCATAAAAAATGCCCCCAACATGATACCGCCAGCAAAAAGCTGATACAAAATCAGTTCAGGGTGTCCTGTACATAAGGTAATCAACGCCACCGTCCCCATATAGGCAAGCGGTATGCGCAGTTTAATGACCTTTCGAATTGCCAGATATGCGCCGCCAATCAGCAGTGCAAATGCACTTGTTTCTCCGATAGACCCTCCGATTTTTCCAAAGAACATATCAGACAGAGCCGGCAGTGCAGATGCCCCTTCGTTGATTGCCACTAATGGTGTTGCGGCAGCCACCGCATCTACCCCTGCAAACGGTGCTACAAAGGTCGTCATCGCAACAGGCCATGAAATGAGTAAAAAACATCTTGCCGCCAGCGCAGGATTCATAAAATTATTGCCCAAACCGCCAAAGCACTGTTTTACAATAATAATAGCAAATGCACTTCCGCATACTGGCAGATACCACGGTACATTTGGCGGAAGATTAAGCGCCAGCAAAAGCCCTGTTACGACAGCACTTAAATCGCTGATTGTAACTGCTTTTTTGGTGAAATACTGAATCGCCGCCTCGCAGCCCACTGCACTTATGATACATAATGCAATTGTAAAAAGCGTTGCTGCACCAAAAAAATACACCGCCGCCACCACCGCTGGAATCAGCGCAATCACCACATCAAGCATGATGCGTGTCACACTGTTATTTGATTTGATGTGCGGCGAACCAGAAAGTATTAACTGTTGTTGCATAAACTTTTCCTTTCTTAGTCTATCTTTTTATAATCTGTTTATTGATTTTCTTTTTCCTTCATGCGCAAAATCATGATTTGCTCTTTGGCAAACTTGATATTTTGTGCAATTGGTTTTTTGGCAGGGCAGATAAAACTGCAACAGCCACAGCTCATGCAGTCAAGTGCATGGTTTTTCTCTGCTTTTTCAAAATCTTCATTTGCTGCTGATGCAGAAAGTATCATAGGCATCAAGTGTAGCGGACATACCTCTGCACACTTGCCGCATTTGATACAATTCGTTTCTTTTTCTTTTTTTGTATAGGTTTTATCAAGTACCAAAAGCCCCGAAAACCCTTTGGTAATCACGCAATCCATAGATGGCACTGGCAGGCCCATCATTGGTCCGCCCGAAATGATTTTTAAAGGTTCGCCCACTGGCCCGCCCACAAAATCCAGCACTTCCTGCACACTTGTACCAATCCGCACCAATAAATTTTGTGGTTTTTGTACAGCACCAGTCACTGTCACAACACGCCGAATCAGCGGTTCTCCCACATAAAAGGCATCAGCAATGGCTTTTACCGAGGCAATATTCACCACCACTACGCCCACATCCATAGGCAACCCGCCCGATGGCACAATTCTGCCTGTAATGGCATCAATCAGCTGTTTCTCGCTACCTTGCGGATACTTAGTCTGCACAGGGCTTACTCGTATAGCATGTGTGTCAATCTCTTTAGCCATTTTATCAATGGCATCTGGCTTGTTATCCTCAATACCAATAATCGCTTTTTTAATGTTTAAGGCACGCATGATGATTTTTACGCCCAGCATAATCTTTTTAGAGCATTCCATCATCAGCCGATCATCAGCCGTTAAAAACGGCTCACATTCTGCGCCATTTACAATCAATAAATTTACTTTTTTATTTTCAGGCGGCGATAGCTTTACGTGCGTTGGAAATGCCGCTCCGCCCATACCTACATTTCCTGCATCTTTGATAATTGCCAAAATTTCCTCTTTGGTAAGTGCATCTATCTTTTCAACTGGCAGATAATCACTTTCATCGGCAAAATCATTTTCAATCACAATTGCTCCTACAGGTTTTCCATTCAGATTCATAATGGTTGTGATGTCTGTCACAGTGCCAGATACACTTGCATGTATCGGAACAGAAACAAATCCCTGCGCTTCCGCAATTTTTTGCCCCATTTTTACTTTTTGTCCGACCTCCACAATTGGCAATGCAGGTGCGCCAACGTGCTGGCTCAACGGAATTTTTACAATCTTTCCTGCTGGCATAACGCTTATCGCACAATTATTTGTTAAATTTTTGCCTTCGTGTATGGTGTGCAGCGGAAAAACTCCGCCTTTAAAAGTCAAACCCATCTTTATACTCCGTTCTGCCGCATGATGAGCAGCACAAATCGCAATCATAAGCAAATTACATATCTTACAAAATTATATCACAAATGAACTTGTTTCAAAAGACCAAACGCAAATAAATTTATGTTTTTTGAATCCTTACAATTTTATGAAGAACTCGCATTTGCTTGCATTTTATCTGGCTGATGAGTATAATTATAGTAATCTAAAAATGATAAGCGGAGGAAAAATTTTTGGACGGATTTTTACCAATTATATTGCTGATTATAGCTTTAATACTGGGCATACTTTATTGTTTCTGGGGATTTCGTTATCTCAAGGTTATCATGTTTTTGTATGCTTTTTTTCTTGGCATCTATTTTTCTTATTCGTTCGTCAGTAAATATTTTCCTGCCATGTCTGACCAGCTACTGATTATCTCTCTTGTAATTGGCATTTTGCTTGCACTGCTCGCATTTTTCTTTATCAAATTTGCCATTTTTATTGCAGGCGGCATTATGGGTATCTTATTGTTCAACCTTATAAAGACAGTATTCGTTTCGTTTTTTGCAACGCTTTCAGGACCATTTTCCTTTTTGATTGGTCTGATGCTGTTTTTGCTTTTTGGTGCGCTCACCCTTGCATTCCGAAAGCATCTTGTGATTATTTTTTCTGCCTTATTTGGCGGATTTTCGCTTGTCAGTGCGGCAGGCATCATCATTGGATTGTTCTTAAATCCTCAAATCATTCCCAGTCTTACACTTCAAAACATGAGTGCGTCTTTTGAAACCATCAGTATTTTCTATCAGAATCCAGGTTGGCTGATGCTGATTCCTTCCCTTGTTTTTGGGCTTGCAGGCATCATTGCACAATATAAATTCGCTTCGGCCAAATCTAAAAAATAAAACACTAAAAAAGGAGAAAGTAATATGGAATCCATCAAAAAAGAATGCAGTGCGTTTTGCCCAAAATGCGGTTCTGACCTCTACTTTTTACACGGAATTTGTTATTGTAAAAGCAAAAACTGCGACTATCAATGCAATAAATGCAGCATCGAAAAAAAGAAACTTTCCTTTTCCGATAAAACTTCTGATTGAACACAGCTTTTTTTAGTGATATAATAGAAACAACTTAAGAAAATGTGCAGAGTAGGTTTTGTGCGTCAAGTGTATAAGGATGGGATGTCGCCTTATAACGAAAAGACTTCGTCTTGCGGTTCAAAACTGCGTCCGCTGCTCACAAAAGAAAATTCTTTCTTTTGCAGAGGCGTTGCCATTTTTAAGTCGAGATTTATTTCTCGGCTCATTCGGGGCATTTTTTTATGTCCAAAACGCTGGTTGATGTGGAGCGCTTCTATGCTTTATATCATACAAAAGAAAGGTTTTTTATGCAAAAAATTTCACCCAAGACTTTAAAAGTCGTGTATTGTGCTGCATTTATTGCGATTGCGGTACTGCTCGGCGGATTCTTTTCTTTTTATTTAACCGAAGAAATCAAAATCAGTTTAGCGCCCATTCCTGTGATGTTTGCTGGCAGCGTGTTAGGCCCTGTTTTTGGCGGCATCACTGGTTTTATCACTGATTTACTGTCCTATTTGCTAAAACCCATGGGGGCATACTTTCCAGGATTTTCCATCACCATGGCACTGTATGGTATCTTATCAGGGTTGTTCTTTTATAAAAAGCCAAAGAACTCACTGCTAAAAATTACATTGGTTACATTTTTAACACAAACGGTATGCTCTGTGTTTGTCAACACGCTGTGGTTATCCATTATGATGGGAACACCGTACTTTGTACTGATGATTGGCAGATTGCCTACCACTTATCTTTCTTTTGCAATTTATACCATAATACTGTTTGTACTCGTCAAAAACAAAGATAAAATCATACGTAATCTTTAAACAATTTTTATCGAACATCTCACTGAACCACCTGTATAATAATAGGTGGTTTTTTGGTTTGAATGTTCTGCACGCTCAAATAGGCTCAAACGAGTACTTCTTTGCCACTCTTTTCACCAATTCACGCAACGTCACGTCTTTACTTATTTTTCTTGTTCCTGTCTATTGCGCATAGTTATCGTATGCAGACCACAACCACAAAGCCATTTCTAACTAAATATTGAGCGATATGTACAGCATACCTCTAAATATCCTCAGCTGTCTTTGACTATATGAATTTTTGACTCGTATTGCTTTAGGCAGATAATCTTTACATTACCTATACAAAAGGACTATAAAACTTTAAAAACTTTAGAAAACGCATCTTTCTTACATACTAAACGCAGCAATATTCTTTACGAATGCCGCTGTCTTTCCCCTTCCTCTTTACATTTTATAAACGGCTTAGAGGTTTAAAACGAATCATTTTTGGTTTTCACATTTCGTAGGCAGCGTCCCAAAAGCATATACGAAAAAAGACACAACTTACGTTGTGTCTTCCTTCAAAAATAATAAAAGGGTGGGGATTGACATATTCCAAATCAAATTTAGAATATAATTCATTCTAACCCATAAAGTATAAAAAAGCAATAGCAAATTTATGAATAATTTATGAAATTATAACAAGTTTTCCATTGTGTCATAACTTTTATCTTGCATCTTCTTTTTGGGGCTGATTTAGCAATTCCAATACATAATTTGGCAGGCAAAAACAGCCTTTATGCAAATCCGTATTATAATATCTTGTCTGTAACCCCAACGCATTCCACGCTTTTTCGTCTAAGTCCTTGATGGGATCAATTCCCTTTGATGCAAATCCAAAAAGCCAATGTCCTGACGCATACGTCGGCATATGAAACTGGTACACACGGCATAGTTCAAACACCTTGCTAAGTTTTTCATGCGCACGTACCATCTGCTTTGCATCATTTTCATAATACGGGCTTTCGTGTTGGTTAATCAGCACGCCTTGTGCATTTAGCAGTGCATAACAGTCCTTGTAAAAATCTAAAGTAAACAGCCCCTCACCCACACCGATAGGATCTGTCGAATCTACAAGAATCAAATCATAGGTTTGTGTATTATTTTTGACATATTCAATACCATCGCAGACATGAATCTGTACACGTTCATCGTCTAACTTGCACGCTGTCTGCGGAAAATATTCTTTGCACAAATCAATCACTTTTTCGTCAATCTCTACCAAATCAATGTGTTCGATGCCTGCATATCTCGTCAGTTCACGCACCGTCCCGCCATCACCGCCGCCAATAATCAGTACACGACGTGCATTTTTACACACCGCCATTGGCACGTGTACAATCATCTCATGATAAATAAACTCATCTTTTTGCGTAATCATGATGTATCCGTCCAGCGTAAAAAATCGGCCGTATTCATACGAATCGTAAAAATCAATTTTTTGAAAATCACTTTTTGTATCTGCCAGATGTTCTTTTATTTTGATGCCGAACTTGGCATACTCGGTAAAATACTCAAAAAACCAATCTTCTTTATTCAAAATTCTTTCCATAAAAAATCTCCTGCATTTCTCTGTCCAGCAATCGTTCTATGCGGCATCTCGTTTTTTCGTTCAAATCACACGCATCTAAATTAAACAAATAGTTGTCCAAATCATAATCTTTTAGCATCATTTTCGTATGAAAAGACCGTTCCGCATATAAATTTACATCAATGATTTGATATTTTTCCCGAATATCACAGGGGATATAATCAGGAATAGACGTCATCTTATGATCCATAAAAACCTTCTTCCCATGACGATCCCTTGTAAACCCACGTACCCGATAATCCATGGTAATAATATCTGAATCAAAACTGTCTATCAGAATTTTTAATGCACTAAGCGGAGAAATATGCCCGCACGTCGAAACATCAATATCCACACGAAAGGTGCAAACGCCTCTTTGCGGATGGCTCTCTGGGTATGTATGCACAGTTAGATGGCTTTTATCCAGATGCCCTACCACAGCCGTTGGCATCGGTTCTTCTGCAATCAGCATGGTGACGCTTGCGCCCTGCGGCTCATAATCCTGCTTGGCAATATTTAAAATGTGTGCATCTATTTTTTTGGTCACACTTGTTAAAATCTCCGTCAGTCTGTCCGAATTGTAATATTCATCAATGTAACTGATATAGCTTTCTCTGTCTTTTGCGGTATTTGCATAACAAATATCGTATATATTAAAACTCAGTGTCTTTGTCAAATTGTTAAAGCCATACAATTTCAGTTTGCTCAATTTGATGTTCCCTCCAGTTTTATCATTTGCTATTTTTATTATACCACCGTTGATGTTTTATAATCTATTTTTACATGAAAATATTTTATAATAAATTACTTTTTATATTTTGAGAGGCACAGCCTGCACATCGTGCTTCTTTTAAAAAAAAGACAAGAGCCACCGCAAATTTGCTCTGCAGAAGCCCTTATCCCTCGCCAATATTGGCGGAAAAGTACATGTAACTATTTCAATCCACATAAAAACGCTACTTTTTATGACATTAGAAAAAGTATAACAAATCGCAAATAAAAATACAACTATTTCATATTTAAGAGATTTTCCAAATACATACTTAAAGAAACGCTCCTATAGCAAACAGCACTTCTTCCTTGTTGTGTATCTGTATTTGCTCTGCCAAATTGTGATTATATGCGTCCGCAAGTACATATATAACAGCATACAGTATCTCTAATTTTCGTGCAAAACATCAGTTTCATCTATACGCATTGATGCCCTCAACCGTGTAAATATAACTCTTATCGCACATATTATTGTATACATACTTATCTTCCTGATTTACTGTTTGTTTTCCTATGTTACTGTTATATCATACTATATGCTATTTTACCCCTCCCAAATTTAACATTTGACAAATCAAAACATTTGGACTATAATCAATATATGCTTAGTTAAATGTATTTTTCAAATATTATCTATCTAAGTTTATGCAGAAAAGAGATTTGTTTTATAAGTACAGTGTTCGTTATTTAAACAAAAATATTTGAAAGGAGTTTTACTATGAAAGCAAAAAAAATAAAAATGAAAGCTGGC
>JAVXBD010000042.1:0-11178 GCA_036660175.1 Christensenellaceae bacterium | reverse complement strand
GCTTTTCATACTATTTTTTTAGTGGCATTTTTAGCATCTCTCTGTAGTATTCGTATGATCGTTTCTCACTTTCTTCGTCACCGTCATATTGCTCCACTCGCATCCATGCAAGTTTTTTTTTCATATATGTTTCAATCTCCAGCACAGTATAGTATTTATCCCGTATACATTGTTCAACGTTACCATATCCGCCGTCCTCTAAGCGTGCCGCCAACCGCTTTTGCATACTAAAAAAGGGAAGAAGCAGATAAGTTTGCCTAAAATTTATTCGTAATATTCATAATCAGTTCATATTTGGTGATATAATTAAAATGTTAGAAATTTTTTGAGATAGTTGGAGTAAATATGGTAAAGTTAATCAAATATTTAAAGCCTTTTGTGGTGCTGATTTTGGTGTCGATTGTGCTTTTGTTTGGACAGGCAATTTGTGATCTTTCGCTGCCTAACTATATGTCTGAAATCGTTAATGTAGGCATACAGCAAGGCGGTGTGCAGGACGCAGTGCCGCAAGCATTAAGCGGGCATACAATGGGAATTGCACAGGGTTTTATGAGCGATGCGCAAAAAACAGCAGTGCAGAAGAACTATACGCTGATTGATGCACAAAGTACGGATTATGAAAAATATGCGGCAAAATATCCCGCACTTTCCACCCAAAATATTTATGTGCAAAATAAAATGAACGAGCAAACCAGAAGCAGCTTAAACAATGCTTTTGCATATTCGTTTGCAGCGATTAATTCCATCAATCAAATGTCTGAAGCGGATATAAGCGGCAAAGACGGTATAAAAACAGCCGAAATGACGCAATTGCCAGCTGATTTGACGGCATTTTTAGGGCATATAAAAACAAGCGGTACAGATTTTTTTACGGCGCTTAGCACATATCCGCAGGCAGATGCAGTGACTGCATCAATCAATCAACTGCTTGAACAAAAATTTGCGGGTATGGACGAAAGCATGCTTACACAAATGGCGATTCCTGCGATTGTGCAGGAATATCAGGCGCTTGGCATGGATACGGCAAAGCTTAGTCAAGATTATATTTGGCATGATGGTTTTATAATGCTACTGCTCTCGCTTGTGTCTGCTGTTTGTTCGATTGTGGTGGGGCTATTGTCGGCAAAGGTTGGAGCAGGTCTGGCGCAAAATTTACGTGAAAAAGTCTTTACAAAAGTATCAAACTTTTCCAATATCGAATTTGATCAATTTTCAACGGCTTCCCTCATTACACGCAGCACCAATGATGTTACGCAGGTGCAAATGCTTGTGATGATTATGATTCGCATGGTTATTTATGCGCCGATTATGGGCATTGGCGGGGTGATTATGGCAAATGCCAAAAGCGTTTCTATGTCATGGGTGATTGCGCTTGCGGTGGTGGTACTGCTGGGGCTGATTTTGAGTATTTTTGTGATTGTGATGCCAAAATTTAAGCGTGTGCAAGCATTGATTGATAGGCTGAATTTGGTTATGCGTGAAAATTTATCGGGGCTTATGGTGGTGCGTGCGTTTAATACGCAGGAGTTTGAGCTGAATCGTTTTGACGAAACAAACAAAGATTTAACCAAAACGAATCTATTTGTTAATAAAATCATGGTGATGATGATGCCTGTAATGATGCTGATTATGAATGCTGTATCCATATTGATTGTGTGGGTGGGCGCACAGCAAATTGCAGGCTCGGCAATGCAGGTGGGCGATATGATGGCATTTATGCAGTATGCCATGCAGATTCTCATGTCATTTCTGATGCTTTCAATGATTTTTATTATGCTACCTCGTGCGTCCGTTTCTGCAAGACGTATTGCGGAGGTGTTGGACACAAAAACGACCATACATAATCCGAAGAATCCAAAGAAATACGAAAATTGCAAAGGGGTGCTGGCGTTTGAACACGTGGATTTTGCCTATCCAAATGCGGAAGATAACGTTTTGACAGACATTAACTTTACCGCATATCCTGGCCAGACCACCGCTGTGATAGGCTCGACAGGCTCTGGAAAATCGACGATTGCAAACTTGATACCACGTTTTTATGATGTGACTGCGGGTGCGGTTACCATTGATGGTGTGGATATTAGGGAAACGGAACAGCACGATTTGCGTGATAAAGTTGGCTATGTTCCACAAAAATCGGTGTTGTTTTCAGGTACGATTGACTCTAACTTGCGGCTGGGTGATGAGCGGGCAACAACAGAACAAATAGAGCAGGCGGCAAAAGCGGCGCAGGCAATGGAGTTTATAGAAGATAACGAAAATAAATTTGAAGCACGGATTTCGCAGGACGGCGCAAATGTATCGGGTGGGCAAAAACAGCGGCTGTCTATTGCACGTGCATTGGTCAAAAATCCTCAGATTTATGTGTTTGATGATAGCTTTTCGGCATTGGATTTTAAAACAGATGCGATTTTAAGAAACGCAATCAAAGAACAAACCAAGGATAAAACCGTTCTGATTATTGCACAGCGTGTAGGAACGATTATGGATGCACAGCAGATTATTGTGCTTGATGAGGGCAGGATTGTAGGCAAGGGAACACATAAAGAGCTGATGCAGACTTGCGAGCAATATAAAGAAATTGCGCTTTCGCAGCTTTCAGAGGAGGAGTTGAGCAAATGAGTAATCATTCTTCTGAACATAAAGGCCCAATGGGAAAAGGCGGTCCTATGCGTGTGCGCATGGCTGGTGATAAGCCGAAAGACTTCAAAGGTGCAATGGGAAATCTTTTGAAGTATATTGGTTCATATAAAATTGCGATTCTTGTGGTGATTATTTTTGCAATTGCTTCAACAGTTTTTGCAATTATTGGACCAAAGCTTTTGGGAAATGCGACGACTGTTATTTTTAATGGTGTCATGGGAGAAGTTTCGGGCAGCGGTGTGGGCATTGATTTTGTCGCCATTGGAAAAATTTTGGGTACTTTATTGATTTTATATGTGATTTCGGCGGTGTTTAGCTATATTCAAGGATATGTGATGACAGGTGTATCCATGAAAGTGACTTATAGACTGCGCAAAGACATCAGCGAAAAAATGAATCAACTGCCGCTGAGCTATTTTGACAGAACCAGTCACGGTGAGGTGCTGTCACGCATCACAAACGACGTGGACACCATCAACCAAACACTAAACCAGAGCCTTTCACAGGTTATTACATCGGTTACGACTGTGCTGGGTGTATTGGTGATGATGCTGAGCATTAACGTTCCTATGACGCTTGTGGTGCTTGTGATTATGCCTATTGCACTGTTTCTGATTATGATGGTGGTGAAACGTTCCCAAAAATATTTTAAGCAGCAGCAGGAATATTTGGGAAATGTCAACGGACACGTAGAAGAAATGTTTGCAGGACATAATGTGATTAAGGCATATAATGGCGAGCAGGAAAGTATTGCTGAATTTAACAAGCACAATAAAAAACTGTATGGTGCGGCATGGAAAGCAAACTTTCTATCGGGTATGATGATGCCGATTATGAGCTTTATTGGAAATATTGGATATGTGGCGGCATGTGTGTTTGGCGGTTATCTTGCGGCGACGGGCGCTATTACGGTTGGAAATATACTGTCGTTTGTGCAGTATGTGAGGAACTTTACACAGCCATTGTCGCAGCTTGCAAACATCTCAAATATCTTTCAGCAAACCGCAGCGGCTTCTGAACGTGTCTTTGAATTTTTGGCAGAAGGCGAAGAAAAAGCAGACACGCTAAATCCTGTTGATGTACAGAATATCGAGGGAAATGTTTCTTTTAAAGATGTACATTTTGGATATACACCAGATAAAATGATAGTCAACGATTTTTCGGCAGAGGTGAAAAAGGGACAAAAAATTGCGATTGTCGGGCCGACGGGTGCAGGAAAAACAACTGTAATTAAACTGCTTATGCGTTTTTATGATTTGAATGCAGGTGAGATTCTGATTGATAACAATTCGTCTGTGGATTTTAGACGTGCGGATTTGCGTGGATTGTTTGGCATGGTATTACAGGATACTTGGCTGTATAACGATACCATTCTGGAAAATATTCGGTATGGAAGAATGTCTGCAACAGATGAAGAAGTGGTGAGTGCGGCAAAAGCTGCCTATGCACATCATTTTATTAAGGCTTTGCCGGGCGGCTATCAGATGGTGCTGAATGAAGATGCAACAAACATCTCTCAAGGGCAAAAACAGTTGCTTACCATCGCACGTGCGATTTTGGCAGATCCTAAAATGCTGATACTGGACGAGGCGACAAGCTCTGTTGACACACGTACAGAAAGCCTGATACAAAAAGCAATGGATAAGCTGATGGCAGGGCGTACCAGTTTTGTGATTGCACATAGATTATCCACCATAAAAAATGCCAATTTGATTTTGGTGATGAAAGACGGAGATATTATTGAGCAAGGAACGCATGACGAACTGCTTGCACAAAAAGGGTTTTATGCAGAGCTGTATAACAGCCAATTTATGCCAGTGGCGGCAGTATAGGAGAGGGCTTTGCTATTCCTTTTAATTTTGCAGTGTGTGCCGAATACTGATTGTCGGTTTTAGGAAAGGGTACGTCTGCTTTTTTACACTTAGCTGTATGAGTTTAGCATAACGAAGCAGTGCGGGCAAGCGGCAAGCGAAAAACGTGTGGATTCGGCTCTCGTTACCTTAAAGAAGCGGGTAGGCGGCGGACACCAAAAACGGAAGAATGTAAGGAAAATAAACAACTTGGGATTGTTAAAAAATAATAAAATCTGTTTATCAATAAAAGAGTAATGAATGAAATGGAGAAATCAAAATGGCTAAAAAAATCAAGATGTTTATGATGAGTACCTGCCCTTACTGCAAGCAGGCTTTTTGTATGATGGAAGAATTAAAGCAAAAATATCCAGCTTATCAAGAAATTGAAATGGAAGTAATTGACGAAAACAAAGAACCAGCCAAAACGGACGGATATGAGTATTGGTATGTGCCGACCTTTTTTGTGGACGATAAAAAAATCCATGAGGGTGTGCCGACCATGGAAAAGATACAGGCGGTTTTTGAGGCGGCGGTAGTGGAATAGACCTAAAAATCGGCGGATTTGGAGGCTTTTATCAAGGCGTGTTTTTGCGTTTTGGTTAATTGCTTGATTTGATATTCTCGCTTTAAGGCAGAAGACTTATCTTCAAAGGTTTCGTGATAGACGAGCTTTACGGGCAGTCTGGATTTGGTGTACTTTGCGCCTTTGCCCTCTTGATGCGCATGAAGTCTGTGCTGTAAGTCGGTTGTCCAGCCTGTATACAGCGAGCCGTCCCCGCACAGCAGGATATATACGTAATGCGGTTGGATTTTTTGCTTTTTAATGGTGGGACGTGTCAGCAAGAAGCTATGGTCAATCAACTTTAAAATCTCTGCATCTGGCACATCACTATCCAAAAAAACGCTGTTCCAATGCGTTTTATTCATATGATACCCAGCAATAACTCCCTCAAAAGACTGGCGCAATAAATCCGAACGAGCAGGATTGCATTTTAAATTCACGTGCAGTCTTTCATGCGAAAAAATCAGAAACACAAAACTTTTGTGGTTGCCAGTGTGCCGAAATACGGTCGTCGCATCATGAAACGGGTGATCTTCATAGACCATGGGAAACTGCATACAATATGCGATAATATCTTCTTTTTGTAACATAAAAAACCTCTGTTATCATAAAAATAAAAGGAAGCCATGCCCTCCCTTTCCGAATGGAATCAATGGTTATTTGGCAGGCATTGGTGCTTTGCTCATAAAGGCGAGCTTGTCTTTGGTGTGTCTTTATGAGGTGGCGATGGAATATGGACGGTCAGAGATTTTTGATTCACTTCTGCCCTCTTTGCCTTCGCTATTATAAGAGATGGTGTAGGCGGTATCACCTGAGAAAAACTCTTTTGTGTTTGAAAAATCCATGTACATACCTAAAATATCGTCTTGGCCGAGAGAGATTCTAAAGGTATAGGAATCTTTCTTGTAGATAAAATCGACCTGCGCCAAAACAGGTTCTTTTTCGATTACCCCTGTGCTACGCCCTTTGGCAGTGGACTTAGCGTGATGTCGGGGTTTGACTGTGCTTCAGCAGCATCTGCGACTGATACAAAAGGATTTGGCATTCTTTTATCCGGTGCTGCATATGCAAAAGCAACAGATGTGCAGAGTAATACAGCGATGATTGCAGTAGCAATTTTTTCATGAATGATGCTTCCTTAAAACAGTTTTTGTTACTACTATTATAGCACTACATTAAAAAAACAAAAGCAAAAAAACGAAACATATTTATTTTGGCTTAGACAGGCGAAGGATTTTGAACAATAAGAATCTGCGAGGGGGTGTTTGTGCGTGGATTGCCTTTTAAATATGCAGAATTGTGCAAGGAAATAGATTGATAATAGATTCACAATGCTGGAAGTTACGCTTGTTAAAATCAGAAAAATGAAGTAAAATAGAAATATCATTTAATAAAGTCAAGAGAGGTGCTTGTATGAAGAATTATATCATTGCACTCGATCAGGGAACGACCAGTTCCAGATGTATTATTTTTGACAAAGACCAAAACATTATTTGTGTCAAACAGCGAGAATTTAAACAGATTTTCCCACGTGCTGGGTGGGTGGAACATGATCCAATGGAGATTTTTTCATCACAATACGGTGTGATGGAGGAAGCAATTGAGTTTGCAGGGATTTCTATGCAAAAAATTGCGGCAATCGGCATCACCAATCAGCGTGAAACCACCATTGTATGGGAAAAGGATACGGGCAGACCGATTTATAATGCGATTGTTTGGCAGTGCAGACGTACGGCGGATATTTGTGAAAAGCTCAAAAAAAAGGGGTTTGAGCCTTATATCAAAGAAAATACGGGGCTTGTGATTGATGCTTATTTTTCTGCAACAAAAGTAAAGTGGATACTTGACCATGTGGCAGGGGCACGCACACGTGCCAGAAACGGAGAGCTGCTTTTTGGAACGGTGGACACATGGCTCTTGTGGAATTTAACCAAAAAACATATTACAGATTATACAAATGCATCACGCACGATGATGTTTAATATAAGGACGCTGGACTGGGACGATGAGATTTTAAAAGAACTGGATATTCCAAAATGTATGCTGCCTGAGGTGAAAAGCTCTAGCGAGGTATACGGATATGCCAATTTATATGGAACAAATATCCCTATTGCGGGTATGGCAGGCGATCAGCAGGCGGCACTTTTTGGGCAGGCGTGCTTTTTGGCTGGGCAGGCAAAGAATACATATGGTACAGGGTGCTTTTTGCTTATGAATACGGGCGAAAAGCTTTGCTATAGCAAAAACGGTCTGCTCACCACCATTGCGGCAACGCAAAAAGGCGATATTAACTATGCCATTGAGGGCAGCGTTTTTATGGGCGGAGCGGTGATTCAATGGCTGCGTGATGAAATGCGGCTGATTCGGGATTCAAAAGACAGCGAATATTTTGCACAAAAAGTTTCGGACAACAACGGTGTGTATCTCGTCCCTGCATTTACGGGGCTGGGCGCACCATACTGGGATATGTATGCACGTGGTACGATTTGTGGCTTGACACGTGGGGCAACGGCGGATCATATCATTCGTGCAGGGCTTGAAAGCATTGCATATCAATCCCGTGATTTACTTGAGGCGATGCAACTGGATACCAAAATTAAATTGGGCAGTTTAAAGGTAGACGGCGGTGCATCTGCAAATAATTTTCTGATGCAGTTTCAGGCAGACATCACAGGGACACCTGTTGTGCGCCCGAGGGTGAGGGAAACAACCGCACTGGGTGCGGCATATCTGGCAGGACTTGCAACGGGTATCTGGAATGATAAAGAAGAAATTGCAAAGCAATGGACACTGGATAAACGGTTTCGGCCTGCCATGCCCGAAGAAAAAGTAAAGGGTTATATTGCAGGGTGGCACAGTGCCGTTAAAAAAACAATGACAGAATAAAACAAACAGAGGGGCATAAAAAGCATGGTACAAACAGATATATTGGTCATTGGCGGCGGTATTACGGGGTGTGCGGCTGCATATGAATTTTCAAAATATGAATGCAGGACGGTACTCATCGAAAAAGAAAACGATGTGGCATGCGGCAGTACAAAGGCAAACAGTGCGCTTATTCATGCTGGATTTGACCCCGAACCGCATACGCTGATGGCGAAATATAATGTGCGTGGGAATATACTTGCATATGAACTTGCCAAAAAGCTGGATATACCACTGCAAAAAAAAGGTTCGCTGGTGGTGGCTTTTTCTGAGGACGAAAAAAAGACTTTAGCGCATTTATATGAAAATGGCATCAAAAACGGTGTGCCAGAGCTGAAACTTTTGAATAAAGAACAGACGCTTGCCATGGAAAAAAACCTTTCAAAAGAGATTTGCGGTTCGCTTTATGCAGGAACATGCGGCATTGTAAGCCCTTGGGAATATACCGCCGCACTGATTGAAACAGCGATACGAAACGGTGTGGAATGCTATCTTGAAAACGAAGTAATGAGCATTCAAAGACAAGACGAAAAATTTATTGTCAAAACAAATCAGCAGGAATTTATGGCAAGCTATATCATCAATGCTGCAGGACTTTATGCGGATTTGATTTATGGTATGGCAGGCGGAGAGGGGCTTAAAATCACCGCTGCACGAGGCGAATACTATTTATTTGATAAACCGCAGGGCGAGCTTGTGCAGCATGTTATTTTTCAATGCCCAACGGCTGAGGGAAAGGGAGTTGTGGTAGCACCGACAATCCACGGGAATTTATTTGCTGGTCCAGACAACAGAGTGGCAAAAGAGCGTGACGATACAAGCACGCACAAGGAAGAACTTGAATTTGTGAGGCAAAAGGCAATAAAATCTGTGCCGAACATTGATTTTTCGCAAAACATACGCAATTTTGCGGGGCTACGTGCCATTGCGGGAGAAGATTTTGTGGTGGGTGCAACAAAGATAAAAGGATTTATCAATGCGGCAGGCATTAAATCCCCTGGGCTTTCCTCTGCACCTGCAATTGCTGAAGATTTGGTGCGGATTTTGGGTGAGCAGGGATTGAGGCTTTCGCCCAAACAAAATCATATAGACGAGCGGCATGTCGTTCGGTTTCATGAACTCAGCGACGAGCAAAAAGATGCACTTATCAAGAAAAATGCCGATTATGGCAAGGTATTGTGCAGATGTCAGACCATTACGCAAGGCGAAATACTGGATATTTTAAACAGACCGCTTGCGCCAAAAACACTGGACGGTGTTAAGCGGCGGTGTGGAAGCGGTATGGGACGGTGTCAGGGCGGATTTTGCGAGCCACGTATTCATGAGGTGATTGCCCAGCATTTTAAAAAGCCCATGCAGGACATCTTACAGGACGTGGCAGGCACATATATCGTAAGCGGGCGGACAAAAGAGGAGAAAAATTGATGGTGTATGATGTTGTGGTTGTGGGGGCAGGACCGGCGGGGCTTGCGGCGGCAATCGAAGCCAAAAAACAAGGCGCGCAAAAAGTGATGATACTGGAGCGGGATTTTGAGGCGGGCGGCATACTCAATCAGTGTATCCATAATGGCTTTGGGCTTCATTATTTTAACGAAGAGCTGACTGGACCTGAGTATGCCGAACGGTTTATTCAGGAGCTGGGAGATATTGAGCTAAAGCTGAATACGATGGTGCTGCGTATTACAAAAGACAAAGAAATTCACTATGTAAACGAGCAGGGGTATTGTGTGATTGAAGCAAAGGCGATTGTGCTTGCAATGGGATGCAGAGAGCGTGCCCGTGGAGCAATCGGTATTGCAGGGACACGTCCAGCAGGTATTTTTACGGCAGGTACGGCACAGCGGTATGTGAATATGGAAGGCTGTATGGTCGGCAAAAAAGTTGTGATACTCGGCTCGGGAGATATTGGACTGATTATGGCACGACGCATGATGCTTGAGGGCGCACAGGTGATGGCGTGTGTAGAGCTGATGCCATATTCGGCAGGGTTGCGCAGAAATATTGTGCAGTGTTTGGACGATTTTGATATTCCCTTATATTTATCGAGTACGATTACAAAAATCAATGGAAAAAAGCGTGTATCGTCTGTCGCAGTATGCGAAGTGGACGAACACAGAATGCCTAAAAAAGAAACGGAATTTGAAATTGAATGCGACACTGTGCTTTTGTCGGTGGGACTGATTCCTGAAAATGAGCTTTCAAAAGAGGCGGGAGTGCAGATAGACGCTTGCACAAAAGGACCGATTGTATATGAAGATATGCAGACAACGGTAGACGGCATTTTTGCATGTGGAAACGTGGCGCAGGTGCATGATTTGGTGGATTTTGTGACGGAAGAAAGCCAGCGTGCAGGGAAAAGTGCGGCGCTGTATGCAGAAAAAAACAAAGAAAGCTATATCAGTCTAAAACATGGAGCAGGCATTACTTATGTGCTACCGCAAAGAGTGCGTAATATTCCAGAGTTTTTGGAAGTGTTTTTTCGAGTAAATGATGCGTATCAAAATATTCAATTTGTTGTAAAAAGCGCAGAGATGGTGATTGCAAAATACAAAAGGGAGTTTGTGACACCTGGAGAGATGGAAAAGATACGCATTCCCAAAAAGCTGATGGAAAAAGCGAATGGTGAAATTGAGATTTGCTTAGTGGAGGAGTTATGCAGGAATTAACGTGTATTGTTTGTCCGAAAGGCTGTCGGATTTGTGCAGATGAGCAGGGAAATATCAAGGGCGCAGGGTGTGAACGTGGCAGTATTTATGCGAAAAATGAGATTAGTAATCCCATGCGAGTGGTGACAAGCACGGTGAAGCTTGACGGTGCAGAACTTTCACGTATCCCTGTAAAGACAAGCGGGGCAATTCCTAAAAAGCTGGTGATGACGTGTATGAAACGATTAAATCGTGTACAAATTACTGCACCTGTGAAGTGCGGCGATGTGATTGTCGAAAATATTCTTAATACGGGTGTTGATTTGGTTGCAACAAAGACTGCGACAAGAGTGGAAGTGGACAGATTAAGCGGGGGTTTGAGGGGTTGAAAGAATAAAGTGGAATGGGCAAGTGTTGAAATGCAAGCGTGGCTTTGCGAGGTTTGTGGGTAGACAGAACAGAGGTGAAATGAGTGAGAAAGTGCAAGTGAGAAACTCCGATTTGAAAAGAGAATAGTGGATATTTAGCGGCACAGGATATAGATTCGTTT
>JAVXBD010000041.1:0-11593 GCA_036660175.1 Christensenellaceae bacterium | reverse complement strand
GTGCGCATCAAAAGCTGCCTACAAGCAACGATTCTGCATTTCTGTTGCCCGATAAGCATATCAGAGCCGAACAACACGTTTCTCGCTTGTCGCTTGCCCACACTGCTGTGTTACCCTCGCTTGCCTTGCATTGCAAACAAGCAACAAGCCAGCAATCTTGTTGTAGATCATTTAAACCAATGGGTATGATGCTGTATCAAACGATAAAAAGTGATGTTAGGCAGAAAAATTGCATTGCTCAATTGCGCCGATTTCCACATAAAAAACTGTAAATTAATTTTGCAGCCTTTAGGATATATGATGCACTGATTTCAAAAACCAAACACCCAAACGAAGCAAAGGATTTTTTGCGTGTTTCCATAAAAAAAGCTTTTTATCGCCATAGGCACGCACGGCTTGCTCAAAATCTTTAAGATAGTCCTGATTCTGCAAGATAAATTGGTTTTGGATATTTCTGCTTTGAATATTGTGATAAAAATCCAGCCACACCATGCGGTTTTCTCGCAGTCCTTCTTTTGCAAGACTCAAGAACGTATTCTTGCCATGCAGACGATATAAATACTCTGTATTTGCAGCAAAAGCAGGCTCACAAATAAGACAGGCACGCACAAAAAAATCATAATCATGCACATACTGATAGTTTTGAAAGCCGTTTAGCTGTGCATAAAGTTTTTTTGAAAAAAGTAAATTTCCAGTGGATACCGCAACGTTTTGCGCAACTGCACACAAAGCCATAAATTTTGCATGACACACATTTTTTTGAATATCCGCAAACTCCTGTACGTTTGTTGGCTGTCCACTTTCATCAATACAGGAAACTTTTGAAAATGCCCATTCTTTTTGCTCCAAAAGAAGCTTGTCCATCATTTTTTCCAGCCGATTAGGCATATACAAATCGTCTGCATTTAAAATTGTAATATATTCACCATGTGCCATTAAGATACCATCATTGATGGTGGCATATGCACCCTTGTTTTGCTTGTTTTGATGTAGCACAAAGCGCATATCGTTTTGATATGTTTCCGCTAATTTTTGAATCAACAAAAAACTGGTATCAGAAGAACAATCGTCTACAATGACCAGCTCCAAATTTTGATAAGTCTGATTAACCACAGACAAAATTGCCTGCTCGATATATTTTTCATAATTATAGGACGGTATGATAACCGATACAAGCGGCAGCTTTAACATTCTTTTAAAAACCTTTTGATTGCATCTCTATAGTCTGGCAAACGTTCAAAACCCGCCTCGTCCAGTGTTTTTTTAGACATACGTGAATTTTTTGGGCGTGCAGCCACAGCTTTAAACTGTTCAGAGGTCAACGGATTTACCTTAATAGAAATACCTGCCTGTACAAAAATTTCCTTTGCAAACTCATACCAGCTGATTTGTCCTTCGTTGCATGCTTGATATACACCAAATTTATCAGACGCAATGATGTCGCAAATCAGCCGTGCCACATCATAGGTATACGTCGGTGCGCCATACTGATCTGCCACCACACCCAGCTCGTCCTTTTCTTTTGCAAGGCGCAGCATCGTCTTAATAAAGTTATTTCCGTTTTTCCCAAACACCCAGCAAATACGCAAGATATAGTAGGAATCCAGTATCTTTTGAACTTGCAGCTCTCCCTCATATTTGGTCAGTCCATAATAATTTTGAGGATCTTTTTTATCGTCGGCTTCCCATGGTGTTTCTTTAGAAAACCCATCAAACACATAATCCGTACTGATATACATCATTTGTGCGCCGACCGCTTTGCAGGCGAGTGCCACATTTTTTGTGCCAATGACATTCACGGCATAGCATAATTCCCGCATTTCTTCGGCTTTGTCCACCGCCGTATAGGCCGCACAATGCACCACGCAAGATGGCTTGTATGCTTCAATTGCACGCTTGACAGCTTGTTCGTCTGTCAAATCAAAATCATCAATATCCACACCCAAATGTTCAATTTTACGCATCTGAAGATGGCGCACTACATCATATCCAAGCTGACCTTTTACACCCGTTACAAGCACTTTCATTGGTTATTACCTTCCTGCATACATTTTCTGATAATAATTTTGATATTCTCCATTGATGATGTTCTTCCACCAATCCTCGTTTTCCAAGTACCATTCTACTGTCTTTTTAATACCCTCGTCAAACGTTGTGGTAGGCGCCCAGCCCAGTTCGTTTTTCATTTTGGTTGGGTCAATTGCATATCTTTGGTCATGCCCTGCTCTGTCTGTTACATAAGTAATCAGACTTTCAGGTTTATTTAGCTGCTTTAAAATTGTTTTTACAACTTGAAGATTGGTTCTTTCGTTGTGTCCGCCAATGTTGTATACCTCGCCCACACGACCGTCATGAATGATTCTGTCAATCGCAATGCAGTGATCAACCACATATAGCCAATCACGCACGTTTTCGCCAGTACCATAAACAGGCAGGCTCTCGTTCGCCAATGCACGAGAGATAATCAGCGGTATCAGCTTTTCTGGAAAATGATACGGCCCATAGTTGTTAGAGCATCTTGAGATGGTGATGGGCAGCCCAAAGGTACGATGATATGCCTGCACCAACAAATCCGCACTTGCTTTGGAAGCAGAGTATGGAGAAGAAGTGTGTATCGGTGTTTCTTCTGTAAAGAACAAATCAGTACGGTCAAGCGGTAAATCTCCATAAACTTCATCAGTAGAAACCTGATGATAACGCTTAATACCGTATTTTCTGCAAGCGTCCATTAAGACCTGCGTACCAATGATGTTGGTTTGTAAAAAGATACCGGGGTTTTCTATCGAACGGTCAACATGCGACTCTGCCGCAAAGTTTACCACAATATCTATCTTTTCATTTTTAAAAATCTCAAAAACAGCATCTCTATCAGCAATATCAGCTTTGATAAACTGAAATTTCGGATGATCAAAAACATCTTTCAAAGTTTCTAAATTTCCTGCATAAGTCAATAAATCCAGTGCAATAATGTCATATTGGGGATAGGTTTTTAACATATGAAATACAAAATTACTCCCGATAAAACCTGCCGCACCTGTTACTAAAATCTTCATGGTATTTCTTACTCCTTGCTTTCTTGTTTACAAATAAAAATCTGCATCACTGTCGCATAACAGCGGTGCGTCCAAATCTTTTTGGGATAAAATCGGATTGGCAATGCCCCAATCAACACCCAGCTCTGCATCATCAAACCGAATCGAGCGGTCACATTCTTTGGAATACACCGCATCAACTTTATATTGGATTTCAACATCGTCTGTAAGCGTCAAAAATCCATGTGCAAAACCCTTCGGCATAAAAAACTGCTTCTTATTTTCCGCTGACAGCTCTACCGAATGCCATTTTTTGTATGTGGGCGAATCCTTGCGTAAATCGACCGCAACATCAAGCACAGTTCCTTTTGTACACCTCAAAAGCTTTGACTGCGCCATCGGATTTATCTGAAAATGTAGCCCACGCAGCGTTCCCTTTACTGCCGAAAACGAATGGTTATCCTGTACAAATTCACAGTCAATGCCAATCTGCTCAAACTTTGGCTTGCTGTACGTTTCCATAAACCATCCTCGATTGTCACCAAAGCAATCTGGTTCAATCACAATCAATCCTTCAATTTTAGTTTTTGTTACTTTCATATATCAAGTACCTTTCCATGCGCAACGGCCTTCAAATGCTGCCCATATGACGATTTGCCGTATTTTTCCGCACTTTTTATCAGTGTTTTATTGTCAATCCATCCCTTGCGAAAAGCGATTTCTTCAGGTGCAGACATCACAATCCCCTGACGCTTTTGAAGCATACGCACGAACTCCGCCGCCTCAATCAGAGAATCAAACGTCCCAGTATCAAGCCATGCAAACCCCCTGCCCATCAGCTTTACATCAAGGTTTCCCTGCTCTAAATACACTCTGTTTAAATCTGTAATTTCCAGTTCTCCACGTGGTGATGGTTTTAATGCCTTTGCATATTCAACCACTTTGTTGTCATAAAAATAAAGCCCAGTAATCGCATAATTTGATTTTGGATGTTTTGGTTTTTCCTCCACAGAAAGCGCATGCCCCTGCGCATCAAACTCTACAATGCCAAACCGCTCAGGATCATCTACATAATAGCCAAATACGGTTGCTCTGCCAGCGTTTTCAACTGCCTCCGCCATCAATTGCGAAAGACCGTTTCCATAAAAGATATTATCCCCTAAGACCATTGCACACGAATCGTTCCCGATAAATTCTTCGCCCAAAATAAATGCCTGTGCCAATCCATCTGGCGAGGGCTGTACCTTATAAGAAAGATTGATGCCAAACTGTGAGCCATCTCCCAAAAGGTTCTGAAACCGTGGCAAATCGACAGGAGTCGAAATAATCAGAATATCTTTGATACCCGCAAGCATCAGCGTCGAAAGTGGATAATAAATCATCGGTTTATCATAAACAGGCAAAAGCTGTTTGCTTGTCATGATTGTAAGCGGATACAGTCTTGTCCCCGAACCGCCTGCAAGAATAATACCTTTCATATCAATACCTCTTTGCATTTTTATTTTGTATTTATTGTAACATATTGCCGCATCGTTTTCAATTTGAACTGTTCTTTCTCCATTTAATAAAATACTGAAACATAGAAAAAATATGAATCATCAAAAATTTCAGCTTTTTGGCACTTGCACGGGAATAATCGTGATAGACATAAGTATCTGGTGTGTAAACCGTTCGCAATCCAGTATTCCGAATGGTTCTGGTAAGGTCGGCATCTTCAAAATACATGAAATATCGCTCGTCAAAGCCGTGTACCGCCCTTAGCACTTCCGTACGTGCAAACATAAAACAGCCCGTCACAAATTCCACGTCAATGGGCTTTGTAAGGTCCTCGTCCATCATTTTATAATGTTTACGCATTTGTTCATATCTTTTGAGTGGGAGTCTGTTTGCAATCAAATATTTGAGCTTCGGATTCCGCTTTGGCAGATACTGCACATCGCCATTGGTATATAAAATCTTTGGTGTACACATACCAATATCCTGATTTTTACGCATAAACGAACACAATTGTGCCAAAACATCTTGGTCAAGCACAATATCGGGGTTTACAATCGCATAAAACTCCGAATCAATTTTATCCAGCATCAAGTTGTGTGCCGCACCATAGCCTAAATTCTTGTCACTAAAAATCACATTAATCTGCGAAAATTCATCTGCTAAGCGCTGTCCGCTTTTATCTTTTGAGTCGTTATCAACCAGATAAATTTTCACTTTCACTTCGTGCGTATTCTCAATAATAGAACGAATTGCCTCTTTTGCGCTGTTATAATCATTATAATTGACTATGCCAACCGTAACATCAATATCCACTTGCGCCTCCCAAGCATAAAATTTGTTCTTGTATTATTATAGCAGTACTGTGCTGTCTTTTCCACTTATTTTAAAAATATAACTGCGGCTATGATTTTTTGATATTGCCTGCTAAGTTTCTTAAAAACGCTGCGTTTTTTAATGGTACACAAGCACCTATACAGTGCCGTTTTGCCATGTTGCAGTGCGCCTTTCTGCGCATAAAATTAATTTTGCGGGGATTGTACTATTTCTGTTTTTCATATATAATGTAGAAAACAAATAAGGGAGTATCTATCATGGCAAGAAAGCTCACAGACAGCAGTCAGCCCTCAGAAAATGACTCGGCAACAAAAAAAAAGCTGCACAAAAACATCATTTCGATTGTTGTGATTGCCGTTGCGGCTGTCGTTTTGATTTTTGCTTTGATTAATATTTTCAATATCAAAGGTGAGGACTTTGAAAATGCCAGCACCTATCAAAAAATAGAAAAAGCGGCAGTCACACAGCCAGATGCCGCACAGATAGAATCCGCCGATAAGCGTATTGATTTTGCAGCACTTCATGCCATTAATGAAGAAATCGTCGGGTGGATTACCATCGACGGTACCAAGATTGATTATCCGCTTACCCAAACCGAAGATAACGATTATTACATTTCGCACAATGCCGAAAAGCTTGTAAATCGTGGCGGTGCAATCTTTTTGGATAAGGATGCCTCTGCTGATTTTTCGGACCAAAACACCGTTATTTATGGGCATAATATGAATGATGGCTCTATGTTTGCGGATTTGCACAAATATGAAAATGCCGACTTTTTTTTGCAGCACCGTTTTGTTGATTTATATACTCCAGATGGTAAGCAGCAATACGAAATCTTTGCGGCATATAAAACAGCTGATAACGGGCAAACCTACACGCACAGTTTTGCAGATGCAGATGCTTTTTTAACTTACTTAGATGATATGTCTGCACTTTCCACCGCCAAAAGTGATGCAGTACTCACTGCAAATGATACGATTCTGACACTTTCCACTTGTGTAAAAGGCGAGGATACTTTTAGGTATGTGGTGCAGGCAGTAAAAATGAAAGCTTGATTTTTTCAGTCTTTCTTGGATAGGATATAAGATTTCCGCTGTAAAAAAGCACATTGTTTGTCGATTTATGAGTATTTTGAGCGATTAATGTATTCGTATATATAAAAACCATTGACTTTGAAAGTCTGCTGTATTATCATGAAATTATAATCAATTAATTTTTTATGCCAAACAGAATATTTTTTCACTGTTTGGTGCTAATTCTAACAAAAATATTTTAATGAGGTGAAGTCAAATGAAACTAAAATACGGTATGGTTGGCGGCGGTCCTGGTGCATTCATCGGCGGCGTACACAGAGCGGCTTTAAGAATCAATGACGAAGCAATTTTGGTTGCTGGATGTTTTTCAAACATCAAAGAGGAAATCATTCAGGCAGGGCAAGAGCTGTGCATCGATCCAGACAGAAACTATTTAACCTATGAAGAAATGGCGCAAAAAGAATCCGAGCGTGAAGACCGCATTGATTTTGCGGATATTGTAACACCTAATCGGTTTCACTATCCAGCAGCAAAAGCCTTTTTAGAAAAAGGAATCAGCGTTTCCTGCGAAAAACCACTCTGCTTTACAGTAGAGGAAGGCGAGGATCTAAAGCGCATTGCAAAAGAACATAATTGTCTTTTCTGTGTTGGCTATACCTATACAGGACACGTGATGGCAAGGGAAGCTCGAGAGCTTTTTAGAAAAGGTACTTTTGGCGATGTTCGTATGGTCATTGCAGAGTATCCTCAAGATTGGCTGCTTGATTCTTTAGAAACCATCACAGAAACAAACAGACCTTGGAGAGCAGATCCAAAGTTTTCGGGCAGAGGCGCTTGTATTGCAGATCTTGGCACGCACATTGAAAACTGGGTTACTTATGTAACAGGTCTTAAAATCGACAAATTATGTGCAAATCTTGATGTGTTTGGCAAGGGCGGCGTTCTTGATAACAATGCCGAGGTTATGCTTAAATTTACAAATGGCGCAACGGGTATGTATTGGACATCACAAGTTGCTATCGGATTTGACAATGCCCTAAAAATTCGTATTTTCTGCGAAAAAGGAACGATTGAGTTTGTTCAGGAAGAAAACAACTACTTAAAGATTTCTATGCGTGGAAAAGCGCCGCAGATGTATTCTCGTGGCTGTGGATATTTAACAGACGAAGCGAAAAAATACGTGCGTGTTCCCTGTGGTCATCCAGAAGGACTTACGGAAGCTTTTGCGAATATCTACAAAGATTTTTGCAGGGCAATTGCCGATAAAAAAGCAGGCAAAAAAGTGGTTGAAGAAGAATATGGCTATCCAACGCTTGATATGGGCATCGAGGGTGTAGAGTTCTTTAACAAATGTGTAGACAGCAGCGAAGCAGGAAACACATGGGTAAAAATGTCTAAATAAGAACATATGATGGTTGAACTCATCTTATATGTAACTGCAAAAGAGCAGCGTGCTTTCGTGGCGTTGCTCTTTTGTTTGTGTTTATATGGGTTCTATTTTAACAATTCCTTGATTTCTTGTTTACGTGCAAAAATGGCATAGCCGCCATCGTGCGTTTCCCCTACAAATTCCAATTCCTTAAAAAGCTCTTGATGATTCATCTTTTGTTGTTCTTTTATTCGTAAGTCATGATGCCGCCGTCATAATCAGCAACAATCTTCTTGCCGATAGGCACTACCAAAAACCGTTCGTCCCATTTACCATCAATAAAATCCCTTAAAACAAGGTCACTGCCCACTACTTCTTCATAGTCCCAGCCATAATATGCGGCTGCATCTTTGGTATATTGTTCGTACTGCGGAAACGGAAGTTCGTTCCATTTGATATATCCACACCTCGAATAATTTGCCGTTAGGCATGCCTCGTTCATCAAATATTCGGCATTTTCTTCTCCGTAATCCGCCACATATTTTTGATAGACAGCTTCGTCCGTCTGCTTAGAGGGTGTATGCGCATTCTCTATCCATGAGGGTGTATACCAATACGTGCCGCTTTTTTGTTTAAAGCACTGCATATATTTCTCATAAGAACCCATAAAAAGAGCAATACAGTCGTCCGTTTTTGGCACGACAATCTGATATTTCTTTGAACTTAGCCCCACCACTCCGTTAGAACACATACCGTATCCCAAAAGGATTGCATCAAATTCTTTTTCTTCATATTGAGAATGATACGTATAAATATCATCACCTGCATCTATCTTGTCAATTTCGTATTGTAATGCTTTGTGAAGCAGGCTTGGTGTATCATGCAGTCCCTGACGCAAATAGGTCACGTCAACAAAATTCTCGGATTTTGCGGTAAGCAGGCTAATTTCACGATACAGCGCCTTGCACGCAATCATTTTTAATCTTTGCATAAGTACCCTCTTTTTTAAATGAAACAATTGCTTATAACTTATCACAAATGCTTGTTTTTTTCAATAGAATACACGCAGATTTCGTCGACTGCTTTTGTTTGTGCTTTTTTATGCTGTCCCGTTCTTTTGCAGAATAAAAACGAACGTGCTGTGGTGAGGGATTTTAAAAAAAGGCAACAACAAAACGCATAGAGTTTTGATTAAAAAGCGATCAAATGTGCTATTATATTGCGAAAGCAATATTGTCAGTGCTTGGCAGGCATAGTATAATAAATAGAATAATAGAGAAATTTCTTTTCCCATCAAGCAGGAGGAATAAAAAAGTGTTAAAAATTACAAATCTTACAAAGAGCTATAAAGGCGGCAAAAAAGCCGTGGATGATTTGTCACTGGATATTGCAGACGGCGATATTTTTGGATTTATCGGACACAACGGTGCAGGAAAAACCACCACCATCAAGGCAGTTGTAGGGGTGCTTGATTTTGAGCAGGGCGATATAAAAATAGATGGTATTTCCATCAAAAAAGATCCGATTGCGTGCAAGCAAATTACCGCCTATATTCCAGATAATCCAGATTTGTACGAAAACCTTACGGGGATTCAGTATTTGAATTTTGTCGGCGATATTTTTGCCATTCCAAAAGAAGAGCGTGAAATGCTCATTCACCAATATACCGATTTGTTTGAAATTACCAAAAATTTAGGTGATTTGATTTCATCTTATTCTCATGGCATGAAGCAAAAATTAGCGATTATTTCCGCACTGATACACAAGCCAAAGCTGCTCGTATTAGATGAGCCTTTTGTAGGGCTTGATCCAATTGCGGCACATGCCGTAAAGACCATTATGAAAGAATTTTGTGCAAATGGAAGCGCAATTTTCTTTTCGACGCACGTGCTTGAGGTTGCCGAAAAATTATGCAACAAAGTGGCAATTATCAAAAACGGAAAATTGATTGTATCAGGTACAATCGAGGAAGTAAAAGGTGATGCCTCGCTTGAGGATGTCTTTATGGAGCTGGAAGAACATGAATAATCTGGGAAGTTTAATTAAAAATTATTTGCTTGATTCGTTTGGATTTAACAAAGCAAAATATACAACCGACAGTAAAGTAAAAAATAAAAATACAGGTTATACGATACTGATGGTAGTTGTGTTTGCGATACTGATTACGACTGTTTTTGGAATGTGTATGGGTATGGCGAAATCCCTAAAGACGATTGACGCACTGTATATCCTGCCCACAATCATGATGACAGCCGCCTCGCTGATGGCGCTTTTCACTACGATTTATAAGACAAACGGTTTGCTGTTTGGGTTTCGTGATTTTGATACGCTGATGTCGCTGCCTATAAAAACGAGTACCATCATCACTTCACGTCTGCTGATTTTATATGGTATGAATTTCGTATTTACGCTCATGCTGATGCTTCCCTGTGGGGTTGCCTATGGCATCGTTGGGCAGCCGCCTTTTGCGTTTTATCTGATTTTTATTGTGACCCTGCTGTTTATTCCGCTAATACCGATTGTTTTGGCAACCATTATTGGATCGCTGATTGCGCTGGCTGCCTCACGGTTTAAGCGTAAAAACGGTATGAATGTGGTGTTTACACTGGTACTGTTTTTGGTGATTTTCTTTGCTTCTTCACAAATGAACAATCTCGCCCTTAATTTTGCAGACATCGGCGCAACTGTTTTTCATGCAATTACCCGTGCATACCCACTGGCTGCATTATATTCCAGTGCAATTTCTTCTTTTGACGTCTTGGCACTGCTCGGGTTTTTAGCTATTTCGGCAGCGGCTTTTGTGCTGTTTGTGTGGGTGGTTTCAAAAAACTTTAAGCGGATAAACACCGCCATCACCACAAACCGCACCATCTCAAACTATAAAATGCAGGCATTAAAGCAGTCCAGTCCTGCAAAAGCCTTATATAGTAGAGAGCTGAAACGCTATTTTTCTTCTTCCCAGTACGTTTTAAACACTGCCATTGGGTTGGCTCTAATGACCATACTGTCGGTGTTTTTACTGATTGTAGGGCTTGGTAAGGTCGAGCAACTTTTGAGTCTGCCTGGTTTTTCAAAGATATTGATTGTGATAGCTCCGTTGTTTTTGTCCGCCTTTATCGCCATGTCATGCACCACTTCTTCGTCCATCTCCCTTGAAGGGAAAACGTTATGGATTGTAAAATCACTGCCCATTTCGACAAAATCTATTTTGCTGTCCAAAATATTTGTCAATTTGACGCTGCTTGTTCCTGCAATACTCATCAACTCCACCATTTTTTGTATCGTGCTGCAAGCATCGCCTGTTTCGTCCATTATGATGTTTTTGACGCCGCTTGTGTATGCACTGTTTACAGCGTTTTTTGGTCTGTGGCTAAACCTCAAAAGTGCAAACTTTGAATGGACCTCAGAAGTCGTCGTTATCAAAAACAGCGGTCCAGCTACGATTAGTGTCTTGGTGGGCATGGTGCTTACCATCATTCCGGGGGTTTTGACCCTTCTTTTCGGCGGAATCGTGATTTTGCTTTTCAGCATTGCAATGGCGGTGGTGGACGTAATACTTTATAAAAAAATCGTCACAAAAGGCATACAGATTTTCGATTCTTTTTAAGAATTATTTGGCTGTTAGTCAAATATTAGGGCAATACAATCTATAAATTGTAAAAAGAGAAACTACAAGGCAGCGGAGTTCGTAAAGAATTCTGCTGTTTTTCGTATACAAGAAGAATGCGACTTTTTAAAATTTTCATAGCCCCAAACATAGTAAAAGCCTATGCACCTAAAAGCAAGAAGGGCGGGAAAGTGAGAAAAAATGGGGTCCCCGCACGAGC
>JAVXBD010000040.1:0-11989 GCA_036660175.1 Christensenellaceae bacterium | reverse complement strand
TACACATCTCATTTTTATACTTGTTACCTTATTCGTTGGTTTATTTTAACATATAGATGTTCTCATACAAAAGTGTATAACACATCACCCTCCAGCCAAATCAGTTCGCTGCTGGCTTTATCTTGAAAAACTTCCATACACAGTAAATAAAAGCGTCAAACGCCACTCGCATAGCAGTTAAGAGAATTAACTTTGATTTGTTGGAACAATTAAAAGCACATATACCAAGTTTTTTTCTGATTGATACAGTATTTTAAGCGATATGCAGCACAGCATATGACGCAGTTTTAAAATCTTTTAAAGTATTGATAATAGGTACAGCGGATATTTCCATTATACAGTTTTCTTTTTTTGTCTGCTTTCACACCATATCTATTTTCAAAATTATCATCAGCAGTAATAATAAAAATCATTGTATCTTCTAATGGTATAAACACATCACCCATCTCACGATACAGCTTGATAATATCCTTTTCTTCTCCCATTCTCACCGCATATGGCGGATTTGAAATAATCGTTGCAGGTCTATTAGGCTGTTCAAATTTTTTGACGTCTTTTTGTGCAAATTGTATATGCTGTCCAACATCCATATTATACGCATGTTCTTTTGCAAGCCCCAGTACGTTTCTATCAATATCACTCGCAAATATCTCCATTTGTGGCTTTACAATTTTGCTTTTTGCAAGTTCTTTCGCATCAGCAAATACTTTTCGGAATGTGTCATTATAGGTCTGAGCATCAAATCTCCGTTTGATTCCCGGTGCCATATGTGCCGCCATCATTGCCGCCTCAATTGCAATCGTTCCACTTCCGCACAGCGGATCATAAAAATCTCTGGAGCGCCATCTGGAAACATCAATCAATGCTGCTGCTAACGTTTCCTTCAGCGGTGCCTGCGCATTCTTTAAGCGATACCCTCTGCGGTTAAGTCCTGCTCCGCTTGAGTTTAATGCAACTGTAACCAAATCCTTAAAAAGATTCACATATACATTAAACATCGTTCCATTTTCAGCAAAGCGCTCTGTTTTATACACACGCTGTAAGGAGCGCACAATTGCCTTTTTTGAAATCGCCTGCACATCCGAAACACTTCCAAGCTCTGAGCGCACTGCATTTGCATCTACAGGAAACCGAGCATCAGACGGCATTATATCTGCAAACTCAATTGATTTTACGCCCTCAAAAAGTTGGTCAAAGCTGCGTGCCTCAAACTCTTTTAAAATAATATAAACTCTGTCTGCTGTTCTTAAAAAAACATTGGCAACAGCAACTCCCATCTCATCAGCATCAAAATACACACGTGCATCTTGTGCCGCCACATTTTCAAATCTTAAATCTCTTAATTCATTTGCAAGAATCCCTTCGATTCCAAAGGAACACGACGCATAGCATCTATAAGTCAAATCTGTTGTCCTCCTAATTTGTTCATCACCAAGCCGTTAATCACTAATTTAAAAGTACAGTTTAAAAATTCTGCACTTTTTTCACACATCAGCATTCTGCTTAAATAAATCTGCAAAAATTCCATTGGTGTTGCATGATCTTTCATTTTTAGTTCCAATGTAATTTGATTTTTTTCTTTGGAAACACGTACATCTGTTTCATAAATCGCCAAATTGACTCTGTCATGTATGTCATTCATATCAACATGTTCAATACGCACACGTGCTTTATAGGCATCTACCTTATCCGCAATAATCAGTGCTGCTGAAATATCGCTTACCGGCTGCCCTATTTCTTCGTCATGCGAGCCAACAGCAGAGCAAATATCGCATACATCAGAAATATTCACACCAATTTGCTGCAGCTCATCAAACAACATAATCGCCCCCGAAATAGCGTGCATTTTTCTATTAATCAAATTGCCCACGTCATGCGTCCACCCAGCAATTTTTGCAAGTTCTATACGTTCCTGTGGATAATCCAGCTTTTCCAGTATTTCCCCAGCAATCCTGCTGACATATCCAACATGTCTAGGTCCGTGGTCGGTATAGCCTAAAACCTGCAAATTCTCGTTTGCTTTGTCAACCAACGTTCTAATCTTTTCATTTTTTCTAATATCATCATATTTAATATCCATATCATTATCCCTTATCATTGTAGAATTTCTGCATCTATTGTTTCTGCAATGTCTACCATAATCTGATTCACATGTTCAATATTTACATGGTAATTCTCTGCAATGTTCTCATTTTCTTCATCATTGTCGACCGCCAAACAGGTAATTGCAGCAGCATAAAGCGGTTTTTCCAGTCCAAAATCTTTGAACTTTTCTTCTTTCTCCAAATAATTATTTAAGATTGTAATTGCCTTTTCGGCCACATCATCAGCATATTTTTTCTTAATTGTTGAGAACAGTAGTTCAACTATCTCCGTATAATCTTTCGGAAAATCCTTACCTTCCAAATCAATCATACCAACTTTTACTTCTACAATATTACCGCCAAAATATGCGACATAAGGCTCTTTAGCCTTCATTTTTTTCAAAATAATAAATACTTCATTTTTTGCTTCGTCAGGCTGATTTCTTTTTAAAATATATCTTCTCAAAAGCTTTTCCGCATCTTTGTCACCAAACGTACCCACAATCTCTGCTACAGCACGTTTAATCAGCACATCTCCATACTCCAATCCCCAAATAATAATATCACGCAATTTTTTTTCTTCTATCCATTTTTCATAAAGTACTTCACTCGGAAGTTTCATACATTCATTTAGATACTGAATTCTATCTTTTATTTCTTTTTGTGGTACTTGATAAGAATAGCCAATTTCTTCAAATTTTTCTTTTCCGCTTATTACTTTTTTTATATAACCAATATAATAGACGCAAATACTGTCTGTAGCCTCAAGCTTGCCAATATCAGACAAATATTTAATAGCCTCATTCAATTCTCCCGTATTATAATAGGCAACTGCTGTATAAAAAAGAATTTTTTCATCGTACGGGCTATCATGAAGCACATTTAATAGATATTGAAGTGCTTTCTTGTGTTCTTTTAGCTCGCACAGTGTAATGGCAATCTTATACAAATCATCCTGCATATCCGATTTTTGTTTGATTGCATTTGCAATATATTTTTTTGCTTCGTCTATTTTATTCTGCTCCGATAAAAAAACTGCCATATTACAGTTTGCATGAATGTTGTTTTTATCAATTCTAAGAATCTCCTGCGTTTTTTCTATTGCTATATCAATTTTTTTTATACAATAATACGAAAGTGCAAGATTGTTTTTTGCGTATAACATATCTGGATTTTTATAATTTACTTTTTCTAAAACTTCGATTGCCTTTAGGTAGTTACCAACATCAAGCAAGTGTTTTCCATACTGAGCTTTTTTTTGCAACTCTGCATTGGCAGCATCTTCTATATAGTAATTTTCAAATTCCATAGCTTCATCAAAAAAGCCTAAAAAGTCTTCAATCTCTTCTCGAAATTCTCCATCTGGTTCCATATCCATATACTTTTCAAAACTTTCCTGTGCCTTTTCATATTCGTTTAAGCCAATAAAATTACAACCCAAACCAAAATAACATTCCGTCATATCCTTTGACTGTTCCATAATCTCAAATATAATGCTATTAGATTCCTCGTACTTTGTAAGTTCTGTCAAAATCTCAGCAAGCTCTAATTGATAGGACAAATTTACCGGATCTTTTTCGATTGCTTTTCGCATCATGGGCAAAGCACCTAAAAAATTAAGATTATCAGTCATTTTTACAGCAATTTCATAATAAAAACTCGCAGGTCTTTCAAATTCTATAATTTTATCTTTCACTCAAGCACTCTCCATACTTCTATTTTTTTGCTCTAATAAGCAGGTTTTTTAGTTCCTCACCTGAAAAATTATATTTCTTATTGCAAAACCTACAGACAATCTCTGCTCCGTCATCTTTTTGTATCATATCATTGATTTCATGTTCCCCCAACGAAATCACGACTTTTTCTAAACGTTCCTTTGAACAATCACACAGCCATTTTGGTTCTTCTTCCTTTAAAATATCAAGCTTCATACCAGCAAATATTTTTTTCAATACATTTTGCACACTATCAGATAAAATATAAATCGCATAATTACTGATTTCGTGTATCCTATCTTCAATTGCACTTAGTGTTTCCTCTGTACAATTTGGCAGTGGACGAATGATAATTCCTCCTGCATTGACAACGCTCATATCTGTTTCCAGCCAAGTATTCACATACACAATAGATGGCTGCTGTTCTGAAGTTAAGAAATACTGTGCAATATCTTCGCCAATCTCTCCTGTCGCCACTGGTGTTTTACCAATATATGGCTCTTTTAGCCCCATATCTTTAATGACTGTCACAAACCCATGCGTTCCAACCGAACCAGAAATGTCAAACTGCCCTTTTTTGTTGGGTACAGTATTTACCATAGGATTTGCAATATAACCTTTCATATTCAGTTTTGCGTCCCCTACCGCCATAATCACCCCTGTAGGTCCGCCGCCATCAATCATCAGCGTCATTCTATCACAGTCATTTTTTAGCATAGATGCCATCATCGTTCCCGCCGCCAATGTCCTTCCCAAAGCAATCGTTCCTATTGGCATGGTTTCATGGTTTACACGTGCCTGCTCCGCAATATGCGAAATATCGCAGGCACAAATCGTCGCTTCGTTATTTAGTATTGCTTTAATCAGCACATCTTTCATCTATACTCTCCTTTTACTGCCGCAATTTGTATTCGCTGTGTATCATCTTTGATTTTATTTTTAGTTTCAAATTCATATGCTTTGATTTCTTTAAAACCTGCTTTTTCTAAAGCCTGAAAGATTTCTTCTATTGACCACGCACGCTGCGTATGACATTCATCAAATCTCTGATAAACTGTATTTTGTGCGATAAACAGCGTAATGTTCATCGACAGTATTTTTGTTTTTTCATCAAAGCTGTTTTGCCAAAAATAGGTCTGCTCATCTCCATCATCATAAAAAAATTCATCGCCCAGTATCTCCTTCAATTTATAAGCAGAACTTATATCAAAAAGAAATACCGCCCGTTCCTCCAAATTATAAAACACATTCTCAAAAAATCTTTCCAGATTTGTTTCTGTCAAAATATAATTGATGCCATCACATGCGCATACCGCTGCCTGCATCTTTTTATGGAGTTTTAGCTCACACATATCTTCGCATACATACCGAATATCCTGTGCCGCTTTTTTTGTCTTTTGCATGGCAATATCAAGCATTTGCTCTGAACTATCGACCGCAATCACCTCGCACCCCTTGCGCACCAGCTGCGTTGTGATATTTCCCGTTCCACAAGCATATTCTATAATGTTTTTTCGTTCTTTTAAAAAAGTAAGCAAGTAATCTGCCCATTGCGTATAATCAATGTCATACATCAATTCATCATATACTTTTGCCAAAAAATCATACTGATTATTCAAAATCTGAAACCCTCAAAAAATATTCAACACCATAAAGCAGCACACGTTCGTCAAAATGAAACAGATTGGAATGCAGAGGTTCTTTATGATTGGTGTCTTCTGTCCCAATAAAAGCGAAAAATCCTTTTGTTTCTAGCTGATATTCTGAAAAATCTTCAGAAATCATCACGGGTTCAAAATCAACATACTCATCATTTGAAAATTTTAATTTTGCAGACTCATACAACTCTTCATCATTCACAACTGCATTATAAACCATCGACTCTGTAAATTTGCAAGTCACCTCAAACATTTTTTCAATTCCACGCAGCATATCATCAAGTTTTGTTTTAATCATTTTGGTGACATCTTCGTCAAATGTACGGATTGTTCCTTCTAAATGAACCTGTTCACAAATCACATTTCTTGTTTCTCCGCCTGTTATTTTGCCAATGGTAATAACTGCCATTTTATAGGGATCTAAGTTTCTCGAAATGATGGTCTGTATTGAACCAATCAATTGTGCTGCTGCCACCAGTGCATCTTTTCCTTGATGTGGCTTTGCACCATGGCTTCCTTTTCCTATGATTTCAATATTCAAATCGCACATATGTGCCATTATCGCACCTTTTGCAAGTCCGACTTTCCCACTCTTAATGTATGGCCACAAATGCAGCCCATAAATCTCATCAATCTTTGGATTCTCAAGTGCGCCTGCCTGAATCATCGGTCTGGCACCGCCATCAGTTTCCTCCGCAGGCTGAAACAAAAATACATAGTTGTTTTTTAAACGATTCTTGGCTTTACTAATGATTTTTGCACATATCAGCGCAATTGCCATGTGTCCATCATGTCCGCAGGCATGCATCATTCCGCTGTTCTTAGAGCAAAACACGCAATCCTTGTTTTTTTCATCAATAGGCAATGCATCTATATCTGCACGTATCCCAATTGTCTTTTTTGCATTTTTCGACATGAAAACGGCTTTAATTCCAGTTTTTGCAACCGTCTTCAAAGAATCAGGATGCAATTTCTGCAAATAATTCATCAAATATTCTGAAGTCTGATACTCCTCAAATGAATACTCTGGAATTTTATGTAAATCCTGACGTATCTCCTTGATTTCTTTTTCGTATTCTTGAATAGACTGCCTAATTTTCATATAAACCCCTCAATTTTAACAAATTCATACTTGCATATTACTATTATATCACGTTTTTAGCAAGTATTTAACACCTAAAGTGTTTACATGCGTATATAAAAGGTGTATAATCTAAAACATAACAGACAGAGGCGCATTATTGCATGAGTAGAATAAAGTTTCCACGGTATATGGGTAAAGCTTTATATGAAAGGGCATAATGCCGAAGAAAAGAGTTTTTACCGAGCTTTTTTCTGGGTATACAGTCAATAGCTGTATAACTGTCATCGTGTAAGAACGATGGTGCGCTGCTTGTATCTTGAAGATATACGGCGCTTTATGTGCCGTTTTGTTATGTAAAGGCATTTTTTGCTTTTATAAATATTTTATCAATTGCGTAAATAATATGCGCAAACAGGAGGATTTAAATGAGAAAATATAATGTCGCTGTTGTTGGTGCAACAGGTATGGTTGGAAGAAAGTTTTTAGAAGTATTGGCGGAACGCAAACTTCCAGTTGAAAACTACTATCTTTTCGCAAGCGCAAGAAGTGCTGGCAAAAAAGTTGAGTTTATGGGAAAAGAATACATCATTGAAGAACTGACAAACACTTGTTTTGATGGTAAAAAAATTGATATTGCGTTGTTTTCTGCTGGCGGAAGCACTAGCGAAAAATTTGCACCTGTTGCAGTTGCGGCTGGAGCAGTTGTCATTGACAATTCAAGTGCATGGCGCATGGATAAAAAAGTACCTTTGATTGTTCCTGAAGTCAATTCACAAGAAATTTCTTGGAATACAGGAATTATTGCAAATCCAAATTGTTCTACGATACAAGCGGTGGTTGCTTTAAAACCTCTTGATGATAAATATAAAATAAAACGTGTTGTTTATTCCACCTACCAAGCCGTTTCTGGTGCAGGCATGGGCGGATATAGCGACCTTGAAAACGGTATTTCTGGCGATGCTCCAAAGAAATTCCCTCATCCTATATTTGGCAACTGTCTGCCACAAATCGATGTTTTTGATGAGGACGATTACACCAAAGAAGAACTGAAAATGATTTACGAAACACGTAAGATTTTAAAAAACGACGAGATGCGCATTACTGCTACAACGGTGCGTGTTCCCGTTTTTCATGGACATTCTGAATCTATTAATGTTGAATTTGAAAAAGACTTCGACCTGACGGAATTGAAGCAAGCACTTGCAAATTTCCCCGGAATTATCTTAATGGACGACGTTTCCAAAGGTGAATATCCAATGCCGCTTACTGTTGCTGGCAAAGATGAAGTATATATCGGCAGAATCCGTCGTGATAAATCCGTTAAAAGCGGTGTCAATCTGTGGGTTGTTGCAGATAACATCCGCAAAGGTGCAGCCACAAATGCTGTACAAATCGCACAAAAGTGGATTGAAATGCAGGAAAATAAATAAGGAGTGAAACCTATGATTTTTAAGGGTTCTGGTGTTGCAATTTGCACACCCTTTACGCAAAACGGCATCAATTTTGATACATTTGAAAAATTGATTGAATTTCAGATTGCTAATGATACCGATGCCATTATTGTATGCGGTACAACTGGCGAGCCGTCAACCATGACTGATGACGAACAGGCAAGTTTGATTCAATTTGCTGTAAAAACCGTTGACAAGCGCATCCCTGTGATTGCAGGCATTGGCGGCAACAATACCGCCCATGTGATACACTGTGCAAAAGCCGCACAAGATTTAGGTGCAGACGGGCTGCTTGGTGTTACTCCTTACTATAACAAATGCACAAATGCAGGATTGATTGCGCATTTTACCGCTGTTGCAGACGCTACCGACTTGCCTATTATCTTATATAATGTTCCTGCACGTACAAGCGTCAATATCTGTCCGTCTGTTTTTGCAGAATTGTGCCAGCATAAAAACATTGCCGCCATTAAAGAAGCAAGCGGAAATATTTCGCAAATTGCAGAAATGGCACGTGTTTGCCGTGGTTATGCAGATGTTTACAGCGGCAACGATGATCATGTTGTTCCTGTTCTTTCGCTTGGCGGTGTTGGGGTTATCTCTGTCGTTGCAAATCTGATGCCAAAATATATGCATAATATGGTAACCGAATATCAAAATGGCAATACTGCAAAAGCATGTGAAATGCAATTAGAGATTAACACTTTAGGAGCAGCTTTATTTGCGGAAGTTAATCCGATTCCCGTAAAAACGGCGCTCCGATTAATGAATTTTGATATGGGACCCTTTCGTTTGCCATTGACAGAAATTGCACACAATCATTTAGATTCATTGATTATCGAGCTGAAAAAATTCGGACTTTATGAGTAATCACATTGATGCTTAAATGAATACAGAAACGGAGATTTTTCATGATTAAAATACTCATAAGCGGTGCAAACGGCAGACTTGGTCAAACATTATCTGCTTGTATCGCACCTATTGAAGATATGGTTGTTGTTGCAGGTGTTGACAAAATGCCTAACGTTGTTGCCAACGCTTTTCCTGTATATGACAACATTGACAGCATCATTGAGCATGTTGATGTAATTATTGATTTTTCACGTCCAGATGCTCTGCATGGCATACTTGAATTTGCGCAAAAGCATAGCTGTGCTGCAGTACTTTGCACGACTGGCTATACTTCTAATGACAAAGTAATGATTGCAAAGTATGCTGGACATATTCCCCTTTTTTATTCTGCAAATATGTCTTTGGGTGTTAATCTTCAAATAGAACTCGCCAAAAAAGCAGCAGAATTCTTAGGGGATAAATTTGATGTGGAAATTATTGAAAAGCACCACAACTTGAAGGTAGACTCCCCTAGCGGCACAGCCTTATCCATTGCAGAACACATCAACTCCGTATTTATGAACACCAAAGAGTTTGTATATGGCAGAACACCAAAATCTACCAAACGTGAGCCAAAAGAAATCGGCATCCACGCAGTGCGTGGCGGGACAGTTGTTGGAGAACACGATGTATTGTTTTTGGGTAATGATGAAGTCATCGAAATTTCGCATAAGGCGCAATCCAAGCAAGTTTTTGCTGAAGGCGCTATTCGTGCAGCACAATATATCTACAGCAAACCAGCAGGACTATATTCCATGGCAGATATTATATCAGAATCAAGCATCGTGACCAATATCTACACCGAGGAAAATGACGCAGTCATCACGCTTTCTCACTTGCCTCACAATCCGAAGCTTTTGGCTACTATTTTTAATTCATTGGCAAAATCAGAAATCAACATAGATATTATCAGTCAGTCTTATCCACAGAATGATTTTGTTGATGTTGCTTTCTCACTTCACTCAAAGGACATCGAAAAAGCAAAAGCTGTAATAGAAAAAATAGGCAGTTTAGATTTTTCGTGTAATTTAGGAATATCAAAGCTTACTATTGAAGGAATCGGCATGGAAAAGCAATCAGGTGTAGCTGCAAAACTGTTCAGCGCACTTGTTTCTGATGATATTAAGATTTATATTGTTACTACTGCCAATACTAAAATATCCTTTTGCATTGACAGTAAAAACACAACAAAAGCAATCAAAGCAGTTACACAGGCTTTTAAATTATAAAGCACTCTCCTATTATATTAATATTGAGGTATTATCGTGAACAAATATGATGTTGCCATTATCGGCGGCGGTATCAGCGGAATTATGTGCGCTTATCGTTTGACCGAATGTAATCCTTCTCTGCGTATTGCATTGATAGAAAAAGGCCATGCGATTACAAAACGCATATGCCCAATTATTACAAAAAAAGTTGAACAATGTATTAAGTGTAAATCTTGCGCTATTATGGAAGGCATGGCAGGCGCAGGTGCTTTTTCTGATGGAAAATATGTCATTTCTACTGAATATGGCGGATGGCTTACCGATTTTCTTGCACCCGAAACCGTTATTGATTATATCGAGCAAGCAGACAAGTTGCTTGTTTCTTATGGAGCCACAAAAGAGCGCTTTATGCCCAATGATGATTTGAAAACACTCTGTTTAAAATATGATTTACATATGTCACAGGCACAATTAAAGCATCTTGGAACAGATGAAAACTTTGAAACCATGCGCAAGATGATTGAACATATTTCCGACAAATGCGATATTTTTACAGATACAAATGTAACAGATGTCGATGCTGCTGCACATACCATTCAAACAAACTCCGCCAATGGTGAAGATGTTTTTTATGCAGAGCATATTATCTTTGCAGTTGGTCGTGCTGGCAGTCAGTTTTTTACACAATGGTGCAAAAAAAACAAGTTGGATTTAATCAACAATCAAGTGGATATTGGTGTACGTGTTGAGCTTCCCTTCTGTATATGGGAGCATTTTTCTAAGCATATCTACGAACCAAAAATTTGGTATAGAAGCAAAGCTTATGGTGACACCACTCGTATGTTTTGTTTTAACGAAAAAGGCAATGTCGTAACTGAAAACACCAATGGTGTATTGACGGTCAATGGGCATTCGTATCGTGACAAAAATAGAAAAACGCAAAATTCAAATTTCGCATTATTGTCTACTATTCGCTTTACAGAGCCATTTAAAGATCCGATTGAATATGCACGGCATGTGGCAAGTCTTGCAAACCTCATCAGTGGCGGAAGCGTACTTGTACAACGATTTGGAGATCTTTTGGCTGGCAGAAGAACAGATGCTAAGCGCCTCAGTCAATCCACCACCAAACCAACACTCCATGCGGTTGCAGGTGATTTGAGTCTGTGCTTGCCTAAGCGTCAACTGGACAACATCATTGAAACCTTATATGCAATTGACAAGGTTGCACCTGGTACGGCAAACAGCGATACGCTTTTATATGGTGTAGAATGTAAATATTATTCGGCTCGTCCCCATACACACGATTTTGAACTCGACGGCTACAGCAAAGTATATGCCACAGGCGATGGTGCAGGTTTTACGCGTTCACTTTCTCAGGCAGCCGCAAACGGTTTGTATGTAGCAGATAAAATTTTGAAATAGGTAAAGTAAAGCAGTTAGTTACTACTATTTCTATAGAAGCTTATACTGTCCAGTATGCCACCAAAGCAGCGTGCATACTACTATCCCACTCAGTAAACTGGTCAATATACTACTTGAACGGGCATTAAGCTTGATAGGTTTTATGCCCTTGTTAGTGCATCTCCTGTTCTTTGCATTTTGCACTCTACTTTTGATGGTATTCTAACGCCGCCTCCGTCTATATGCCGCATATTATCAGCATTCAACGAATGTAAATACATAGAAATGCGCATTTCGGGAGTAATCTTAATCATTACGCCGTTTTTGCTACCGCCGATGGTGCGTCACTTTCCGTAGGAATCGGTGGATTTTTACGTGGCGGTGCGTCTGCATCTGTTGGACTTGGCACATCCTCTAAGCTCTTGACTTTTTTAGCTTTTGGGTGTATCTTATTCATAAAGCCACCCTTACTAACCTGAGCGGGCAATTGT
>JAVXBD010000039.1:0-12055 GCA_036660175.1 Christensenellaceae bacterium | reverse complement strand
GTGGAGGCGAAGCTTTTGCCCTTTAGGGAAAACAAGCAAAGAGGGCGGGAAAGTGACGTGGTGCAAGCGGGACTTTGCGGATTTGTGAGCAGACGGAACAGAGATGAAAAGAGTGAGGTCGTGAAAGTGAAGTGGGAGGAAAAATGGCAAAAAAAGAGATGCTTGATTTGTCATGCGAAACAACGCAAAGATGTTGTCAGATATAAATAAAAGTTGAAAGCAGCGGAGTTGAATGATTTAGCTGCCTTTTTCATTTGTAAAAAATGCGGTGTTTATAGTAAAGATAGATGTGACTGTTATGGGCTATCGCATGATTCTAATATTTTTTTAACCATCATATTTTAAAAGTTTTTTGGTGAGGTTGACTCTCTCATATTTGAGTATGATAAGAACGTTCACAATACGACGATGATATTTATAATACAAATATACACGCTAAACAAAGGGAATTTTTTTAAAAAAACCTATTGACATTCATAAAAAGTAATGATATATTAGTAATTGATAAGAACGTTCTTATCAACAAGCAAACCAAATATCGGCATAAAGTTTTTGTGTATTGCTTACCATTATAGAAGCAGCATAAAAAAACAATTTAAACACTTAAGGAGTTCGGTTGTGAGTACAATTTTTGATGTAGAAAAGTATTCTGGAGTATCGCGTTCGACTATTTCAAGATATTTAAATAATAAACCAGTTACCGCAGATAACAAAGTAAAAATAGAAAAAGCCATATTGGAGTTAAATTATAAAAAGAATCCTTTGGCAAGCGGATTGAAGTCAAATAAAACAAACGTTGTAGGAATCGTATTACCTGATATAACAGATCCGTTTTTTCCTCCAATTGTTAAGCAATTAGAAAGAAAACTGAGAGAGTATGGGTTTCGTACCTTATTCAATAATTATGGGAATGATAGCCAGATAGAAATAGAACAGGTGGAAGTTCTTATCAATCAAAGAGTGGATGGACTGATTATTGCAACAAGTGCGGCAGATGGAAAACACATCAATGCTTGTATTGAAGCGGGAGTTCCGACTGTTATGGTAGATAGACTGTTAGATGATGTGAATTGCGATTCTGTAACGGTGGATAACTATGCAGCAACCTATGATGCAATTTCACTTGCGATAAGAAAAGGACATAAAAAAATCGGGATTGTACGTGGACAAACTAATATATATTCAGATATTATTCGGTATCAGGCTTTTATAGATGCATTAAATGACCATGATATAGAAATTAGAGAAGAATATATAGGGCATTCTGATGATTTGTTGATACATGATTCAAAAAGGCAGTTTATGCGTTTGTTAAACCAGAAAGATGCGCCAACTTTGATTTTTTGTCCGAACGTATATCTTGCATTGGGTGCGTTTGAGGCAAGGCTTGAATTTGGACTTTCCATACCTGACGAAGTATCTGTGCTTACCTTTGACCATCTTCCATCGTTTCCGCATTTTAGCTTTTTGGAATGTATTCAGCCTGGTTTTGCAAGTATACGCCAGCCGTTGGAACTAATAGCAGAAACCACTGCTGATTTACTCATAAAAAGAATGAATGACGGAATTAACGCTTATGCACCGATACGTAAAGAGCTTAAAACAACACTTATTAATATGGAATCAATAAAGGATCTTACAGCTCAAAAATAATGGAGCTGTTAAAAAATAAGGATCGAAAAATCAGGAGGAATAGAAAATGAAAAAAATTATTTCAATCGTCTTAGCTGTTTTGCTTGTATGTGCAATTACAGCATGTGCTCCAAAGGTAGCAGAACCAGCAGCAGCTACAGAAGCACCAGCAGCTGCAGCAACAGAAGCACCAGCGGCTGCAGATGCAGCAGCAAAACCAGCAGCAGAGGGATATAACATTGCTGTTCTTATCAAAGCAACAGACTCAACGTTCTGGCAAAAAGTTGGAGCGGGTGCAGAAGATTATGCAGCAAAGAATGATGGCGTGACTGTAACGGTACAAGGACCAGCTTCAGAAGCTGATATTGAGGAATCTATTTCATTGCTTGAAAACGTAATACTAAGCAAACCAGATGCAATTGTTATCGGTTCAAACGCTGATACAGGAGCAAACGCAGCATTGCAGGATGCAGCAACAGCAGGAATACCTGTTATTACTGTTGATACAGCGCTTCCATCTGACAAAGTTGCGGCCCATCTTGCAACAGATAATATCGTAGGCGGCGAGCTTGCGGCTGAAGCAATGGTTAAATACATGAAAGACAATGGCAAGGAATTAAAAGGTAAAGTTGCAATCGTTGCTGCTGTTGCCGGCGTACAAACAATTATCGATCGTGACGGTGGATTTGTAAGCAAAATGGCTGAACTTGCACCAGACATTGAAGTGCTTGAGCCTATCTATGTAGACAATGACATTGATACATCAATGAGTACAACAGAGAATATCATTACTGCAAACGGTGACGAACTTGTTGGAATTTATGCAGATAATAACCATACAGGTGATGGTGTTGCACGTGCAATTGAGCAAGCTGAACTAAAAGATAAAGTTACAGTTGTTGCATTTGATGATGATGATGAAGAATTAAAAGCACTTAAAAATGGCGTCATAAAAGCGTTGATTATTCAAGACCAGCACAATATGGGTTACTTAGGTGTTGAATATGCAATCAAAGCAATCAAAGGCGAAGAGATGGAAGAATTTGTTGATACAGGCGTAAAAGTTACATGGCCTGAGGATCTTAAATAATAGTAATTTATATTGACAACGACACCATCCAAAGATTTTATTTGGGTGGTGTCGTAAAAAATCATAACTGCAAAGGAGGCAATAATTTTGAGTGATATCGGAACCGAATTCGTTCGTATGATAGACATATGCAAAGAATTTCCGGGTGTAAAAGCATTGCAGCATGTTAATTTGTCAGTAAAAAGAGGAGAAGTTCACGCATTGGTTGGCGAGAACGGCGCAGGTAAATCTACTCTGATAAAAGTCCTCATGGGTGTTCACCCGAAAACTTCAGGTGAAGTTTATGTGGATAATAAAGAAGTTGAAGTAACCTCCCCGCTCGATGCTCAAAAACTTGGACTTGCAGCCGTATACCAGGATGTAACATTAGCTTCGCATCTTTCAGTTGCGGAAAACTTTTTTCTTGGGAAAATACCAAAAACAAAACTTGGGTTTGTTAATTGGGCATATATGAATAAAACGGCGCAAAAAACACTTGATGAATTAAATATTAAAGTTGATGCAAAAGAAATTATAAACAACCTGTCTGTTGCGAATCAAGAGATGGTTGTCATTGCCAAAGAGTATTTTGAAAACAGCAAATTACTTATTTTTGATGAGCCAACAGCATTGCTTGCAAATGAAGAAGTTAAAGAACTTTTTGGAATTATAGAAAATCTAAAAAAACGGGGAACGGCAATTATATATATTTCCCACAGACTTGAGGAAATTTTTGAGATTTGCGATGTTATCACAGTATTAAAAGATGGGCAGACTGTCGCAACGCTTAATGTGAATGAAACAAATGAAGAAGAACTTGTTGCCAAAATGGTTGGCAGAAGTATTGAAGATATGTACAGCATCAAACATCATGTGACAAATGATGTTGTTCTTGAGGTAAAAGGACTGTCCAGCAAAGGAAAATTCGAAAATGTAGATTTGACACTGCATAAAGGCGAAGTGCTGGGAATCTTTGGACTTGTAGGATCGGGCAGAACTGAAATAGTAAGGGCAATATACGGTGCAGATCCGTATGATACTGGGGAGATTATTGTTAATGGTGAGAAAGTGAATATAACCAGTCCACCAGGTGCAATTGGAAAAGGGATAGGATTTCTTCCTGAAGACAGAAAACAGCAAGGACTCACAACGGCAACAAGCATTACACAAAATATTAATTTGGCATCATACGACTCGATTTCAAAGCTTGGTTTTATTAATGTTAAAAAAGAGAAGAAACGAGCACAAGAGTTTACAGATGCATTGAGAATTGTGACTCCAGGAATATATCAGAAGGTTATCAATTTATCAGGTGGTAATCAGCAAAAAGTTGTTATTGCAAAGTGGTTGTGCCGTAACAGTAAAATATTTATTTTTGATGAGCCAACAGTCGGTATTGATGTTGGTGCTAAATCTGAAATATATCATTTACTTGAAAGCCTGCTTGAAGAGCAAAACGCAGTTATTATGATTTCTTCTTATTTACCTGAGATTATGGGAATAGCTGATAAAATCATGGTTATCCATGAAGGAAAAGTAACCGGAATAGTGTCACGCGAAGAATACAGCGATGAATCGCTCTTGCGTATGGCTTCCGGAATTGAATAGAAATAGGGAGGCAGAATCGAAAATGAAGAATAAGAGTCTCACAAATCCGTGGAAAAAATTCCGTAGGATTCCGGAATCAAATTTAATACTTATATGTATTGCATTCATTGTTGTTTTATGTATCGTAGAGCCGAAGTTTAGTTCGTTTACAAACATAACGAACCTGCTTAGATCGACATCAATAAGTGGTATCGTTGCTGTTGGAATGACATTTGTTATTATATCAGCGGGAATCGACTTATCGGTTGGTTCTGTATTGGCTTTCAGTGGAATGATGGCAGCATTGCTTATTTCAGGAGGCATGCCAATATTGCTTGCGATGGTATTGTCACTTGTTGTAAGTACGGGTATTGGTGCATTTATAGGGTTTATTATCCATAAAGGAAAAGTTCCTGCATTTATTGCCACTCTTGGTTTTATGCAAATCATAAGAGGGCTTGTAATGCTGATGTCTAATGCAAATAAAATTGCAGTCCCAGAATCGTTCAGTGATTTTGCAACAGCAAAATTGTTGGGTATACCTGCTATGGTTTATGTATGGATTTTCATTGTCATTATTGGAATCGTTATTGCGAAATTCACAATATTTGGAAGAAATATCTATGCAATAGGCTCAAACACAGAAGCTGCAAGATTATCGGGTGTTAAAATAGGAAAAAATACTTCTGCAATATATGCTTTCAGTGGCTTTTGTGCAGGCGTTGCAGGATTGCTTATGACGACTAGACTTGGTAGCGGAACACCGACAGCTGGTATTGGTATGGAGATGGACGCAGTTGCAGCAGTTGTTGTAGGCGGAGCATCTCTAAGCGGAGCGGTTGGATCTGTTTTTGGAACGGTTATTGGCGCGCTTATCATAGCAATGCTTAGAAATGGCGGACAACTTCTTGGGATAAACTCGTTTATTCTTGACATTCTTGTGGGTGCGCTTATCATTGTTGCTGTGCTAATTGACAAGTTAGGCGGAAAGAATAAAAGATAGTAGCAAATATAATTCTTATAGATTATGTTTTATATTGTATGTAAGGGTGAGGACTTCTATCAATAGAAGCGGAGAGCGGCCAAATTGTAAAGATTTGGCTGCTTTTTTGTGTGCTGGGATTTTTTAAAAGGGATTCATTTGCTTTTTATTTGAAATAATGGCATAAATCATGTATAATAAATTCGTTAAGCGAGGATTTTTCATGAGTAATATTGTCAAAAAAGTGAATGCGGAAGGAATCGCACAAGAATGTGGTATTTGTGTGGGCGATGAAGTTGTATCTGTGAATGGTGATCAAATAATTGACTATATTGATTATGAATACTATATGGCAGACGAGTTTATTACATTGCTAGTTAAAAAAACAGATGGTGAAGAACTCGAAATAGAAATTGAAAAAGATGCTTATGAGGACTTAGGAATCGAATTTATAGATGACGGCTTTCGTAAAAAGATATGCTGTCAAAACAAATGCCTGTTTTGCTTTGTTGACCAGATGCCAAAAGGAAGAAGAAAAACGCTGTATGTGAAGGATGATGATTGGCGGCTATCGTTTTTAATGGGAAACTATGTGACACTTACAAATATCACGCAAAAAGAGATTGACAGAATTATAAGCAAGCATATTTCTCCGCTTTATTTATCTGTCCACGCATCAGATAAAAAAATCAGAAAGTTTTTATTCGGTAGAGAAAATGCGGCAGATACATTTGAAATCATGAAGATTTTTGCTGAAAATGGGATTCAAATGCACACGCAAATTGTAATGTGCGAGGGGATTAACGATGGGCAGGTACTAAAACAGACTCTTGAAGAACTGTGTGGACTGTTTCCAAATGTGTTATCTGTTGCGGTTGTGCCTGTGGGGCTTACCAAATATAGAGAGAACCTATATCCGCTAAAACCAGTGAGCAAAGAAAATGCAGCAAGAACTATTGAGATGATTTATGGCTTTCAAAAGCAGATGCTTAAATATGGGACAAGATTTGTATTTGCGGCAGACGAAATGTATATACGTGCGAAATTGCCTTTGCCAGAGTTTGATGAATATGAAGAATTTATTCAAATTGAGAACGGTGTGGGACTTGTTACGAAATTCTTGACGGAAGCGCAGGACGCACTTGCAGAAATGGTGGGCGGCATACCAAAATTTAAAAGAGTCAATATTGCCACGGGGGCAGACTTTTATCCTTTCATGTGTGACCTTGCGCAAAAGATTAAGCAGGTTTTTCACATAGACATCGAGGTATTTGAAATCAAAAACACTTTTTTTGGTGATACCATTACTGTAACGGGACTTTTAACAGGTCGTGATATTGTAAAACAGCTAAAAGGAAAACTGAAAAATGGTGTGCTTTTATTAAGCGATGTGTGCTTTAAGGAAAACGAGCATCAAATGCTTGACGATATGACTTTAGAAGAAATGGAACAAAACTTAAACGTTCCCTGCATAAAAGCGGGACGAGATGGGTATGAATTGATAGAAACAATAGTAGACAGTAACCGATAGATGTATCGGGGGGCGGTGATGTAAAGAAAAACATCATCAAACATAGATAGGTGAGAAAAAATGGCAAAACCAATAGTGGCAATTGTGGGAAGACCAAATGTAGGAAAGTCTACATTTTTTAACAGAATATCAGGAACGAAACTGGCGATTATTGAAGACACACCAGGTGTTACACGTGACCGTATTTATGCAGATGCAGAATGGCTTAACAGAGAATTTACATTGGTGGATACTGGTGGGATTGATACGGTGACGCAGGATGTTATCCTCAGACAAATGAGGGATCAGGCACAGGTGGCAATTGAATCCGCTGAATTGATTTTGTTCTTTGTGGACGCAAAAACTGGTATCACTGCGGAAGATTTTGAAGTGGCAAAGTTGCTGCGTAAATCGAAAAAGACGGTGATTGTGGTTGTCAACAAAGTGGATAATAAGGCTGATGAGCAAAATCTGTATGATTTTTATGAGCTGGGGTTGGGTGAAGTAATTGGAATTTCTTCTTCTCAAGGATTGGGATTGGGAGATTTGCTGGACGTGATTATTGCAAATATTAACGAACAGGATGAAGATGAAAATAATGAAACGCTAAAGATTGCGTTGGTAGGAAAGCCAAATGTTGGAAAGTCTTCTTTGGCGAATAAAATACTCGGATATGACAGAACAATCGTAAGCGATATTCCTGGTACTACACGTGATGCGATTGATTCTGTGTTTGAACGTGATGGGATTACATACACGATTATTGATACGGCAGGCTTGCGTAAAAAAGGTAAAATTGATGATAAATCAATAGAGCGTTACAGTGTGATTCGGACATTATCGGCAATCAGACGTGCAGACGTGGTGGTGACGATGATTGATGCGGTTGAGGGTATTACAGAGCAAGATGTAAAAGTTGCGGGATATGTGGATTCTGAAGGAAAACCAACGGTGATTGCCGTCAATAAATGGGATGCGGTTGAAAAAGATTCGTATACCATTGAAAAGTTTAATGAGGAAATCTCTCGAGATTTATTGTTTATGCCGTACGCAAAGAGGATTTTTCTATCGGCATTGACGGGACAGAGAGTAGAAAAACTTTTCGAGATGATTCATGAAGCACATGAAAACAATATCAAGCGAATCAGTACGGGAATACTGAACGACTGCCTGCGTGATGCAGTGACGGCAGCACCGCCGCCATCCACAAACGGCAGGCGCTTAAAGATTTATTATATGACGCAAGTAGCGGTAAGACCGCCCGCATTTGTTATTTTTGTCAATGAAACTGCGCTGGTGCATTTCTCATATAAGCGGTATTTGGAGAATTATTTGCGTAAGACATTTGACTTTTCGGGTACGCCTATTAAGATTATTGTAAGGCAAAAAGACGATAACAAAGACGAAATGTAACTGGATGGTTAGGGGAAAAAGTATATGTATAATGTTTGGATATTGGTTTTATGTGGTGTCATTGCTTATTTTTTAGGCTCAATACCGTTTTCGTATATCTTTACAAAAAAAATCAGAAATGAAGATATACGTGAAAAAGGCAGTGGCAATGCAGGCACGACAAATGTTTTAAGAACATATGGCTGGGGCATGGGGCTGCTCACTTTTGCGGGAGATATGCTAAAAGGACTCTTAGCGGCACTAATTGGTTCTTGGCTTGGTGGGGAAGTTGGTTTGTGTATTGCGGCGGTGCTTGCTGTGGCAGGACATAATTATTCCTGCTTTTTAAAATTTAAAGGCGGCAAGGGTATTGCGGCAACCATAGGTGTTTTGCTCGTTATTCAAACAATTCCTACATTGGTTGTATTTGCAATTGCAATTGTGATTGTTGCGATTTCAAAGATGATGAGCTTAGGCTCGCTGCTTGGGCTTGTGATGAGCGTGATTGCGGCTTTTCTGATTACTGACGCAAGTCTTGCCAAGGAAATTGCTGTGATTGCGATTGCGGCTTTAGGCTTTGTAAGTCACAGAGAAAATATTGTTAGGCTGATTCATGGGCAAGAACGCAAACTAAGCATATCAAAAAAGAAACATGATATAAAAAAGGCTTGAAATCAGTGATTTTTTATGATAAAATAGTTTTTGAGAATAGATGCTACGTTGGAGAGTGGGAAAAACCCACTCTTTCGCATTATTGCGGTGCGGCGATATGTACGACTGCGGAGCGCTATGATTCTATAAAAAAGTATATACAGAGGAGATTTTATGGCGAAAAACATTAGAACAATGGTTGAAGAACTTGCAATGCCGATTGTTCAAGGTTTTGGATATATATATGTAGATACAGAATACGCAAAGCAAGCACAGGACTGGATTTTAACGGTGTATATTGATAAAACAGGTGGTGTGCTTTTTGAAGATTGTGAAGCAGTCAGCAGGGCGCTGGAAGAAGTGCTTGATGAAAAAGACTTGATTGAAGAGCAGTACTTTTTATGCGTTTCATCTCCTGGGCTTGACAGACCGCTAAAAAATGAGCGGGATTTTGAACGCTGTTTGGGGCAGAAAATAGATGCGAAACTATACAAGCCATTTGAAGACAAAAAAATGTATACGGGTAAATTATCCGCATATACAAAAGATACGATAACCATTGAAACGGACACGCAAGAAATTATTTTTGAACGTAAAGAGCTGGCGAAAATGAGCCTGCACTTAGATATATAACGGAGGGTAACGATGAATACTGAATTTATGGAAGCTTTATCAGATTTAGAGCATGATAAAGGAATTAAGAAAGATATTTTGCTGGAAGCGATTGAATGCGCATTAATATCCGCTTATAAGCGCCATTTTGGCAGCAACCAAAGTGCAAGAGTGGAGATTGATGGCGATACGGGCGAAATTAAAGTGTACGCCATCAAAAATGTTGTGGAAGAAATTGAAGATTCTGAAACTGAAATTACAGTAGAAGAAGCTAAGAAGATTAATGCTGCATATGAGGCGGGAGATACACTTCAAACGGAAGTAACACCTAAAGATTTTGGACGTATTGCTGCACAAACAGCAAAGCAAGTAGTTGTACAGCGGATTCGTGAGGCGGAGCGTGGTATTATATTTGACCAATATGCGGAAAAAGAAAACGAGATATTGACCGCAATTATTCATAGAGTAGAGCGTGGCAATGTGTTTGTGGAACTGGGGCGTGCCGAGGGAATTATTCCTGTCAGCGAAACTGTATATACCGAAAAATACAATGTAAATGAGAGAATGAAAGTGTATGTTTTGGAAGTGAAAAAGACAAACAAAGGGCCGCAGATTGTGGTGTCACGTACACACCCTGCTTTGATTAAACGCCTCTTTGAGCTTGAAGTACCTGAAATTCGTCAGAACATTGTGCAGATTAAAAGTATTGCAAGAGAGGCTGGGGCTCGCACAAAAATAGCTGTGTGGAGCGACGAAAACGATATTGATCCTGTAGGAGCTTGCGTGGGCCACAAAGGTACACGTATTGAGCGTGTTGTTGAAGAATTAAATGGAGAAAAAATTGATGTTGTGCCATGGAATGCAGATCCAATAGAGTTTATTGCAAATGCACTGCGCCCTGCAAAAGTGGTGATGGTGCAAATCAATGAAGATGAAAAAGCGGCAAAAGTCATTGTGCCAGATTATCAATTGTCGTTGGCAATTGGCAAAGAAGGACAAAATGCACGCCTTGCTGCAAAACTGACAGGTTGGAAGATTGATATTAAGAGCCAGTCACAAACAGAAAAAGAAGTGTTTGGTGATGATTTTGCGAATGCAGATGCGAGTGTTGACAGACCTGAGAACTTTGACCAAGAAGATGAAGAATACTATGAGGATGACGAGTTTGACGTCATTGAACAGCTCAACGAGGAAGAAGAAGTTGAGAATATTGAAGAGGAAATCATAGAAGAAACAGAGGACACTGAGCAATAAGTAGGTGTGTGTGTGAACAAAGATAAAATTCCAATACGAATGTGCGTGGCCTGCAGAACCAGCAAACCCAAAGCAGAATTACTACGCATGGTTAAGAATCATGAGGGCAGACTCGTTTTTGATAAAAATGATAAAGCTGAAGGAAGAGGAGCGTATATATGCGCAGATATGAAGTGCCTTGATCGAGCCTATAAAACGAAGATTTTAGGCAAAACGATGAAGACAACCATAGATGAAGATATGTATGACGAATTAAAAAAGGTGATAATGAAGCGTGATAAATGATAGATTCTTCAACTTTTTGGGCTTGGGGGCACGTGCTGGAAAGCTCGTGTATGGTGCGCAAGGGTGCGATAAGGCAATCAAGACCGGCAAGGCAAAGCTTGTGATTCTTGATGGCAGTGCATCTGAAAACACAAAAAAAGACTTTATAGATGCTTGTGCCTATTATAAAGTGCAAATTATGATATTGGAACAAAATGATGTTCTTGGAAAATGTTTGGGAAAGCCAAACAATAAAATTATTGGGATAGTGTGTCCGAAGTTTGCAAAGAGCGCAATGGATAAATTAAACACTACTTCCGGGGGTGAAAATATTGAGCAAAATTAAAATTATTGAAACAAACAAGAATTTATTAAGCAGTGCACAGACCATTTTTAATGGTATACTTGAGTTGCAATCGGATGCGGACACACAAATCAGAACAATTAAAACGATTGAAACAAAAATTCTTGATATTGAAAAAATAAAATCTGAAAAAGAGCGTGAAGAGAGAGAAGTTCAAGAAGAAAAAGATACTGCTGGGCAAGAAACTCAAAAAATGCAAGATACAGTCCTGCAAGAGATAACAGAACCGCAGCCTACAGAAACAGAAGCAGAGCCAGTAGCAACATCAGAGCCAGCAGCAACATCAGAGCCACAAGCGGTGAAAGAAGAAATCAAGATGGACAGTGTACAAACAGAGGTTATTAGTACGGAAACGGAAATGATACAGGAAAAGCCTGAGGATATTAAGGAAGTAAAAAAAGCACCTGCGAAAAGATTGGTGCCAAAACCAGAAGAAAAGCCAGAGATGGTTCAAACAAGCAACCCACTAATACAGCGTCCTGTAGGAAGTCAGCCAGCAAAACCATCATCCTATCAGCGTCCACAGGGCGACAGGCCATCGTATCAGCAGGGACAGCGTCCGCAGGGCGACAGACCGCCATATCAGCAAGGACAGCGTCCACAAGGCGACAGACCGCCGTATCAGCAGGGACAGCGTCCACAGGGCGACAGACCGTCGTATCAGCAGGGACAGCGTCCGCAAAATGATAGACCACTTTATCAGCAAGGCGGCGGACAGCGTACACAAAGTTCTTTGCC
>JAVXBD010000038.1:0-12113 GCA_036660175.1 Christensenellaceae bacterium | reverse complement strand
CTCTTGGCTGTTTCGTTAAAATATTTGTCTAACTTTTGAGGTCGCTTCAAATTGAAGTGAGCCTTTTTTATAAAATTAACTATTTTCAATCAAAGAGCTTAAGCATATCAGATTTGAACGATACGGTTAGCCGCAATATTTCGCATTGAATTGATCAACAAATGCTTTGCAGTCTGCGGTTGCCTGCCATGCGTCTGGCCATTCGCAAAGGTCAATTGCCCACCAGTCGCCCTTATAGTTTGCATCATTTAAAAGTGCAGGAATGACAGAATCAAAGTCAATCACACCCAAACCAAATGGTGCGTGCGTGCTTGTTTGTGCAACATTTAAAGTGCCATCAGAATCAATGACGTGTACAATGCCAATCATATCTTTGCACATCTTTGCATATTCTTCAACACCGCCAGCAAGCTTGCAGTCTTTTTCAATATGTCTTGCGCCAACAACAGCGCCCATATGTGCGTGGCACGTATCAAACAAGATATGGAAGTTTGGCTCGTCTACTGCCTTTGCAACGCCAACAACATTCTTTGGTTCGTTAATCATAAAGCCGGGTTCAAATTCCCATACCACTTGCAGATTATATTTTTGTGCAATTTTTGCAATTCTTTTAAAGATGGCTGTAATGGCTTTTTTTACATCATCATAGCTCATTCCTTCAGGAAGAATTGGCGGTGTGCCACTGTCTACTCTGATGATAGAAAATCCCATTTGCTGTGCAAACTTTGCATTTTTCTCAAATAATGCAATCCATTCCTCTGTTTGTTTTAGAGAATCCAGACTCCATAAATCGCAGGCAAAATCTGCAATTTCTAAATTGTGTGCCTTAAGCAGTGCTTTTAACTCTGCTCTTTTCGCATCGGTATCATAAAGGTCGGGGTTTGCATGCGGTGCAAAACCGCCAAGACTGATTCCGTCAAAGCCAAGCTGCGAAAGTTTATCGCATAATTGCGGCAATAATATAGGATTTTTTTCAAATGCGCCAAAAACGTACGCCCAACTTCCAATAGATACTTTTTTCATTTTTATTATCCTCCAAAAAATTTTCAAGAATAGAGATACATATTGATTCATACGTATACATGATTTGTTTATATCAGAATAATAGCATAGTTCGGCATGAATTGCAATACAAAAAAGTGTTCCTTTTAAGGGTTGCGGCAGGGAATATTCTTGTTATACCTGAAACTTCTGATTTTTGTAAAAGTTGCAATATAAGTTTGTTTTATTATGTGCTATAATTATAGTAAAATTTTAAAAGCAACTACTTTATATATGTGAGGAGAACAGTCTGATGAAAAATTATCCTATAGCAAAAATGAGAACAGATAAAGATCTGCGTGAACTGATTAATCATGCCAAATACGAAGGCAGAGATGTTTTTCGCATAAAAACCAAAGATGGATATGAGGGCATAAAACACGAAAAGGTACTGCATGACATCAATGCCCTTGGCAATGCCCTGCTTGGCTTGGGGCTGGAAGGAAAGAACATTGCAGTTATTGGAGAAACGAGTTACGAATGGATTATCACCTATTTTGCAGTAACTTGCGGTGTGGGGGTGATTGTCCCCATTGATAAAGAGCTACCAGAGGCGGAAATTGCAAATATCATAGATGACAGCAGTGCGGCATGTGTGGTTTATTCTCAGACCTTTGATGAAATTTTTGAAAACCTAAAGGGCCAGCTAAAAACGGTGGACTGCTACATCAAAATGAACCAAATGGAGGAGCTGATTGCGCAGGGCGAACAGAAGAATTTAGGATATGAATCAAAAAAAATTGATGAATATGCAATGTCGACGATTCTGTATACTTCTGGCACAACAGGCAAAAGCAAAGGCGTGATGCTGACGCACAACAGCATTGTATGCGCATCGGCAGGCGGGCTTAGTCTGCTTGAAGACGGACTTGGAAAAGTTTGTATGTCGGTGTTGCCCGTTCACCATTCTTTTGAATGCACACATGGTATTATGATGATGATTCAAAACGGCACAACGATTTGTATCAACGATAGTCTAAGAAATCTTTTGCCGAATTTGCAGTTTTTTAAGCCAGATTTTGTTTTTGTAGTGCCGCTGTTTGTGGATATGATGTACAAAAAAGTATGGGCAAACATCAAAGCAAACGGAAAAGAAGAAGAAATGCGTGCGTTGATTTTAAAGAGCAACGATTTATTGGCGCAGGGAATAGACAAAAGAGCGGAGTTTTTTGGAAGTGTCAAAGACGCATTCGGCGGGAATCTCAGCTTGATTTTATGCGGCGGCGCACCGCTTTCCTCTGCACTTGCACAAGGATTTAGAGAGATTGGCATTGATATAATCAACGGATATGGCATTACAGAATGCTCACCGCTTGTTGCAGTAAACAGAAGACGCTGTTTTAAAGACGGTACTGTAGGCTTGCCCATTGCGTGCAACGAAATCAAAATTGAACACGCAGACGAAGACGGAAACGGAGAAATTTGGGTAAAGGGCGGAAATGTCATGCTGGGATATTATAAAAATGCGGCGGCAACCGCTAAGGCAATGTGTGATGGCTGGTTTGATACCGGAGATATAGGAAAAATAGACGAAGAGGGTTTTTTGGTGATTTCGGGCAGAATGAAAAACCTCATCGTACTGGCAAACGGGAAAAATATTTATCCAGAAGAAATTGAAGATTATTATATGCAGATTCCTTATATCAAGGAAATAGTGGTGTTTTCTCCACTGGTAGACGGTCTGAATGAGGCAGTTTTAAATGCTGAAATTTTTATTGACGAAGCTGTCAGTATGAAATATACAAAGGAAGAACTAACCAAAATGCTTGAAGAAGATATGAAGGCAGTAAGCAAACAATTACCCTTTTATAAGCACGTCAGGGGTTTTAAAATCCGTGACAAAGAATTTGAAAAAACAACAAAGAAATCAATCAAAAGATTTACAATATAATCTATTGGAATGCCTGCAATAAGAGGCAGAACGGAGAGTAACCATGGTAGAACTTGCAAAAGTACAAGAAATTTTAATGACAGTATGTCCACATGATGCAAATGAAATCACACCTGACAAACGTCTGGTAGAAGATTTAGAAATTGATTCTTTTTCATTGATGGAAATGGTCATTACTTTTGAAAATGAATTTAATATTGAAATTCCCGATCGGGATTTGCGGCTGTTTGATACGGTAGATGATATTATTAAGTATATTGAAAAGAAGCTATCTAAAGAGAAGTAACCGAAAAAACAGTAAGAAGGTTTGGGGAAACCAAGCCTTTTTTTTCGGAAATAAAGTGATAAAGCTGAGCAAAAAAGAGGGCATCTTTCTATGAAAAGAAATATACTGGTATTAAATCTTGCGGCGGCATTCATTTGGATGTCTATGTATTCCTATGTGCCAACGCTTCCCTCCTATGCAATGACATTAGGGGCAAATGCGGTTATGATTGGTGTGATTGGCGGCGCATACGGCATTATGCAGATTTTTTTGCGCATACCGTTAGGGATTTTATCAGATAAAACAGGCAAGGACAAATTGATTCTGACGATTGGATTTGTTATCTTGACCATTTCTGCTTTTATGTTTGTGTTCTTAAAATCACCGATATGGATAGTGGTTGCACGTGGGGTTGCTGGTGCGGCGGCGGCATGGTGGGTGATTATCTCTGCAAGCTATGCAAAATACAATTCCGAAGAAAATCAAATAAAAGCACAGGGTGTACTCAGCGCATCAGCAAACATCGGAAAGTTTGTTGCGGCGGCACTGGGCGGTGTTGTGGCGCAGCTTTTTGGGCTGTCTGCACCGTTTATCGTGGCGGTGGTGGCGGCAATCATTGGGCTTTTTGCAGTACTGCAATTTAAAACTCCAAAAGATGCCAAAAAGTTTGAACCGCCCACAGCAAAACAACTTGTATCACTGCTCAAAAACAAGCACCTGATTTTGTTTTCGTGTTTGGCGATTTTTTCACAGCTTTTGTGTTTTGCACTGCCAAGCATGTTTACAGCGGTAGCGGCACAAAATATTGGCGCTAACAGCTTTGAGATGGGTATGCTTATGATGGTGTATTTTCTTGTAACGGGTATCTCGTCACTTTTTGTAGGCACAAAATTATACAGAAAAATCGGCGGTATCAAAACACTGACGATTGCTTTTATCATCGGTGCATTTTCATGTATTCCAGCGTTCTATACGATGAATATGGGTATGATTTATTTGATGCAGGCATTGTCTGGGGTTTGTTATGGCATTTCATGCTCGGCATTGTCGGGGTTTGTCATCAAGTGCGTTCATCCCTCACAGCGTTCCACCGCAACGGGAATTTTTCAATCGCTGTTTGCAATCGGCATATTTGCAGGACCTGTGCTTGCTGGGGCATTGATTGACTATGTTTCGTTTGATGCGGCATATTATGCAATGCTTGCCGCTTCACTTTTGGCGGCAATACTCAGCTATACGCTAATTCCAAAAAAATACGATAAAATGCAGTAATCAATTATGAAAAAACGGTTGGAATATCTGACGCTTTTTTGAGTGTGTGCATATTTGCTTTTTAAAATGAAAAAAGGTTTGAAATTTTTAACATATATGATATACTGTACATATATACATATCACCAATATATTGGGTATATTTGCCTCATGTGCAAACCATTGCTAAATCGTAATAATATCTTAAAAATGATGCCGCACGATTCTTTCATGTAAAACAGGTGAAAGGGAAATTATGCCGATAAAATTTAAAAATGTGTCTCCTTGTTTGGATTCAGAAAGTTTTAACGCAAAGGCAAAAAAAGCAATTCAGGCACACAACAGTAAAGATTCAAAGTTTTTATTAGTATCACTTGATTTTGATAATTTTAATTTTATTAATGATTTATTCGGATATGAAATTGGCAACACAGTTTTAGACCGCCTGACGGATTACTTTTCAAAACAATTAAAAGAAGAAGAGCTGTTTGCACATCTGAATGCAGACCATTATGCTTTTTTGGTAAAAGAAACGCCACAGTTAGATATTGTCAAACGTTTCTGCTATTTAAGCGATATTCGCAAAGTTGTAACGGATATCCTGCCCTCTCATTATAATTTTGTGTGCAGCGGCGGTATTGTAAGCACAGATGGCGCAAATGAAACTTTCACTACACTTTTGGATAAAGCCGACTTTGCAAGAAAATGTGCAAAAGGAAATCATGTCAACACTTTTTTAAAGTTTGACGAGCAAATGAGCAAAGAACTGGAATGGAAAAAACTCATCACGCTGATGATGGAGGCCGCTCTTGAGGAGCATGAGTTTGAAATGTACCTACAACCAAAGATGCTGATGAAAACAGAGCAGATTGCAGGTGCAGAGGCATTGGTGCGGTGGAACAGCAAAGAATATGGAATGATTTATCCCGATCAATTTATACCAATATTAGAGCAAAACGGATTTGTAAAACGGCTGGATTTCTTTATGCTTGAGCAAGTTTGCCTGTTTTTAAAGAAAATGATGCAGGACGGGATTACACCCCTGCCAATTTCGGTTAACTTTTCAAAGGCGCATATTGGAAGTGAGAACTTTGTAGAGGAAATATTTAGCATGGTAAATTCCTATGGAATATCTACAAAACTCATTGAAATTGAATTTACCGAAAATATTTTTTCGCATGATTTTGAAACGTTAGTAGAGATTACCAGTGCGCTTAAATATTTAGGATTCAAGGTGTCTTTAGACGATTTTGGCAAGGATTATTCTTCTTTGAATTATCTAAAAGATTTGCCGCTGGATATTATTAAAATTGATAAGGGATTTTTAAATTCTTCTGCAAACACAGATAAAGGACGCATGATTATTGCAAAAATGGTGGAATTGATTAAATCTTTGCGTTTGGTATCGGTGGTAGAAGGCGTTGAAACAAATGACCAAATAAAGTTTTTGCAAAAATTAGGCTGTGATTTGGTGCAGGGATATTTTTATGCAAAGCCGATGTCGGCAGCCAACTACATAGAGTTTGTGAAAAAAAGCTCGCCGATTATAGAGCTTGATAAGCATCTGATGACGCAGACAAAAAAAGCGAATCAGTCGTATCTGTGTGAGATTCCGCAAGAGTTTCAAATGGACAACTGGGAACTTTATATACTGGGCAAAAACATTGATATGGGACTTATGAAAGGCTATCTGGATAAAGAGGCAACCGTGCAGTATGTCAATGACAGAGCGCTTGGATATTTGGGATATACACGTCAGGAATTTAAAGAAATTTTTAACAACAGCATTTTGGCATTTACACATCCCGAAGATGCAGAAATCGTACAAAAAAACATCAAAGAGTTAGTTGAATTTGGTACTCCGCAAGAATTTATGACGAGGGCGATTCGCAAAGACGGCAAGGTGATTATGCTGCAAGGGCGAGCTTCTTGTGTTGTAGATAACACTGGCAGACACATTGGGATTTATGCGTTTCAGGACGTGACAGAAAAGATAGAGAAGCAAGAAGCAATGGAACGTTCGCTGCAGGATAAAATCGAGCTGCTTGAAAAGACAATTGATTCTGAGCGTAAAAGCAGAGAAGCCCTGCGCATCAGAGAAGAATGCTATAGGCTGATTGTAGAGCAGAGCGATGATATTATGTTTGAATGGGATTTTGATAAGGATACCGCAGAATTTTCGGATAAATATGAAAAAGTGTTTGGCATGAAGGCGATACAAGATCACATATGCAGCAATCCTGCAATCAGAGAACGAATTTTTACTGAAGATTTGCCGATTTTTGAAAAATGGATAAGCGATACCTACAAAAAATCTGGAAAAAGCGAGTGCGCCTGTCGACTGCAAGTTTCAGATGGAAGCTATACGCAGATAAAGATTTGCTCCACCTCAATTTGTGATGAGAACGGCATACCCATCAAGGCTGTAGGCGTTTTTGCAAAATTGGAACGGTCATAAATAAGCAAAAGATGTTTACGCAATAGGACTATTGTTTATCAACAATCGGTATGATATACTAATTTCAAAGTATTAGATAAAGGCAGATTCGTTTCATATTTTTTTCGATGAAAATTTAGGAGGATGGGAAAATGGCAGAAAATGCAAAATCAAAAGACGGAATTAAACTGGCATTATATTTGGTGCTGTTGGCGATTGGTATTGTATTGTTGCTTGTGCCGCAGACAGGCATGGAAATAATAATTGTTATATTGGCGATTGCAATGCTTGCTTACGGTGTTATCTCTATCATTATGACGATTGTAAAAAAGAAAAAAGGAGTGGAGGCAGCCGCACTTCCCTTGCCAATTGTGCTGCTTGTGCTGGGTGTTTTACTGATTATTTTCCGTGTTGATGCAGCAGCAAAGCTGTTCCCTATCATTATTGGTGCATGGGCAATTGTTGCAGGAATTATCAGCTTGATACACGCAGTGCAGGTAAAAAAATTCGGCTCTTCGGCGTGGATACTGCTACTGATTACGGCACTCATTGTTTTGGTGCTGGGGCTGATTATCATCATCGGTATTTTTACTGGTGCTAATATTTTTGGTGTGATGCTGGGTGTTTATCTGACGATCTTTGCGATTGTGAGTGTGGTTGATTGGATTGCAACCGCTTCCGCAAAAAAGAAAAGTATGATTCAATAAAAAAGTTGTTTTTTCATATGGTGACGAGAGCAATTATGCAGAAATTGTGTAATTGCTCTTTTTTTGCCGTTTTACCCCAACATTTATGATAAAGTATATTCTTTTTCGGTCGAATTGAAATAGAACTTTGCTTTTTTAATTGAACCGCCAGCTTATTTGTGATAGACTAAATAAACAGTCGGCATCATGTGATATGATGCCATATCATATACAGATTACAATTATATTTGTTGGATATGAAACAAAAGGGTGCAAAATTAAGAGTCTAAACCCAATAGGGTATGAATAGCCAGCTGCAAATCATTTCGTTTTTTTATAATAGCTGCATTTGCTTCATACCATTGAAAAATGGACAAGACATTATAATTTTCAGGGGGATGCTTTATGGATGTATACAAAAAAGCAACAGAATTTGCGAAAAAGCTGTTATCAGTATACTTCGTAGAGCAAGATTTGGATGCTTTTATTGGTATGATGGATAAAAATCTATCGTGGATAGGAGAAAACTATCATAACTATGACCAGTTAAAAGAATTGTTAGATGAAGCCAAAAAAACAGCGCTAACCTCATACAAACTAATTGAGCAGTGGTGTGAAGCAGAAGAAATTGATGACAATCATTTTGTGGTATACGGCGAATTTGCGGTTGAAGATGAGAAACGTATTAAAAAAAATGCAAAATTTTCAATGATTGTAGATTTGAAGAGTATGAAATTACTTCATGCTCATGTTTCGATGCAAAAATACAATAAAATATTTGAGCATAATGTGATATTAGAAAATAAATTAAAGGATAATATTAAATTACTGCAAGAAAAATCGACAGAGATTGAAACACTTACTAATAACATCACATCGGCAATTATACGCTGTGATTTTTCAAATGATTATGTGATTCGTTATGCGAACGAAGGTTTTTTCAAGATGATTGGATATTCAAAAGAAGAATTTGAAGAGAAATTTCATAATTCTCTTTCAAAGATTTTTTATTCTGAGGATTCCTATCGGTTGGTTGAACACGCAAAAAAGAAAATGCTCAAAGACAATCTGTTTGAATGCACCTATAGAATTATATGCAAAGATAAAACGGTGCTGTGGGTTTTAGGAAAAGGAAAATGCATCTGTACGCAAGACGGCGGCATGGAGTTTCAGGGGATTTTAACCGATGTAACAAAGAGAAAAATCTTGGAAGATGAGCTGTATATTATTTATAACTGTGTTGATTTTGGCATTATAAAATGCACCCTAAGCGAAAAGGGAAAGTTGCAGTTTGCCAATGAAAAAGCCATGAAAATGCTCGGATATACACCAAAAAAATATAAAGAAGAATATGGTGACGATATTTGCGGCATTGCTTTTTTGCTGAATGACCAAATAAAAGAAAAAATCAAGAAAAAATTACGTGATGTTGGCGATCAAATCAAATTTCAAGCCAACATTGTTCATAAAAATGGAGAAGCCATAAGGCTGGCGGTAGACGGGGCTGTTGTGGCAGATCAGAACTATCAAAATGTTGCGGTATACACGTTTCGGGATATTACGGAAGAAGAAGAAAATAAGAAGCTGATTGAAAGCAAAAACAAAGAATTGCTGTTAAGCGAAAAACGGTATCAGATTGCTATGCAAAACAATAACGTCATTATTTTTGATTATAGCATTAAAGAAAAAAAGATTTTATCTCCACGAGGGCAAAAGAAACTGCACGATGTTTTTGGAAGCGATGGCTCTAAAATTGAGCAAATTATTGCAGATGGCTGGATTCATCCAAACTATATTGACCGTATGAGGCAGATGTATCAGAAAATAGATGATGGAGCAAAATCGGCATCTGCAAAGCTGGTTGGAATTATGCCTGACGGAGCTGAAAGAGTATATGAGCTGCGTCTTACAAATATTTTTGATGAAATTGGCAAGACTGCCATTGCGGTAGGTGTTTGTAAAGATATTACAGAACTGAGCCTGCTTAGCAAAGAAAGCCGCTATGCTAAAGTATTGTCCTCGGATAAAATCTTCGCATTTGAAGCAAATATCTCGCAAAACAGAATCTTTCAGTTTGATAAAAACTGGGCGCAAAGCATTGGAGTACCAGAGATTGCTGAATTTGAAGCGTTTTCAGAATATTTTAAAGAGCATATTGTATATAAAGATGATGCGGTAAAATTTTCAAAATTTATGAACATCAGCAATATAAAAAAAGCCGTTGAAAGCGGAAGAAACCAGATAGTGCTTGACTATCGCAGGATAAACAGATATAAAGTTGCGCTTTGGGTACGCAATACACTAAGCATTGTGAAAGACGAAATGACGGGTGATATTATCGTGCGTTGTTATATCGCCTACATCAACGAGCTAAAAGAAAAAGAATTGCGTGCAAAAGAAGAACAGCATTTTTATGAGGCAATTATGTCTGATGTTGAGCATGTTTATGAAATTAACATCACGCAGAATCGGTATTTAAAAGGACATGAAATTTGGAAAAAACTCAAGGGCATAGAGATGTCTGACAGCTATACACAGATACTAAAAGCTGTGGAACAGCAGGCGATTTATCCAGATGATGTGCAGGAGTTTGACAGATGCCAAAGCCGCAAAAACTTGATTGCGCTGTTTGCAGCCGGACGATATGAAACCTATTGTGAATATCGCAGGCTCAATAAAAACGGAAACTATGTTTGGTGTTCGTGCAGTATGCACGTGACGGAAGATGTCTATTCGGGCGATTTAAAAGGATTCTGCTACATAAAAAATATTAATGAAGATAAACTAAAAGAAATTGATTTGGTGTTTAAGGCGCAGCATGATTTGCTGACGGGATTATACAACAAAGAAACGACTCAGCAAATTGTGGATAGTTTTCTTATGACACCGGAAGGTAAGACGGGGAAACATGCCTTCTTGATGTTTGATGTCGATAATTTTAAGGCAATCAACGATAAATTTGGGCATATCTTTGGAGATGCAATCTTATCCAAACTTTCAAAGAAGATACAGGAATTATTTCGTGAATGCGACATTCTTGGGCGTATTGGTGGAGATGAGTTTGTCGTATTGATGAAAAACATTGAAAAGAAAGATGTTATTGTTTCAAAAGCAAAAGAAATCTGCAAGGCATTAAAAGAAACCTATACAAAAAGTGGAGAGCAGTATCATATTTATTGCAGTGTGGGAATTGCGGCTTATCCATCAGATGCAGAAAGCTATCAGAAGCTGTATGAGTGTTCTGATATGGCGCTTTATGATGCAAAAAACAACGGTAAGAACCAGTATTCATTTTATAAAAGCGGCATGATTATGACGCAATCAAAGGTGGATGTCATAGACGAGGACTTGTTTGAGAGAAAAACATTTGCCGATAATATTGTTGAGTATATTTTTAGGATTCTATATGAAACGCCGAATAAAATTGATGCGATAAACTCGGTACTGGAGCTTGTTGGAAAGCATTATGGAACAAGTAGAATGTGTATTTGTGAAGATACGCAAAATGGCAGTTGCGTGAGCAATACATTTGAGTGGTGCAGCGAAGAAACTGCATCGCAGATAGAAAACCTGCAAAATATTCCCTATGAAAAACTGGGAGATTATAAGTCGAATTTTAGCAAACAGGGTGTGTATTATTTAGCAGATATTAATGATGCGTCAAAAGAATTGAAGAGCTTTTTAGAGCCGCAAAATATTAAGAGTTTGTTGCAATTTGCAATCATCAAAAACAGTCAGATTGTTGGATTTGTAGGGTTTGATGTGCATGAATCAAGAATACCTACCAAAAAAGAAATTACAGAAATGCGCAACATTGCCAATATATTGGGTGTCTTTATTATTGAAATGAGAGCGCTGTCTATGAATGAAGCGGCAAAAGATGCTGCACTTTCGATTGTAGATGGACTGGATTCGTATGCATATGTAATTAATAGCAGTACGTACCAACTTTTATTTATAAACAAAAAGACAAGAGAGCTGATTTCAGATTTAGAAATTGGTGATTACTGTTATGAAAAATTATGGGGAATAAAAGAACCCTGCAAGGACTGCCCAATGAATCTTTTAAAAGATGAAAAGGGTAGCAAGGCAAGTATAACTTTACACAATACTTTGCAAAATAAGTGGGTAAAGGCATCAGCGTCTTGGTTAAATTGGATGCAGGATACAAAATCTTGTCTGGTGGAAAGCGTAGATATTTCGGAGTATATGCAAGAAAATGAGTTTGAAGAATAATAGATGAGCGAAGAAAGCTGTGAAGATAGAGGCCATTGTGAAATGGGCGATCTTTTTTTGAAAAGTATACAAATTGCAAAAGTCATACAGCCCACGCAACTTTACGCAAGCAGAATAGTATTGTATAACAGAATAAATCGACGATAGGGAATCATAGTAAAAAAAGCGTGGGGGGAAATTCATGGAAGAAGTAGTACTGCAAAAGCAAATCAAAAACGGTTACAGTAGAATTTTTAAAAATTACACTGTATTGTATTTTGTTTTTAGTACATTGATTTTGCTGAGTATATTTTGGTTTTTCATCATT
>JAVXBD010000037.1:0-12153 GCA_036660175.1 Christensenellaceae bacterium | reverse complement strand
TGATCCCACAACCTACACACTTGAGAACGGTGATGACCTCGTGCTTACACCTGGCAACACATGGATAGAAATCCACCCAAACAATAAGGCCATCGTTACCACTTATACAGATGGCAAGACGCACGACACAAACTAATTTATAATAGAATCAAAAAACGACGAGATTTTGAAGTTTCGTCGTTTTTTTGTTGGGCATAAAAGCACACACATCATGCTTAAGCATATCAGATTCGAACGATACGGTTTTCAAACAGAATTTTTCCGCATGGCTGTGTTACCCTCGCTCACCTTAGGTAATTCATGCCCTATCAATCGCATGCGAAAAAATTACATTCGCTATTACATTTTTACAAATTTTTACATTTATTCCGCAGATTTTATAAATTCATATAGCTGTTCTAATTGCTGCTCGCTATAATATTCAATGACAAGTTTCCCCTTTTTTAAATCGCCTTTTATTTCCACTTTTGTTGCGAGTGCTTTGGACAGCTCCTGTTGTGCCTGCACAATTTCCACTGCTTGTTTATGCACTTTTTTCTTTTGCGGCATTTTTGGATCTATCATATCCTTGACGAGCAGCTCTGCTTGCCGTACCGATAAATCCCTTGAAGCAATGATATTTGCAGCATCTTTGATGCGTACTTCGTCCTCTAATGGAAGCAGACATCTTGCATGTCCTGCCGAAATCTGATTGCTAATGACCATTTTCTGCACACTTTGCGGCAGCCCCAAAAGCCGCATCAAATTGGCAATGGCACTGCGTGATTTTCCCACACGTTTTGCAACTTCTTCTTGTTTTAAGTGATATTCCTGCACCAACTTATTAAGCGCCGACGCTTGTTCCAGTGGATTTAGGTCTTCTCTTTGAATATTTTCTATCAGTGACAGTTCCACAATTTCTTTATCGGTTAAATCTTTCACCAGTATCGGCACTTTATCAATCCCTGCCATCTTTGCCGCACGAAATCTGCGTTCTCCCGCAATAATCGTGTATCTGCCCTCTTTTTTTACAACCGTAATCGGCTGCATAATGCCATGTATTTTAATAGACTGCGCAAGTTCTTTTAACTTTTGCTCATCAAACGTCTTTCTTGGTTGGTTCGTATCGTTATCCAGCAGATAAATATCAACTTCATGAACACCCACTGATTCTGTTTGTTCTGTCGCTGATTCCCCCATCAACGCACCTAAGCCTTTTCCCAAGCCTCTTTTCATGATTGCCTCCACTATTTCTTATTGATTATCGTTCTGCAAAAACTCTCTTGCCAATTCGTTATATGCCTCTGTTCCCAAGCATTTTTCATCATATAGAATAATCGGAAGCCCAAAACTTGGTGCTTCTCCCAGCCGTACATTGCGTGGTATCACCGTTTGATAGACTTTATTCTTAAAGAACTTACGAACTTCCTCCACCACTTGCAAAGAGAGATTTGTTCTGCCATCATACATCGTAAGCACCACGCCCTCTACCTCTAAATTCGGATTCAGACTTTGGCGCACCAGCCGAACGGTACTCATTAACTGTGTCAGTCCTTCCAGTGCATAATACTCACATTGAATCGGCACTAATATTTTGTTTGCTGCCGTTAGGGCATTTAAGGTGATTAAACCCAATGACGGTGGGCAATCCATAAATATGTAATCATATAGCCCATTTACTTCTTCAAGCGCACGCTTTAACACCGTTTCTCTTGCCATCATGGATACAAGCTCTACTTCTGCACCCACAAGATCAATGTTTGCAGGCATAATATCCAGCGTTTTTATCATGGTTGGCTTAATTGCCTCCAGTGCCGATGCACCCGCAACAATCACATCATAAGATGATTTTTTTAGGCCAACACGCTGCACGCCCAATCCACTTGTGCTGTTTCCCTGCGGATCAATGTCGATAAGCAGCACACGTTTTCCCGTACTTGCCACGCACGCACTTAGATTTATGGCGGTGGTCGTTTTGCCTACACCGCCTTTTTGGTTTGCAATTGCAATAATCAATCTACTTCACGCTCCTATGATTTCTATTATAAGGTATTTTTGATGATTTGGGAATACCTCCTTGGGTATTTCAGTGACGCTGTTCCTAATTTTTTAAAAACCAACACATGATGTGTGTATTTCTCGTGGGGCATTTTGATGATTTCTTCCAGTCTTAAGTTAAGCAGTTTTACCGCATTTTGTGCTTCTTCCAACTCTTTTTCGCAGTCGCCTTTGTATGCCATAAACAGTCCGCCATTTTTTACAAGCGGCGCACAAAGCTCTATTAGTACATTTAGCGGTGCGACTGCCCGTGATACGCACACATCAAACGTTTCTCTGGGTTTTCCAGTCGCTATTTCTTCTGCACGTGCATTTAATACGTTAATATGAATCCCCGTTTTTTGAGCTGCCGCCACAATAAAATCACATTTTTTTTTGGAAGATTCAATTGCCGCCGCATAAATATCTGGACGCAAAATCACCAGTGGCGCAATGGGGAATCCAGCACCGCTGCCTACATCTGCTACTCTCGCATTTTTAGGAATTTTTTGATATGGCACAATGCTGTCAAAAAAGTGCTTTAGTGCCGCATCTTTTGGAAGCACAATGCTTGTCAAATTATATAGTTTGTTGACCGTCACCATTTCGTCATAGTATACATTCATTTTAGCAATTGCTTCTTTGGATACGTCATACCCTTTATCTGCGCACAATTCACTTAGCGCAATTTCAAACTCTGTCATATCGTTCCCCTTTGATGTTTCACGTGAAACATTTTGTATTTTGAGCGTTTTATCGTTTATCATATGCCGCTAAATAAACAAGTAGTACTGAAATATCCGCAGGCGAAACACCCGAAATCCTTGAAGCTTGGCCGACATTGCTCGGACGTATATCCGACAGCTTCATGCGTGCTTCTATACGCAGACCGCTGATTTTGTGATAATCCACTTCCTCTGGAATCTGCTTTTTTTCAAGTGCAATCGCCGCATTAACTTGCTTTTGCTGTTTTTCTATATATCCAGCATATTTGATGTTTGTTTCAATTTGCGTCACAATATCTTCCTGCAAGGGCTGCAAACCTGCATCAAACTTTGTAAGTTCGTTATATTTCACATCAGGACGAGCAATCAACGTCGCATATTTCATGCCCTTATGTTGAGCTTCCCACCCTTTGCTTTCAAAATAGGCATCTACGACACTGCTTGAAGCAGTCATTTGTTCCAACTGCAATGTTTCACGTGAAACAATTTCTTGCTTGTACATAAAACGATCATAGCGCTCATCGCTGACAAGCCCAACTTTTCTTCCGATTTCCGTTAGCCTTGTATCCGCATTATCCTGACGCAATAAAAGTCTGTATTCTGCACGTGAAGTCATCATTCTGTACGGCTCTTTTGTGCCTTTTGTAATAAGATCGTCAATCAGCACGCCAGCATAGGCTTGAGAGCGAGAAAGCACAACGGGCGGCTGTTCGTCAAGAAATCTGCAAGCATTGATGCCTGCAATCAAGCCTTGCGCCGCCGCTTCTTCATATCCAGACGTACCGTTAATTTGTCCTGCGGTAAAAAGTCCCGTTACATCTTTTGTATGCAAACTTGCGTGTAGCCTTGTTGGATCAATACAATCATATTCGATTGCATATGCAGCACGCACAAAGTGAACATTTTCAAGCCCAGCAACCGTTCTATACAATGCAACCTGCACATCAACTGGCAGGCTTGATGACATTCCCTGCACATAATATTCGTTCGTATGCAGTCCCTCTGGCTCTAAAAACAGCTGATGTCTTTCCTTATCTGGAAATTTTACAATTTTATCTTCTATAGATGGGCAATATCTTGGCCCAATTCCCTCAATCTTGCCGCTATAAAGAGGACTCCTATGCAAATTCGCCTTAATAATCGCATGTGTTTTTTCGTTCGTATAGGTTAAAAAGCATGGTACTTGCGTGCGCTCAATCTTTTCGCTCATAAACGAAAATGGTATGATTTTTTTGTCGCCATACTGCGGAATAGTCTTAGAAAAGTCAATGCTCCTCGCATCAACTCGAGCAGGCGTTCCCGTCTTAAATCGCTGAAGCGCAAATCCAAGCGACGTAAGGCTGTCGCTCAAATAATTGGCAGCAAACAAACCGCTCGGCCCAGAATTTTTTGTATATTCCCCAACAATAACCTTGCCTTTAAGATATACACCTGTTGCAAGAATTACCGCCTTTGCATGGTATCTTGCACCCATTGCGCCAACAACACCGCATACACCCGCATCATCCGTCATAATCTGCGTGATTTCGTCCTGTACCAAGAGAAGATTATCCGTATTTTCAAGCACGCTCTTCATAAACTGCTGATAATGCTTTTTATCCGCCTGCGCACGCAAGGAATGCACTGCTGGCCCTTTTTTTGTATTTAACATCTTGATTTGGATAAAAGCAGCATCGGCACTAAGCCCCATTTGGCCGCCCAGCGCATCAATCTCTCTTACCAAATGACCTTTTGCCGTACCACCGATTGCAGGATTGCATGCCATCAGCGCAATCGCATCCATATTGATGGTACACATCAAAGTCTTTTTGCCCAACCTTGCACTGGCAAGCGCCGCTTCAACACCTGCATGACCAGCTCCTACTACAATGACATCAAAACTGCCGCTTTCATATTCCGTCATATTTTTCCTACTTCCCTAAACAAAACTTTTCAAAAATCCTGTCGATAATTTCTTCACTTACCGTATTTCCCGTAATTTCTCCCAAGCTTGACCATGCAAGATTTAAGTCAATCGTGATGCAATCCATATCCAGTCCATTTTGAAGTGCAACAATTGCATCGTTTAAATGTTCCGCTGTTTTTTTCAACAAATACTGATGACGCAAATTTGTAATCACCACGCCATTCACTTCATCTGCAGCTGCATATTCAAAAATTCTGTTTTTTAGATTTTCTATGCCTTCCTGCGTCTTTGCAGAAATTTTTATCAAATCAACCTCTCCAAAAGCGTCCAAATACAGCTGTTCTGAGAGGCTCTCACACGCATCTAATTTGTTTAAAACGACTATGAAGTCGACTTGTGCATCTTTTAATGCCTTAAAAATCAAATGGTCGTTTTTGTCTATATCAGTCAAGCTATCCAACACAAAAATCACTAATCTACTGCTTTTTATAGCGTCTTTAGACCGTTCTACACCATAGTTCTCGATAATATCATCTGTGCTTCGTATTCCTGCCGTATCCGTCACATTAATAGCAATCCCATTGATTTCAAAGGACTGCTCAATCGTGTCACGTGTGGTGCCTGCAATATCTGTGACAATGGCTCTGTTTATGCCTAACAGCGCATTCAGCAAAGAGGACTTCCCTACATTCGGTTTGCCTGCAATTGTCACATCAAGACCGTCTTTTAAGATTCTCCCTTTATCAAAAGTTTTTGAAAGTGAGGACACTTGATTTCTTAGATTCTGAAGCAATGGCACAATATTTTGTGTAATGGGTATCTCCAAATCTTCTTCTGGATATTCCACCGCCGCTTCCACTTCTGCAATCATATCGGTCAACTGATTTTGAAATTCCGTAATCAATTTTTTTACCGTTCCCTCTAACTGCTTCATGGACGCTTTTGCACCCTCTGCCGAAACAGCAGAAATAAAATCACAAACAGCCTCTGCTTGCGTCAAATCCATCTTTCCGTTTAAAAAAGCTCTTTTTGTAAATTCGCCCGCTTGTGCAGGGCGTGCTCCGCACTGCGTCACGTATTCAAGCACGTTTTTTACACCAACTGCACTGCCATGACAATGCAGTTCTGCGGTGTCTTCACCCGTATAGGACTTTGGCGCATAAAACATCACCGCCATCACCCGATCAAGCAGTTCTCCGTTTTTTCTTACACTGCCATAATAAAGCTTTGCGTGTTCAAACTCGTGCGTTCCACAAAAGACTCTGTGCAGCACTTGCAGGGCTTGCTGTCCGCTGATTCTGATAATTGCCACGCCTCCTGTTCCTGCAGGAGTTGCGATTGCCGCAATGGTATCTGTTTGCATGATTTCTACTCCATTATTCAAAAAAACTCGGTTTTACGCCGAGTTCTTATGATTACTTATTCTCGCCTTTAAGCACACTCTCGGATTTTAAAGGCTGTACAATCAAACCCTCACAAACCTTTACACAAAATCCCAAAATATTCTTCTTAGTCATTCCCATGTTTTCTTTTGATAACCACACATCTGTATGGCTCTTCGCCCTCCGAATGCGTTTCAATCCGAGGATTATCCTGCAATGTTGCATGCAGAATCCTGCGTTCATAAGGGTTCATCGGCTCTAACTTAAAGGGTTTCCCAGATTTTATCACGTTTGCCGCCAATCTTTTTGCCAACTTTTCAAGAGTTACTTCTCGTTTTTCACGATAATTTTCTGCGTCCAACATGATTTTTTTATAGTCCGCTTTGCCTTTGTTAATGGCAAGTCCCGTCAAATATTGCAGTGCATCGAGCGTATCCCCACGTCTGCCAATCAGCACCGCTGTATCTTTTCCAACAATATTAATTCTTAAAAACTTATCGCCGTCATCTTTTGCTTCACATACTGCGTCAATGTTCATTTTTTTAAATAACTCATTTAAAAATGCTTCGGGCGCACTTTTTTGTTCTTCTTTGATTGTTAATTTTACACGAGCGTTTTTTCCGATTCCAAATAGTCCTTTATTGCCTTCGTGCAATATCTCTATATCAACTTCGTCAATAGAAACACCAAGCTCATCAAGTCCGCTAAAAATCGCTTCATCAACGCTCTTTCCCTTTGATTCAACAAATATCACTATAAAATCCCCCTAAGTATGTAACTTTACGACACCAAAATTTCTTTTTTCTTCGCACGTGCTTTTTTTATCATTTCCACAATCTTCATCTGCCCAAAAGCATAGATACTTGATACGAACCAGTATAATGCAAATGCTGTATTGGACGTTGCGCAAATATAGATAGAAAACAACGGGAAGAACCACAGCATGAATTTTCCGCCAGGCTGTGCTGCCGCCGGCTGATTGGGATCTGCACCCGGCATAGGCATTCCGCCTGCATTGCCAGACATGGGTGTGAACTTCTGTTGAATAAACAGTGCCGCACCAGAAAGTACCGGCAGTATAAACCACCCGTTCTTAAACCCTTCAAGGCCATTGGCTTGTATAATTCCATTTGAAAGTGCAGTGTACGTTTCCGTATTGATACCCATCACACCCGCATTAAACTCCAGTATCCCATGACTTTGCAGAAGGGACATTGTCTGTGGAGAAATAAATGTAGAGTTTGTTTGAACGAACGTCAAAAACTCCTGTGCATTTGGCATAATGTTTACAATTCCAGAATCAGGCTGCCAGAAGTTGTGTACCCAAAAAAACTGCGGCAGTACAACGGTGTTTGCACCGTATTGTGCAGCGTCCAGTACCAATGCAACAGTCTGCTCGCTCGCCAGCACACGCATCGCACCAAAGAATGCAAATAAGATAGGCATCTGAATCAGTGCAGGCAAACAGCCAAGCATCGGCTTTACGCCCATTTTTCTGTAAAGCTCCTGTTGTTTTCTCTGCAGCTGCTGCGGATTGTTTGCGTAGCGCTTTTGCAGGGACTGTATTTCTGGCCCGAGTGCGTTCATTTTTGCATGATTCCCACGTTGCTTTAAGTCAAGCGGCAACAGCAGCAGTCTAATCAAAATCGTCAAAATTACAATTGCCAACGCATAATCAGAAAACAGCGTGTTGATACCTTTCATACAAATAACAAAAAACTCAGATAAAAAGTTGTTGCTTAAAATTTCCAATATTTCTCTCCATAAACCACAGGAGTATTTTCCCAATGGTTACCACAGTAAGATGCGAGTGGTACGCCGCAGAATAACAAATTTTCTATACTCTTAATGTAATGCTTTTTATGCCCAGCCTCATGGCACAGGATCATATCCGCCTTTAAAAAACGGATTACACCGCAAAATTCGTTTAATAGCCAAAAAAGACCCTTTGAATGCACCATACTTGTTGACAGCTTGAATCGCATAAGCAGAACACGTCGGTGTATATCTGCAACAAGCAGGAAAATACGGTGAAATTGCCTTTTGGTAGAATTTTATCAATCCTAATACGATTTTTTTCATGCCTGCACCTCCCACGCTCTTGCGCACTGTGCTTTTGCAATCTTTGTTTGATGATACTGATAAAAGAGCCAAACAGTAAGACTTAAAACTTTGACTCCTATATGCCTTTGTATGTATCATGCTACTTCTTTTCTGCTCTTCTTAGCTGTTTTTACTTTCTTTGATTCCCGTCTTTGTCAGCAAGTAGTTCATTTGTGAGCAAATTTGTTTAAAATCTGCATTTTCTATCCCTTTTCGTGCAACAAAAACAAGACTGTAACTTTGCGTAATATCGGTCAAGGCTTTCCGATACGCTTCTTTCAGTCTGCGTCTTACGAGATTTCTTACGACACTGTTGCCGATTTTTTTACTGACGGAAAAGCCCACACGTGCGCCACCATAACGGCTTTTTACATGCACAAGCGTCATATCTTTGCTTGCCTTAGCTTTTCCACGTCTATAAACAAAATGAAACTCTTTGTTTTTTTTCAAGGTCAACAGTTTTTTCAATCGTCAAAACCCCGCATACAAAACAGATTATGCAGAGATTGCTTTTCTGCCTTTTGCACGCCTTCTTTGTAGTACATTTCTTCCAGCTTTTGTCTTCATTCTTTTCATAAAGCCATGAACACGGCTGCGTTTTCTCTTTTTTGGTTGGAATGTCATTTTCATAGTATTTTTTCTCTCAACTTTCTATGTTAATTTTAATAGATACCTCTTTTTTTGCTTTTTATTTGTTTCGATAAAAAGACGATTATAATTATATAATTTTTCATGTAAAGTGTCAATAATTCTTACTGCTTTTATCAAAAAAACACTGCTTTTCTGAAAAAAACTTCGTTTTTAGCAAAAATTATGCTGTTTTTAGCAAAATTCAGTACATTAAGTATATCAGATTCGAACGATACAGCGGACAAAAAGACTTTGTTTTAGGCGCATTGGTTCGAGTCTGGTATGCTTAAGCAATGCCCACTTATCTTCTTTATCACCATATCTGTTATTCTATCACATTTTTCTATTATAATGTATTCTTGTTTTAAAACAATTTTTAATTCCTTTTTTTTGTTGCTCATTACACACATTTTGTGGTAATATATGAAATGTATAGAATTCGTTTTTTTTAACAGCAGTTTGTACGGTCTATAAAACAGTGGATAAGTATTGCATAACTTTACAAAATCGCTTTGAAACACACAATCATTGCATGGAGATTATGTGTATCAATCTAATCACAATGATAAACCGAGGTATTTTATGAGTGCATTTAACATATTATGGGAAAAAACATTAAATTATTTGGAAGAAGATCTTCCCATGTTTCAATTTAATGTATGGATTAAAGAACTAAAGCCCATACAGCAAGAAAATGAAACCTATTTTTTTGAGGTTTCCAGCCCCATGCACAAAAATTTAATGAATGAAAAATATTCGGATAAGATTATTTCAATTATGCAATTGGTATATGAAGAGATTTATGGTGTAAAAGATGCAAAAATTACACTTGAGTTTTTAACACCGCAAGAAGCATCAAACAGAATTGTAAATGAAATCAAGCCCGAAAAAACAAATAAACCTGTAAGCTCTTCACTGAACCCAAACTATACTTTTGAAACTTTTGTTGTCGGGGAATCCAATAAATTTGCAAATGCTGCGGCAATCGCTGTTGCACAGTCACCTGGGCATTCATATAATCCGCTGTTTTTATATGGAGGCGTTGGCCTTGGAAAAACGCATCTGATGCATGCTGTAGGTAATTATGTATTAAAAAACAATCCAGAAGCAGAGGTTGTTTATGTAACCAGCGAAACCTTTATGAACGAGCTTATTCGTATGATTCAGCTCACCAACAACAATGCAAATATTGATATTAGAGAAAAATTCAGAGATAAATACAGAAAAGTAGATGTATTATTAATTGACGATATTCAGTTTATAGCAGGCAAAGATGTCACACAAGATGAGTTTTTTCATACCTTTAATGCCCTACACGAGTTAAATAAACAAATTATTATTTCCTCAGACCGTCCTCCCAAAGAAATGGAAAAATTAGAAGAGCGTATGCGTTCTAGATTTGAATGGGGATTAGTAGCAGACATAAAAATGCCTGATTATGAAACACGTGTTGCCATTCTTTTAAAAAAAGCACAAATGCTAAAAGAGCAGAATACAGATATACTTCCTATTAAAGATGAAGTATTACATTATATTGCACAAGCTCCAAACTCAAATATTAGAACATTAGAAGGTGCTTTACAGCGTATTATTATGTATTCCGAACTAAATAAAGACGACTTAAACTCAAAAGAAATTGACTTATCCATTGCTAGTAAAGCATTGGAAGATTTTTTTTCCGCTCCTGCTGTTAAAAACATTACACCAAAACTAGTAATAGATGTTGTTTGTAATTATTTTGATATTAAAGAGGAAGATATTCGTGGAAAAAAGAAAAACAGAGAATTGGCTTTTCCACGCCAAATATCTATGTATATTCTGCGAGATTTGACAGATTTATCTTATTTAAAAATTGCTGAATTTTTTGGAAAAAAAGATCACACAACTGTTATTTATGCCGAAGACAAAATAAAAAAACAGCTAAAAGAAGATGCAGAACTAAAAAAAGTAGTGGAAGATATTATCGCAAAAATTAAGGTATAGATTGTTTACATCTATGGAATAGCTTTTAAAAATATTTTTTAAAATAAAAAGTTATTCCATTGTTACCTACAATCCATAACCTTAAAAAATGAGTCCTGTGCAGAAGTTATTCTGTAAAAAGAAGATTAAAAACAGCAGTATACAGCGGAATATATGATAAATACACATCATGCACATACCCTAATACTGCTACTAACACATATATATATAAATAAAACGGAGGAATAGACTATGCAATTTTCATGTGCAAAATCAGATTTAATTTCAGCAATCGGAACTGTAAACAGAGCAGCATCAAAGATGCAAAAAACAATATTAGAGTGTATCCTTTTTTCTTGTTTGGATAATCGCATTACTTTAAGAGCAACAGATATTGCTTTATCTATTAAAACAGAATTTTCTGCGCAAACAGAAGAAAATGGAGAAGTTGCAATACCAGCTCGTCTTTTATATGAAATTATCAATCGTTTTCCAGAAAGTGATGTTTCATTTAAGAGTTTAAACGAAAATTCAATTGAAATTAGCTGTTTAAATTCTAAAGTGGTATTACAACAAATGAATGCACAAGAATTTCCGATTTTTCCGATATTAGAAGAAAATGAGCAAATAAAAATTTCACAAAATGTATTAAAAAGCATGATTAATCAAACAATTTTTTCGGTGGCAATCAACGAAGATAAACCGATTTTAACAGGTTTATTATTTGATATTGAAAAAGATAGTCTGACAATCGTTGCTTTAGACGGATATAGAATGGCAGTGAGAAAAAATAATGCCATTTCTGATATTTCAAAATCGTGTGTGATTCCATCAAGAACATTAAGAGAGGTTTCTCGAATTATTGAAGATACCGAAGAAAATGTAAAAATATCCATCAGCGGAAATATGGCGCTTTTTGAAGTGGGAGATACGCAGATTTTTACAAGACTTTTAGAGGGAGAATATATCAAATATAAAAATCTTCTTCCAAAAGACTGTGCGACAAGCATACAAGTAGAAACGGCAATGCTAAAAGACAGTATAGAGCGTGCATCTATTTTAGCAAGAGAAGGAAATAACAACGTTATAAAATTTGAAATCAGTGATAAAAATTTAGAAATCACATCAAATTCAGAAATGGGAAACAGTGATGAAAAAATTCCGGTTATCACAAACGGAAAAGACTTAAAAATTGCATTTAATGCAAAATATATTTTAGATGTTTTAAAATGTATTGATGAGCCTGAGGTTTTTATGCAATATAATACGGGAGTTAGCCCTTGTATTATCAAACAAGAAAATTCAGACCAGTACAGCTATTTAATATTACCTGTACAGCTAAGGTGATGGGAGTCGAACAATACGCCTAAAACAACGCAGCAGAACAAAAATCCAAATGTTTCAGGTCGAAGAGTTTTCAAATAAAGAA
>JAVXBD010000036.1:0-12684 GCA_036660175.1 Christensenellaceae bacterium | reverse complement strand
AAGAAGCGCTCTTTTAAATCAAACAACACCCACAGAGAAGTGGACGCCCCAAGCTCGTTATTTTGATCATCAAAAAACATGGAGTGACGTGCAAAAAACATTTTTGTCGGTTTTGCAGGCCACGTACAGAGTTTAATAGTTTCGCATAGTTTTGGATAATGAATCATTTTTAGATGAAGCCTCGTCAAAACCCATGCTATGTTTTTTTGGCTGAGATATTCTCTGCCGCAGCCCATAACCATCGCATGATCCTCCGCAATTTCTTGTAGGTTTAAAAGAATAGTGGACGGGCGCCAGTTTGCATTAATGTCTACATCGGTGGCACGCAATGTCATTTTCTGCTCAAATTTTGTCTGCATAATGGTTCCTTTCGTATCGTTTTATCTTCTTCATAGTATCACTTTCAACTAAAAAAAGAAAGAAAAAAGATGCGCTAAGCATCTAAATTTCATCTTTAACCGTAAAATAATTCTAAAGGAGCAAGTCGTTTTTATACGCTCAGTAATTTGTTTAAAAAAGCACGAATACGCTCTTCTTTAGGGTGCAGCAGCAGCTCTTCAGGCGTGCCTTGCTCTAAGATTTTTCCATCGTCCATAAAGACAACTTCGTCTGCAACTTCCTTTGCAAATCCCATCTCGTGTGTCACAATCAGCATCGTCATATGTTCTTTTGCAAGGCCTTTAATGACGTTTAAGACTTCGCCAGTAAGCTCTGGATCAAGTGCAGAGGTTGGCTCGTCAAAGCATAAAATATCGGGATCCATTGCAAGCGCCCGTGCAATGGCAACACGTTGCCCCTGACCGCCCGAAAGCTCGCAGGGATAGGAATCCGCCTTATCAAGAAGCCCCACTTTATTTAATAAATCAAGCGCAGTCTGTGCCGCTTTTGCTTTGGGAATGCCGTCTACATTTGTGGGCGCAAGTGTTAGGTTTTGCAAAACCGTTAGATGAGGAAATAGATTAAAACTCTGAAAAACCATGCCCAAATGCAGTCGTGCTTTTGTTAGCTCATCGTCTTTTAAATAAGTGGTAACACCGTTTGTTTCCTTTGCAATGGTGATGCCATCAAGAATGATAGTGCCTTTTTGCGCACGTTCAAGGCAGTTGACACAGCGTAAAAAAGTGCTTTTGCCAGAACCAGACGGGCCAATGATTGCGGTTGTTTTGCCCTTTTCCAGCGTCAGCGAAATATCTTTTAAGATTTCTGTATTGCCAAAACTTTTATATAAATTTTTTACTTCGAGTATGCTCACGTTTTTTCTCCATTCTTTTTGTTATATCCTGTAATAATCCATGCGGTGTTCAATCTTTTTCAGCACAAAGCTGACGATTGCATTGATTGCAAGATAAAACAGCATTGCCACAACAAAAGGCATAATGCTTGCCTCACGCATTGCGGCGGAGTTTGCCATCTTTAGCAAATCACCAAGTGCAATGATGCTTACAAGAGCGGTGTCCTTTACTAAGTTGATGACCTCGTTGCCCAAAGAAGGCATGACGATTTTAAATACCTGTGGAATGATGATTTTGCGCAGAGTAAGCTGCTTAGAAAGCCCCAAAACAGATGCCGCCTCATATTGTCCACGATTGATAGACTGTATACCGCCCCTAAAAATCTCGCTGTAATATGCCGTATAATTCAGCACAAAAGAAAGCAGTGCAGACTCAAACCGCCCAATCGGAATACCCAAAAGGTTCAGACCGAAATACATGAATAAAACCTGCAAAATCAGCGGTGTGCCACGCATCAAAACAAGGTATACACCATAAATACCACGTGTGAATTTGTGCTTTGATAAACTAACCTGAGAACCCAAAAACCCAAGAGGAATGGAAATCAGTAGCGTCAGCGCAAAAAGCGATAGGGTGATGCCAAGTCCCGAAGAAAGCTCGGCCACCAGTTTTAAAAAACTATCCAATAGAAAAAACTCCTTTTTTGTGAAATGTCCTGAGGTGCATCATACAAAAATATTCGGGAAGTGCTGCCACCGCCCGAATAAATAGATCTGCTTTGTAAAATGAAGTTTATAGCGTAACATCTCTGCCAAACCACTTATTGCTAATCTGTGCCGAAGTTCCGTCTGCCTTCATTTCTGCAAGAGCGCCCATAACTTGATCATGTAATTTCTGATCGTCTTTTCTAAAGCCAATGCCGTATTGCTCAGGTGCTAAGGACTCTGAAAGCACCGAAAATTCGCCTGGTTTTTTTGCAAGATAATAATCTGCAACAACACTGTCAACTGCAAGTGCATCTACCTGACCCGAAGTCACGTCCATCAGCGCCGTAACGTTATCTTTAAAATCAATTTGCTCGCCGATTGAATTTTTTAGGGTGTCGTTTGAGGCAATGGCATCTTGTGCAGAAGAACCGTCCTGTACCGCAACTTTTTTGCCTGCAAGGTCTGTAAGAGCCTTGATGGGGGAATCTGCTTTTACAACAATCACTTGTTTGTTTTCCATATAAGGTGCAGACATCAGCACTTTTTCTTTGCGCTCGTCTGTGATGGTGTAGCCATTCCAAATCATGTCGATTTTTTTTGCTTCAAGCTCCATCTCTTTTGCTTTCCAGTCTATTGCCTGAAATTGAATCGGCACGCCAAGTTTCTCACTGACCGCCTTTGCCATGTCAACATCAAAGCCTGTAAGCTCGCCGTCATCGCCAACAAACCCCATTGGTGGGAAGCTATCGTCCATGCCCATAATAATCTCGTTTGTTTTGGGCGCACAGCCAGCAAATACGCTAACCGCAAGCAATAACGCAAGTACTACTAATAAAACTTTTTTCATAAAAATCTCCTCTGTTTCTCATGTATAAAATCTTTCAATAGCATTAGTATAATTCATCGTGCTAAATTAGTAAAGTGTTTTCTTGCTAAATTGATGAATTATTTTTTTAAGAAAGAGTAAAGCGAAACAATGACGGCAGTACCAATATAAAAAACAAACAGAAATGCAGTTTTACAGTAAAAGTTAAAAAACAGGATAGTTGCTCTAAGAGCCAAAAAAAAACGCTGTATATCCAAAAAGGACACAGCGTTTTATCAAAATTCAAAAAGTTTTAGTCGGCGTAATTATCAAAATATCCTTGCACCAATACAACTGGTGTGCCTTTATCACCACTGCCCGAGGTTAAATCGCATAGCGATCCAATCAAATCCGTCAAGCGGCGGGGCGTTGTTCCCTGCGACTGCATAGAACCCATCAAATCGTCATTTTTTTCTTTGATATAATGGGTGATGGCGTCTTTTAGCTCGTCACCATTTAGCCCTGCAAAATCGTTATCCGCTAAATATTTCAGCTTTAATTCGTTTGGCATACCAATAAGACCATCGGTGTGGCCAGGAGAAACAACAGGATCTGCAAGCTCCCAAATCTTTCCGACAGGATCTTTGAAAGCACCGTCGCCATATACCATGACCTCTACTTTTTTGCCAGTGATGTCAAAAATCTGCTTTTGTACAGAATAGGCAAAAATCTCACAGTCACGTGGGAAAAGCTTAACGGTTGTTTCTGTGGATTTATTAGAACCCAAAAGTCCATAATCTGCATTATAACCACTATTGTTATGTGGCTTATTCAGAATGTCGGCAAGCGTATAGACTTCTTTTGCGCCGGCCTCTAAAAGCTTGCGCTTACTGCGCTGGCGTGTATGAATATCACAGCACAGCACATGGTCTGTATATTTTAGGATAGCGGTAGGGTTGTTTGCAAACACAAACTCAACCTCTGCACCTTCTTCGTTTATAACAGATGCGTAATATTCTACATAATCCATCTTTGTAAACGGATGAAGATTGACACCAAAAAGTTCTCTGTATGTTTTTAAATCCAATACATCACTCCAAGGATTGACACCCTTTTCGTCTAATTGGTCAAGCGAAACCAAATGGTTTCCAACCTCATCAGATGGATAGCTGAGCATAAGCACGATTTTTTTTGCACCTCTTGCAATGCCACGCAGGCAGATTGCAAAACGGTTGCGGCTCAAAATTGGGAAAATCAAACCGATTGTACGATCTCCAAATTTTGCAGATACATCAGCGGCAATATCGTCAACAGAAGCGTAATTTCCTTGCGCACGTGCGACAATTGCTTCTGTAACCGCAATAACATCTTTGTTGTTTAAAGAAAATCCGTCTTCTTTTGTCGCCTCAATAACAGAGTCAACAACCATTTTTGAAAGGTTATCGCCCTGCCTAATAATAGGCGTTCTGATTCCACGGGAAATTGTTCCCACACATCTTGACATGATAAAACCACCTTTTCTTATTCAAATTGATTCGTAAGTGCCTGCCGCTTTGGGCTTTGCACTTTTGGCAGTTGGGATAAGTCACTCATAAAAAATGATACAAATGCCAAAAGGTATTATAACAGATTTATGCCTAAGCAACAACTGTTTTTTATAAAGAGCGTTTTAAAACTCGATATGATCCATCAAATCATAATCACAGACAAGACGCAACATGGTAAAGCGATTGCGGATATAACAGCAGATGTGCATGGTGTCCACATATTGCTCGTGTGTTAGGCCGATTTGTGAATAGTCGGTATAGCCGCCGATTTTTTCAAGCGTGCTACGCATTTTTTGGGCAGATGGGATTTTTCCGGCAATTTTTAATACCTGCTCATAATTTTGTTTCAGCAGTGCGGTATCAAGCTTTGCGGTGATGGTCGGCGTGTTTTCTTTGGTGACCATGTCCACAATTCCTTGTGGATATTTGGCGTAAGCCTGCTGTACTTTTTTAATATCAAACGCATTGGGTAGATTTTCCTCAAAAATACGCTTTAAGGATTGTGCAAACTGTAAATAATACTTTGCGGCAATGATTGTGCCAATTCCCACTTTTTGTCCGTGCAGAGCGTCGTGGTCGACATTTTTGATGGGGACAATCTCCAAATAATGTGAAAAATGATGTTCAAAGCTGGAGGCTGGACGTGTGATTTTTACCATCTGCATGGTAATCCCAGACAAAAGCAACCCCTCTACAAGCTTGCTCATGCTGTCAATATCACCTTTGTCTATGGCATCAATGTTTTCAACAATTAAATCCACCGCATCAATCTCTAAATCGGCAACAAACGGGCAATAATATTCGCCTGAAATCAGATGGCCAATGTGCCAGTCGGCAATGCTGATGTATTTGCTAAGCATATCGCCAACACCAGAGGCAGTCAGCCTTTTTGGTGCGGCTGCAATAATTTCAAGGTCGGCAACAACGGCGCACGGTGCCTTAGACGGGAGGGTAAATTTCGCACCATTCAGGGTAAGTACGGCGGAATCCGAAACAAATCCGTCTACACTTGCAGCGGTGGGAACGGCGATAAAGGGAACGTTGTTTTGGCAGGCTACATGGCGAGAAACGTCACAAATGACACCCGATCCAACCGCCAAAATGACGCTGTGACCGCCGCTTATGAGAGCATGGGTAACGGCGTGTATCTGTGGCTCGTCGGGTCTTATTTTTTCGCCCTTCAGCATCAAAATTTGTGCATCAGGCAAGGCGGCATGAAATTTTGGATACGCAGCCTGATACGTATTTGCATCAAAAACCGCAAGAGGATTTTTGTCAAGTCCAAGTTTTTTAAGCAGAGCAGGGAGCTTTTTTAAAGCATCACGCTCCACGATATAGTCTTTGGTGATAAGCGTGTGATCTTTGCCGCAGGGGCAGTCTGTTACGGATAAAATTTCTTCAAACATTCTAAAATCTCCTTATAAAATGAAAAGTAAGAACTCTGTTTAGTTTAAACTTGATGGCTATAATAGTCAAATGAAATGTACAAATGAATGCAAGGTAAAATATGGAAGAAAAAAGACGATAAAATAGCTTGAATATAGGTGTTTGGAGTAGTATAATAGCGTAAAACAAGGACAGATAAAATGCCGTAAGTGCGGCAGAATGGAGATTTTTTTAGAATGGCTGTTGATAAGATGGACTGGCACAGCACAACGTTTCATGACAGTATTCCAAGCGAAAATGCAGGGACGCATATTGGCATGTATCTTGCGTGGCTGATTAATCACGATATGATTGAAGCCGAATGGTTTGACGATTTCGGAGAAGAATTTAATAAAGTCAAAAACAGAGAAATGACAGGACGAGAACTGCTCATAGAGTGTTTTGATGAAACGCTACTGGAAGATGTTTTGACAGATGAGGCGATTGAGTTTACAAGCGAATTTTATGATTCGGAGTATTTAGACCAATATGCCGATGTGCTGGGCGATAATGGATATACGGGCGATTTGGCGATGTATATGTATGAAGATTCATGGGAGAATTACGAAAAAGTTGAAGAAATGATTGATGCGGCATATGAGCGGTTTGCGGATAGAGAAGAAGTTTAAAAGCCGCAGGACCATACAGAATTATTGATGTATTGTATAAGAAGTCATCTGTTTTTTTAAAAAGGAGCAGACGACTTTTTTTAGGATGTTTTTTGGTCTTTTAAAAACACTTGTGCGTTCTCTAAATAGGGAAAAGGATTGAGATAAATCCCCTCTGGCGCAACAATGGTGAAGTGCAGATGGTTTGCGGTACTGTTTCCTGTGTTTCCCACATTTCCGATGATGTCACCACGCACGACCTCATCACCTGCACAAACCCACGAAGAAGGCTCTACCATGTGATAATAATGATATTGCGTGCCGTCTTTGCCTACAAGCACAACATAATTCCCCGTTCCAACGCCACTGCCAACATCTAATATAGTGCCATTGGCACAGGCAAGAAGGGGTGTGCCTTCAGGTGCGTTGATGTCTGTGCCTGCGTGTCTGCGTGCGCCGCCATCACGAGAGTTCCCCCATGTATCGTCAAATATATATTTTTTGGGCAGAGGGAAAGTCAGTTCTTCTTTTAAAACAGGTGGATTTTCAAGCTCGTTGGGCTGTAAAGCATCATCAAAAAAGGTTTTCAAGTAGATTGCCGTAAAAAGCGGTGCAGGAATGCTGCTTTGCGGGTTTTGAAGATTATAAAACAACGTTGTTTCGTCAACGGGTGTAATTGTTATCAAAACAGCGGGTTCGTTTTGAGCGACATGAATATTCACGTCCACACAGTTTTTTAGGCTTTGTACGCCATAAGAAGCGGCGGCAGTGCTTAAAACCTGCCAAGAGGGTAGCGTTATGGATTGCTTCATTTGTGCAGTTTTGTCATAGGATTTGTATAAATCAGAAACCGCCGCTGTACCATTTTTTATCCACATAGAAAATCCATCACAAATGCTTTGTGTGATTTCTGGATTTTGCGTGATGAGGTCATATTCCTTTTTGTTTTGTTCTTTTGGATAGGTCGGAATTGATGGAAACTCAGCAGAAAAAAATGCCGCTGTGAGTTCATCTTGTGTAGGAGAGGGCGCTTTTGTATGCTCGATTTCTTGCGAAAAAACGCTGTCAATGTTTTGAGAAGCAGACACAGAAGGTGCTGGGGAGGGTACGGCAACAGCCTGCATGGTGCAGGAACAGAAGCAAAATAAAATCAATAAAACAGATAAAATACAAAGTGCTTTTTTCATATTTGATACTCCGACAAGCTATTTTTTAGCAGTGATGGATTCTTTTTTACACACAATGCCATACTCTTTTCCGTTGTGTGTATCATTCGTTTCAAAGGAATGGGCAAGCTTTAAAGGATAAGATTTTTTTCATGATGAAGTTCCCCCTGATGAAATGGTTTTATTTCTTATTATTACACACCACGCATAAAATGTCCACGTGTAAAATTTTGTGGAAGCACGGCGGTTTTTGGGTGGTGATATTGTTGTGCAATCGCTGTACATTCCTGCGGTGTTTCAAGGGTAAAAACCATGCGCAAAACATCAGCCTTGACCTGTGAGAGTTTATCCGCCATATAAATCGGTACGGAATTTAGAATCGCCACACGGCACTGCTCGTTTAGCTTGATAATTGGAAAAGAAATGCCCTTGCGGTCTTTTATAAATCCACATTTTTGGGAGATGCGGCAATTTTGCCTGTGGCAGTTATATGGGCAATGCTCGGTAATCATCAGTGTCAGCCTGCCATATACAATTGCCTCGGTGGGAAGAACACGGGGCATATCGGAAATCTGGTGCAGGTTTAGCTCTGCACAAAGAACTGCTCGTGTATACCCCAAATCTGCAAGTGCCTGCAAACTTTGCCCGTTTTGAACAGATAAAGACTGCTCGGCAATTTTTGGACGGCTATCCGCCATCAAGAATCCATGAGAAACCGTTTCAAAAGAGGACGTATCAAGATTTTTTAGCTCTTCATCATTTGCAATGGTGGGATATACACCCACAACCTGCACGCCTTTGGTACGGGCGAGCCTGTGTACTTCCTGCCAGTCGCTTTGGATTGGTATATATAAGATGGAAACATCGTCTATCACCGCAAGTGCCTGTTCCTGTGTCATGACTTGCGCACTCAGCTTTGGCTGAATGGTTTGCGGCAAAAAAAGCTGCGGCAGATAGTCTTTAAAATCGACGGAAACAGCCAATTTTTGCTGTTCGTACTGTAAGAGTGCATCTCGGCGCATTGCGTTTAGCACACTTGCAGCAAGCATGGTGTCTGGCGATAGCGAAACGTGAAGCTTGTCAAAAGTATAAGGGGTATTGCCCGTTTTGCAAAGCTGTCTGATGACGTCGTCGGCGGTAAGCGTACGGGTTTTTGCGGTTTGGGAAGGCTCACAGCTTTTAACCGATGCACAAAGACCGCTGCTGTCCGAAACGGTGAACGTACAAAAATCGTTTTGAACAATGATGCAGTTCCCTGTTAAGTGATTCTTGACTTTTTGAACGGAGGCATCAAATCCGCTGTATGCACGAGAGATTAAGTTGACGCCCAAACCGACTGTAAAAGCACTGGTACAAGATAAAAACAGCTTGATTTCACTGCCTTTTAAACGTACCGCTTTTTTGATTTTATATTTATTGGCATCGGGAAGATTGGGTGCGATTTCGTCTGAATCACCAAGCTCTTGCTGTGTATCAAGCACGATATACTCAGCAAAAACACGTACCACCTTTCCAAGATAAAGACCATTGTTGTCTGGCTTTGTAAAATCTATGCGGTCTTGTTCAGAAGAAAAAAGCCCTTGCGTAAAACCACCCCGATTAAATGCCAGCAATAAATCCTCGTGGTCTTTTTGTGTAATTGTTTCTTGCTTTAGTGCCTTTTTATAAATGGCGGTTACGGTGGCTACATATTCTGGACGTTTCATGCGTCCCTCAATTTTTAAGCTGGAAACAGGAATGCTTTTCATGTCGGAAATCCGATCAATCAAGCATAAATCTTTGGGGCTTAACCAATATCCTTCTTTGCCGTCAAGGGTATAGGGAAGTCGGCAGGGCTGCGCACACGCTCCGCTGTTTGCACTGCGTGCGCCAAGCAGGCTGCTCATCAGGCACTGACCAGAATAGCACACGCACAGTGCGCCATGTACAAATATCTCCAGTTCAAGCTGTACATTTTTGGCGATGGTGCAAATTTGCTCAAAAGACAATTCACGTGCCAGCACAATACGCTGAAAACCCAACGATTGTAAGAGCTGTGCCTGAGCAGTGTTGTGAATGGTCATTTGCGTACTTGCATGCAGAGCAACCGCAGGGCAAAGCTTTTTTAAAAGCATAGCACAGCCCAAGTCCTGCACGATAAATGCGTCAATACCGCTTTTGGCGGCTGTTTTTGCAAGCTCTAAAAAGCGGGGTATTTCTCTATCATGAATCAGTGTGTTGATGGCCAAATATACCTTTACATGGCGTAGATGTGCATAGGAAACCGCAGCGGAAATATCATCAAAATTATCCGCAAATTGTCTTGCACTAAATTCAGATGCGCCAATATAGACGGCATCTGCACCATTTTGAACGGCAGCCTGCAAGCTTAAAAAACTTCCGGCAGGGGATAATAACTCCATAAGAATCTCCAATGCGCTACTTTTTAAAACTATTATCCTATTTCTATGCGTATCTGTCAATGAACGGTATTGCAGAGATTTTTCTTGCACCCAAATGGAATATGTAGTATAATTTATAAGTTAAACAGAGGTTTAGTAGTTATTGATATAGGCAGGCGCTGCCTAAAAAGGGAGAAAAATATTGATTAGAGAAGATTTAAGAAATGTAGCAATCATCGCACACGTTGACCACGGAAAAACCACACTTGTTGATGAAATGTTAAAGCAGGGCGGAAGCTTTCGGGATAATCAAGTAGTGGCGGACAGAGTCATGGATTCTGGAGATTTAGAGCGGGAACGTGGCATTACAATACTTGCAAAAAATACCGCTACCTATTATAAGGGTATCAAAATAAATATTGTGGATACACCAGGGCATGCAGATTTTGGCGGCGAAGTAGAGCGTGTTTTAAAGATGGTAAACGGTGTTATTTTGCTGGTGGATTCCTTTGAAGGGCCTATGCCGCAAACCCGTTTTGTTCTGCAAAAAGCACTGGAGTTAAACCACAGAGTGATTGTTGTCGTCAATAAAATGGATAGACCAGATGCTCGGCTAAACGAAGTCGGCGACGAAGTCTTAGAGCTTCTGATGGATCTTGATGCAACAGAAGAGCAGCTTGACAGTCCGATTATTTATTGCTCGGGAAGAGAAGGCACAGCAACGCTTGATCCAAATGCAAAGGGCGAGAATCTAAATCCGCTTTTTGATTTGATTGTTAGCTATATTCCTGCTCCGCAGGGAAACTGGGAAGAGCCTTTGCAGATGCTTGTTTCGTCTATTGATTATAACGAATACGTGGGCAGAATTGCAGTGGGCAGAATCGAACGTGGAGAGATTAAACAAGGGCAGGAGGTATCTTTGTGTGATTATCACATAGAAGACCTTTGCACCACCGGAAAGGTAACCGCAATTTATCAGTATGATGGCTTAAAGCGGATACCCGTACAAAGTGCAAGGGCAGGAGATATTATTGCTTTTTCGGGATTGGATACTGTAAACATCGGCAACACCATATGTGCGCCGTATACCTTTGAACCCATTCCGTTTGTGAAGATTTCAGAGCCTACTGTAGAGATGACCTTCTCGGTAAACGATAGTCCCTTTGCAGGACGTGAGGGTAAGTTTGTAACCTCAAGGCATTTGCGTGAAAGATTATTAAATGAACTCCGCAAAGATGTTTCGCTTAATGTGCAAGAAACGGACAGCGCAGATAAATTTAGAGTTTTGGGTCGTGGAGAAATGCACCTTTCAATTTTGATTGAAACAATGCGTCGTGAAGGATACGAGTTTCAGGTATCCACACCAAAAGTGCTGTTTAAAACCATAAATGGTCAAATGTGTGAGCCTATCGAGAGATTGCTTGTGGATATACCAAGCGAAAGCGTAGGCAGCGTGATAGAAAAATTGGGCGCAAGAAAATCAGAAATGGTACATATGACACCGCAGGGCGATAGAATGAGAATCGAATTTTTGATTCCAGCTCGTGGCCTTTTCGGATACCGCAGTGAGTTTATGACGGATACACGTGGAGAGGGTATTTTAAATACCGTTTTCTCTGGATATGAGGAGTATAAAGGTGATATTGATAGGCGCAGTTATGGCTCGCTGATTGCTTTTGAGAGCGGAGATGCGGTCATATATGGCTTGTATAATGCACAGGAACGTGGAGTGCTGTTTATCGGTGCGCCAACGGCGGTTTATGCTGGCATGGTTGTTGGGTATTCTCCAAAAAATGAGGATTTGGTCGTAAACGTCTGCAAGAAAAAACATATTTCCAACGTTCGTGCATCGGGCAGTGATGATTCTTTGCGGCTGACAACACCAAAAACAATGAGTCTTGAAGAAATGCTGGAGTTTTTGGGCGATGATGAATTATTAGAAGTCACACCAAAAAACTTAAGAATCCGCAAGAGAATCTTGGATCACCAATTGCGGCTGAGGTCCAATAAAAAATAATGAAGATTGCAGATAAAGTGCTTAGGCATGCAAAAAAACCAGTGGGTATGATGGGCAAGGCGGTGATTGGCAGAATGAATAAAAGCCATGCACAGCTTACAGACTGGGGACTGCATCAAATAACATTTCATGCGGCGGATACCGTTCTTGATATTGGGTGCGGCGGCGGCAAAGCCTTAAAGAAGATGTCGATGGCGGCAGAGCAGGCAAGCCTTTATGGCATTGATTATTCTAAGACTTCGGTGTCGTGTGCAGTCAAAGAAAATGCGGCAGATGTTAAAACAGGCAAGATGCACATTGTGCAGGGGACGGTGTCAGAGTTACCGTATCAAGACTGCTTTTTTGATGTAATAACCTCCATAGAGAGCTACTACTTCTGGCCGCAGATCGAGCATGATTTTAAAGAAGTATATAGAGTGCTAAAAGAGGGCGGCACATTTGCTATTATTGCAGAGATGTATGTACACGAAGGGCAAAGACAGCGTGATATTGAAATTGTAGAGCTGCTTGCTATGCACAATCATACAAAAGAGCAGCTAAGGCAGCTTTTTTGCGATGCAGGGTATCGGGAAGTTGTGGTCAATACGCAGGAAGATTGGATTTTTGTGAGCGGTAAAAAATAATAAATGATACAAAAAAAGAGCGGTCACCTTTTGATTTCCAAAGGCAATGGCTCTTTTTTGATGGTTTTTTTGATGAGATTGCGGCGATAAGGCGTCGCTGATTGATGCTGTAAGCAAGGTAAGCCCTTGTGTGGCTCAAGAAAAGAATGGCGAAAAGCAAACAAAATCTTGAT
>JAVXBD010000035.1:0-12813 GCA_036660175.1 Christensenellaceae bacterium | reverse complement strand
ATCACCTTATCAGAAGAAATCACTTTTATAAAGATATTAAAAAAGCACTCAATCATAAAATATTAGGAGGATAGTCAAGATGAAAGATGAAATTATGTTCTCGCCTATCAAAATAGGCACAAAAACTGCAAAAAACCGTATTGCCATGAATGCCATGGAATGCTGTGATGCAGATGAGCATGGAAACCCGAGCGCACGCACCTATGAGCGTTATGAAAAGCTGTTTGAAGGCGGCGCAGGATTGATTGACTTAGAGGCAATTACTACGCAGTATGAGAATATCTCCAGAAAAAACCAGTTGAGCATTTTGCCGCACAACGCAAAAGCGTTGGAAAAGTTTGTCGCACATTTAAGAGAAATCAACAAAGATCCGATTTTTATTTTTCAGTTGACACACTCTGGTGAAATCAGCAGCAATGAGTTTTCTAAACGTGTAAGAGTTACCAAACAGCCGCTGTATGGATATGAAGATGCGGCATTAATTGGTGAAGATGAAATCAAAGTCATTATGGACAACTTTGTTTTGGCGGCAAAAATTGCACATGATGCAGGCGCAGACGGTATGGATCTTAAATTCTGTCATGGATATTTAGGCTCGCAGATTTTAAGACCGTTTAATAAGGATAACTGGAAATATGGCGGCTCATGGGAACACCGCAGACAATATGCGTTTGACCTAACAGAAAGAATCGTCAGAGAAGTCAATGATCCTAATTTTATTGTTGGCTCTAAAGTTTCAATTTATGAGGGATTTCCAGGTGGGCAGGGAAGCATAAGTGCAGACAGTGCTGTGATGGATTTAACAGAATCAATTGATTTAATCAAGGGACTTGAGCAAAGAGGCGCACATTATATTTTGCAGTCGGCAGGCTCGCCATCACATACCTTAGCACTTTCGCAGCCAGATCAAAAGCTTCCAGACTATGGATATTTGCATCAATACTTCCAAAAAGTATGCAGAGATAATCTAAAACCGCAAACAGCGGTAATTGGTTCGGCTTATTCCATCTTCAGAAACGGAAAAGGCACAAACTTCCAAGCGGTTGCTCCTGAAAAAAACAGCATGAGATTTTGGGCAAACAAGAACATTTCCGAGGGAATTGTCGATATGATATGCTTAGGCAGGCAATCGTTTGCAGATCCATATCTTCCAAAGAAGATGCAAGAAGGCAGAGATAACGAAATCAACTGGTGTACAGCGTGTGATAACTGTATCGAGTTTTTAATCAGGCAAGAAAATGTGGGCTGCTCTACCTACAATAAACCATATACACAGCGTATGAAAGAAATCAGAAAGGAAATGGGAAATCTAAAAGAAAAACATACCTGATTCTATATAAAAATAACGAATAAAAGAGGAGTGCGGCAGAACTTTAGGCGGCATTCCTTTTGTTTATTCGTTTGACATTCAGTTTAGATAAAGGTAAAATACAGACAGTAATACAAACTATAAAAGGAGTGACAAATTCGTGGATAATGGTGTTTTTTATAATCCAACCAAAGTGATTTTTGGAAAAGATTCAGAGCTTCAGGTAGGTGAGGAAGCGGCGAAATACTGTGATAAAGTGCTGCTACATTATGGCGGAGCCAGTGCAGAAAAATCTGGATTATTAGACAGAGTCCGTCAGTCTTTAAAAGAGGCAGGGCTGTGCGTCTTTGAGCTGGGCGGCGTCAAGCCGAATCCTCGGTTATCGCTGGTATATGAGGGAATCAATCTTTGTCGTGCAAATGGTATTGGATTTATACTGGCAGTGGGCGGCGGAAGCGTGATAGACTCCGCAAAGGCGATTGCGTGCGGCACACCAAACAGCGATGATGTCTGGGATTATTTTCAAAAAAAGAAAACAGCTAAGGCAATTTTACCTGTGGCGGCGATACTCACCATTCCAGGTGCAGGCAGTGAATCTTCTGATGGAATGGTTATCACAAAAGAAGAAACCATGGAAAAGCTTGATTATTGTGATAATCGTGCTCGCCCTGTCTTTTCAATTTTGAATCCAGAAGTGACGTTTACTGTGCCTGCTTATCATACGGCGGCAGGAATTTTTGATGCGATAGCGCATATTATGGAGCGTTATTTTACTAATACACAATCGGTTGATGTCACAGACAGAATGTGCGAGGGTGTGATACGTTCCTTGTTAAAATACGGAAGAACAGTCGTAAACGAGCCTGAAAACTATGAGGCACGGGCACAGATTATGTGGGCATGCAAAATGGCGCATGATGGAACGCTTGGCATGGGCAGAGAGGAAGATTGGGGTTCGCATATGATAGAGCATGAGCTTTCTGCAAAGTATGATGTATCGCATGGGGCAGGTCTTTCGGTGATATTTCCAGCATGGATAAAATATGTCTATTCAAAAGACATGGATCGATTTGCACAGTTTGCAATGCGTGTTTTTGATGTGGAATATGACTTTAAAAATCCAGATGCAACCATTATGCAGGGCATAAAAAGATTGATGATATTTGCAAAATCAATCAATATGCCTGTTTCTTTAAGAGATTTGGGAATCAACGAAAAAGAGGCGCTTGATGATATGGCGCAAAAGTGTGCATACCACAACGGCGGTACTGTGGGGCATTTTGTTAAGCTGAATCAAGACGACATCAGAAACATTCTTGAAATTGCCTATTAATTAAACACATAAAAACGGCGTTCACAGTTTTGAGGTGGACGCTGTTTTTATTTTGAGGAAGATTAGGAATTTTTTTCTTTTTCGATGGATTTTGGAGTCCATGAGGCTTTTTTAAATCGGTAGATTAACAGCGGAATTGCCGTACATACCACCATTCCAATGATAATAAACAGAATATAGCCGAGATGTTCGGTGGGCTTTAGCGAGGACGGCGGAATGAAACTGGTACTGATAACAAATACAATACCCGCAAGGCCGACAAGCGAAACAATCCACATTCCGATGTTGCCGCCTGGGATTTTAAATGCCCGTTTGTCTTTGGGATGCTTCATTCGAAAGATGATGCCAGAGATGAGTATGAGAATATAAACAATGCAGTAAAGAGCGACTGCCATTGTCAGAATGGTATTAAACACGCCATTTGTGCCAGGTATGAATACAAAAATAAGGGCAACTGCTGTCACAATGATTGCCTGTGCCAGTAAAAATGCAGTCGGAATATCGTGCTTGTTTGTTTTTTGAAAAACAGGCGGCAAATTTCCTGCACGAGCGCACCGAAGCATACCACGAGAAGGGCCTACTGACCACGCAGACATCTCAGTTACGCAGGAAAGCGCAATCATACCAGCGATAATTGGCGTTACCCATGAAATGCCCCAGCCGCTGAATATGAGGGCAAAAACTTGTGCAGGATCGGATAAAATGATGCCAGTTTCTGCAATTAATTGATCGGTAATAATGCCTGCATAAGTAAATAGAACTGCAATAAGACAAGTCGCAATGATGATGGCTTTCGGATAATTTTTGCGGGGATTTTCAATTTTATTTGCAAAGCTGGAAGCTTGTTCCATGCCTGCAAACAAGAAGATAATACCTGTTAATCGTGAAAGCGTGCCAATGTCGCTACGGTTTGGGATAATCTCTGAAAGCGTTGGTGCGGCAATGACATTGGGACTTTTGGTGATGGCGAAAATTGTGCCGCAAACAAGCAATACTCCAAGAGGTATTAATAGACCAAAAATTGTGCCATAAGTGCTGATTGCTGTGATGGGTACACCTTTTAGAATTAAAAATGTAATCAGCCAAAAAATAGAGATGACAACAATACCAATAAAAATATTATTGCTAATCAAAAATTTTGCACCTGTCATGGTTGCAAGCATATCCGCAAAAGCAGCGCCCACCGTAACCATGCCAAAGCACATTTGTATCCACACAAGAAACGCCGCTGTAAAGCCCCATCGTGGAGAGATTGCCTTGCTAATCCATACTGAAAGCCCACCATCAACGGGCATAGCTGTTGCAAGTTCGGCAGACACAAAAGAAATTGGCAAAACAAACAATATGACGGCAAATGCCATAAAAAAGATGGATTCCCATCCTGCATAAGCAATGTTGGGGATTCTTCGAATAGAGGCAAAAAATGCCATTGTCAAAAAGATTAACTGAAAAAAAGAAATCTTTTTCACATTCACAATCAATCATCTCCCTCAGATTTTTTTCATAATAAATCAATGGATATGTAGTTATAAACCAAAAACACACGTGGTATTCATGAAAGTAAAAATAATGTAATCGCATGGCTTGAGAAATCAAAATAAACAAGATTTTTAAAAGCTGATATAGTATAATCAATATGAATCATACAAAAATAGTTTATTAGATAGAAAGAAAAGAGGAGCGTCATGAGCAAGAAAATACAGGAATCCTATTCCGAGGCAACCCATATTGTGATGGCGGGCGATACGAACCAGATGGGAAATCTGCATGGCGGAACGCTGATGCAGTGGGTGGACATCATTGGTGCGGTGTGTGCATCACGTCATGCAAACAGAGATGTGACAACTGCCGCACTGGACAGCATGGATTTTAAGATTTCTATTCCAATTGGATATATTGTGACGCTACGTGCAAGTGTAACGTGGACAGGGAATACCTCGCTTGAGGTGCGTGTCGATGTCTATTCCGAGCAGCCTCATGCCCAGAAAAAAATACGTACCAATACTGCCTATCTTGTTTTTGTGGCGATTGATGCACATAAAAAGCCAATAAAAGTTCCCAGTATTATCATAGAAACACAAGAGGAAAAAGAAGAATACGAAAGAGCAATTGCAAGAAAGCAAAACAGACTGAGCAGAAAAAGCGAAAACAGGATATTTAAGTGAAAAAATCAATCGTGCAGTATGCCGATGCTTATATTACAATCTAATAATTGCTTAAAAAAGTCATCTATCGAATAATATCCTAAAATCCATTTCGGAAAGAAAGTAGAATGTGGATTTTTGTGTGAAAAATAGAAATATTTTCCTTTTTTTGAGTGTCTATGATATAATAAGAACATCATTTATACAAATTATTTAAAAAATAGAAAAAATTTCATAGTTGCACCAAGTTGTACGTACCCATGGTTTATAATGAAAAGTAAAGGGAGGGCAGGATAGATGAATTATTTGGCTCATACAAAGGACGGGAAAACCTTTACAAGCGAAGAGGAGTGCCAGTTGCTACAGGTGCATTTGCTGAATGTTGCGCAGTACTGTGCATCACGAGCGTGCTTTTTTGGCGGAGAAAACTTAGCCAGAGCAATGGGGCTGTTGCATGATCTTGGAAAATATAACGAAAAGTTTCAGCAGAGAATACGTGGCAAAGCAATCAAGTGTAACCATACGTGCGAGGGTGCGTGCGTTTTACAAGAAATAGATCCGATTGCAAACATTTGTGCAATGGTGGTTGCCTGCCATCATGGCGGCTTGAAAAACAGAGGGAATGTGGCAAGCAAAGCGGATAACAGTTATTTTGCAAAAATGAACGATTACGAAAGAAAACATCTGGAAAGCATTGCACAAGTTCCAATGCCGACTGCTATTGTACCAAAACAGTTTCAAAACTATAAACATATGGGCTTTTTGATGTCCATGTATGTGCGTATGCAGTATTCTGTGCTGATTGATTCTGATTGGACAGATACGCAGGAGTTTTGCAGCGGTATAAAAATTGATAGAAAATATGCAACCATAAACGAATTGTGGGAAACAGCACAAAAGAATCTCCCAAAAAACGATGGCAGTACAATCAATACGATTCGTGCAGAGGTTTTAAAGCAATGTATAAGCAGTGCAAAAAAACCACAGGGATTGTTTACACTGACTGTGCCGACAGGCGGCGGAAAAACACTGTCATCTCTGCATTTTGCACTGAATCATGCCAAAGAGCATGGACTAAGAAGAATCATATATGTGATTCCTTTTACAAGTATCATTGAACAAAATGCAAAAGTGCTGTCGGATATTTTTGGAAAAGAAAATGTTCTGGAGCATCATACGCACGTGATTATGGACGGTTTATCTGAAGAGGAGCAGGAAAAACTCAGGTTTGCAAGCGAAACGTGGGATATACCCATTATTGTTACGACAAATGTACAGTTTTTTGAATCGCTGTATGCGGTGAAAAGCTCCAAGCTGCGTAAAATTCATAACATTTCCAGCAGCGTTGTCATCTTTGATGAGGCGCAAACCATTCCAAGAGAATATCTGTCGCCTTGTCTTTATGCAGTCAGCGAGTTGATTGCGAACTATAAGGTGAGCGCAGTGCTGTGCAGTGCCACACAGCCAGAGATTGAGCGGTTTCAATATAAAGGGTTAAAGGCTGCTCCAATCATAGAAGATGCAAATGCTCTTTTTGAGAGTCTAAAAAGAACAGAGTATGAGCTTATTGGAGAACAAACAAACGAGCAGCTGATACAGCTTGTGTCCTGCCAAAAGAATGCGCTGGTGGTGCTAAATTCCAGAAAGCATGCCTACGCACTTTACCAAAAATCAAGCCAATCAGAGAGCGTTTTTCATTTAAGCACCTTGATGACACCGCTTCATAGGAGTGCAGTCATAAAAGAAATCAAAGAGAGATTAGAAAACGGCAAAGAAACGATTGTGTTTTCTACACAATTGATAGAGGCGGGTGTGGACATTGATTTTTCGTGTGTTTTTCGCAGTCTTGCAGGCATCGACAGCATCATTCAGGCAGGTGGACGTGCAAACAGAGAGGGCAGGCAAAAAAGCGGAAAGGTTTACGCTTTTAAACCAAATCCCCAAGAAACCAATACACCAAAAGCCATACAGCCGATGATTAGCATTGCGGAGCAAGTGATACGTGTCAATAAAGAGCATGCGTTTGACCTTGAAGGGATTCATCAGTATTTTGATTTGCTATATGATTATGCGCAAAACGGCGGTATGCTTGATAAAGAAAATATATTGAGTGAGTTTGAGCGAGTTGGAAATGAATTTAAGTTAAATTTTGCAGATGCCGCAAAAAAATTCAAGTTTATAAAAGAGGATACCTATCAAATTATTGTACAGACAGATAAAAATTGTGAAAAATTAGTAAAAGAAATAAAAGAAAACACATTTACAAAAGATACGTTAAGAAAGCTTCAGCAGTATTGTGTTTCTGTCTATAAAAACGAATTTGAAAAAATAGAGAGTGACCATGTGTTGGAGAAATTGTCAATTGACAGCTTTGTGCTGAATAATCTTAACTACTATGATAAAAAAACAGGGCTGAAAATTTTCACTGACGAGAATTTGAATGCTCAAAGTTATTTAATATAAGGAAAGGAGTGGTTTTATGGGATATGGAGTGAAATTTAAAGTGTGGGGTGATTATGCCTGCTTTTCCAGACCAGAGCTGAAGGTTGAAAGAGTAAGCTATGACATGATTACACCATCGGCAGCAAGAGGATTGATAGAATCTATATATTGGAAACCCGCGATTTTTTGGACAATTGATAAGATTCATGTGATTAATCCAATCAAATTTACAAACATCAGAAGAAATGAAGTGACGCAGGTTGTACAGCTTAATCGAATTAAAAAAACGTCAGAAACGAAAGAACCGTACTATATCGAATCAAATGAGTGCAGACATCAGCGAGCGGCGATGGTGCTTACCAATGTGATGTATGTAATTGAGGCGCATTTTGAGCTAAACAAAGAAAATGCGGGAGAAACAGACACCATCGAAAAGCACTATAATATTGCGTTAAGAAGATTGCGCAATGGTCAGTATTTCAGCAAGCCGTGCTTGGGAACAAGAGAGTTTGGTGCAGAGTTTGCTATTTTAAAAGACGGTGAAATGCCTAAAAGTGCGCTGCATGGAGAGATGGATTTGGGGTATATGCTGTATGATATTGGTTATTCTCTAAACGAAAAAAAGGACAGAATAGCAGTAGATCCTAAATTTTTTAGAGCGAAACTTATAGACGGGGTGCTGGATCTTACAACAGATGTGGAGGTGGTGGAATGATAGTAAGTGCGCTATGCGATTATTATGACGTATTAGACAAGGAAAAGCTAATCTGTCCTTATGGATTTGAAAGCTGCAATGTAAAATATGAAGCAATCCTTTCAGAAAATGGAGATTTGCTGGATTTAATTGCATACGAGAATCAAAAGAACTATCAAATGCCTATTAGGCTAAAGATTCCGGGGATTGCGGCTTCACCAGTATGCGATAATTTTGCGTATGTTTTTGGTGGAGAAGTAAAAAACGGTGTGCAGGAGCTATGCCAGAAAAAGTTTGAATGCGCCAAAGAACTGCATATCCAGATGTTTGAAAATGCAGAGTCTAAAGAAGCAAAAGCCATCAAAGCATTCTTTGAAAAATGGAAAATTGAGGATGTTTTTGAGAACGAGATTCTAAAAAAACACTATGGCAAAAAAGGCGAAGGGTTTGCAGGGAATATCGTATTTAAGCTGGATGGGGCAAGAACTTATTTTCATGAAAACGAAGAAATCATTAGGCTCTGGCAAAAGAAAAGTGCGGATAAAAAAGAAAATAGTGAGGAGGTTGTGGCACAATGCTCTATTACTGGGCAAAGACAGCCGCTTGCACGCATTATTTCGCAAGTACAGGGAGTAAGAGGTGCAAATGCGACGGGTGCTTCTTTGATTTGTATGCAGCAGCCATCGGATTCTTCTTATGGATTGTCACGTGGATATAATGCAAGAATAAGCGAGCAAGCGATGTTTAAATTTTATACAACGCTGCAATATCTTTTAAACAGCAACTCGCAAAAAATGTTTATAGGAGATGCCACCACTGTTTTTTGGGCAAATGAGAAAAATGGAATATATGAAGACATTTTTTTGGATTTTATGAATAATGCTGCAGATGCCGATGATGAAGAACAAAGTGATAAAGCAAAAGAGATACAAGAGATTGTAAAAACGATTTTGGAAGATGGCATCAAAGGTATTCCAAACGAGTACGAAATTGATGAAAATGTACAGTTCTATGTGCTGGGGCTTTCGCCGAATGCTGGCAGAATTTCTGTAAGATTCTTCTATAATAATTCTTTTGAAGAGTTTTGCAATAAAATCAAGCAGCATTATGACGATATTTCGATTTATGGCGGAGCGAAAGGCAAAAAAAGAATAACGATAGGCTCTTTGCTGTATGCGACAATCAGTCCGAAAAGCAAAGACAAAAAACCAAATCCCCTTTTAGGCGGAGCGATTATGCGTGCGATACTGACAGGAGATAGTTATCCACAGTTGCTCTTAAATCAAACGATTTTAAGAGTAAAAACAGAAGCAAGCGTGACACAGGCAAGAGCAGCGATTCTAAAAGGGATTCTAAACAGAAAAAACAGAAAAAATAAGAAGAAGGAGGAGATTACAATGGGGTTAAACGAGGAAAACAAAGATTATGCGTATGTTTTAGGGAGGACCTTTGCTGTATTGGAAATGATACAAAAAAATGCGTTGGGTGATGATATTAACGCAACCATCAAAGACAAATTTTTCGCATCTGCTTGTGCTAATCCTGCATTGGTGTTCCCAAGACTGATAAAGCTTGCCCAATTTCATCTGGCAAAAATAACGCCAGAGTCTTCACGTAAGTATTGGGATATTAAATTAGGAAAATTGCTTTCTGACGGAGATATGCAAATGTTTCCTAAAGTACAGAACATGGAAAATCAAGGAAAATTCATACTGGGATATTATCAACAGACTCAAGAAAACTATAAAAAAAGAGAAAAGAAAGAGGAGGAATAAAAAATGAACGAAAATGTAATTCAAAACAGATACGAATTTGTGGTGCTTTTTGACGTGGAAAATGGAAATCCAAATGGTGATCCAGATGCAGGCAATATGCCAAGAGTGGATGCAGAAACAGGACATGGCATAGTGACGGATGTGTGCCTAAAAAGAAAGATAAGAAATTATGTCGAGCTTGTAAAACAAGATAGTACGGGAAATAAAATATTTATAAAAGAGATTTTGAATCCTAAACTTGAAGAAGCATATACTGCTTTGGGCATAAAACCAAAGGGAGCAAAGTCAGAAGAAATTAAAAATGCACAAGAGTGGATATGCAAAAATTATTATGATGTTCGTACGTTTGGTGCAGTAATGAGTACGGGGGATTGCCCGTGTGGTATTGTTCGAGGTCCTGTACAGATTAACTTTGCAAAGAGCATGGACCCGATTTTTAGTCAAGAAATAACCATTACTAGAATGGCAATAACAAACGCAAAAATTGCAGCAAAAGGTGAAACGGAAATGGGCAAAAAAAGTTATGTGCCTTATGCGCTGTATAGAGCAGAGGGATTTGTTTCGGCAGCACTTGCACAAAAAGTCGGATTTACGGAGGACGATTTATCGCTTCTATGGGAGGCAATTATCAATATGTTTGAAAATGATCATTCTGCTGCAAGAGGAAAGATGGCGGTAAGAGATTTGATACTATTCAAACATGAAAGCGTAATCGGTAATGCGCCTTCTCACTTGTTGCTGGATCGAGTTACCATAACAAAGACAAATGGAGATGAACCTGCAAGGAAGTATGCGGATTACGAGGTGAAAATCAATACAGAAAATATGCCGAATGGTGTTAGCGTTGAAAAGCGAATTTGATGACTTAGAAAGGATTCCTATTTCTGCAATTAAACAATATGTCTATTGCAAAAGAAGATTTGCACTGATGTTTGTGGATGGAGAATGGGGAACAAATTATAAGATTGTCGAAGGAGAATTGCTTCACAGCAAAGTGGATGACCCCTTTTTCAATGAGAAAAGGGGGAACATTCACATAAGCCGCAGTGTTCCTGTGTTCTCAAAAGCATTGAATGTATACGGAATTGCCGATTTGGTGGAGTTTATAAAAGCAGATGATGGGGTGCGCATCAAGGGAAAAGAAGGAAAGTGGAAAATAAACCCGATTGAATATAAAAATGGAAAGCCCGAAAAAAGCAAGGCAGATAATTTTCAAATAGGGCTGGTAGCAATGTGCTTAGAGGAAATGTTTGGTGTAAAGATTGAGACGGTTGATGTTTTTTATAAAGAAGTGCGCCGCAGAGTCAAGATTGATATGACAGAAGAATTGCGAAGTGATATTCAAACAAAGTTGAGAGAAATGATGGCGATTATGAGAACAGACAGTCTTCCTCCTATGCCGGAAAATCAAATTTGCAAGTTATGCTCTTTGGCTGATATTTGTCTGCATGATATTTTCAAAGCAAATTCTATAAACAGAGTGGCAATAGCAGGATTGCTGAAAAAGGAGCTGTTATGAGAAAGCTGCTAAACACCTTATATATTACAAACGAAAAATCTTATTTATCACTTGATGGAGAAAATATTGTTGTCAGACTGGAAGATGATGAAAAATTCAGATTGCCGCTTGTGAATATTGAGAATATTGTTTGTTTTAATTATATGGGGGTGAGCCCTGCGTTCATGGGAAAATGTGCAGAAGAGGGTGTTGGACTTTATTTTATGACGCCGACAGGAAAGTTTCTTGCCAGTATTGTTGGAAGAACAAAAGGAAGCGTTTATACACGTATGAAACAATATAGGTGTGCGCAAGATGCGGATTTTTGCCTTGATTTTGCAAAGAACATTGTCAGCGCAAAGCTATATAATACACGAAAAAATCTGCAAAGAAGTATTCGAGATTGTAATGATGCGGATTGTACAGACTTGGAGAAATGTTCTGAATATTTTGCGGAAATCATAGACCGTACATATGATTTTAATGACGAGGATGAGCTGCGTGGATTTGAGGGAAATGCGGCAAGAGCGTATTTTGAGGTGTTTTCGGATATGATTATTTCTCAAAAACAAGATTTTTATTTGTATGGCAGAACCAAAAGACCACCAGAAGATAATGTCAACTGTATGCTTTCTTATTTGTATATTATTCTGTCTTTTGAAATTCGTTCGGCGCTGGAAACCGTCGGACTGGATCCGTATGTTGGGTTTATGCACAAATTACGGGCGGGAAGAGCCTCGCTTGCACTGGATATGGTTGAAGAGCTAAGAGCGTACATGGTGGATAGACTGGTTATTTCTATGATTAACCTAAAAGAAGTGACTGCCAAGGATTTTGTTGAAAAAGAAGGCGGCGGGGTGCTGATGACAGATGATTGCAGAAAAAAGCTGCTTACAAGGTGGCAGGATAGGAAAAAAGAAATCATTACGCATCCGATTATCCATGAAAAAATCGAAATTGGCTTAATTCCATATGTACAGGCTCAGCTACTCAATCGGTTTTTAAGAGAAGATGTACAAGAATATTCGCCGTTTTTGTGGAGGTAGAGGTGAAGATATGTATGTAATTATTGCGTATGATGTAAATACAGAAACACCTGCAGGTAAAAAGCGTCTGAGGCAAATAAGCAAATCCTGTTTAAATTATGGGAAAAGAGTTCAGAATTCTTTATTTGAATGTTTGATTGATTATGGAACGTTTTTAACTTTGAAAAAAAGAATAGAGGATATTATGGATAAAGAGAAAGATAGCTTGCGTTACTATTATCTCGGAAATAAATGGAAAGGGAAAATTGAGCATGTAGGTAACAAAGAAACTGTTGACTTAGATGGACCGCTTATTTTATAGAAGTGCGAACCATAAGTGAACATTTGTTTTCATTATGTAAAGTCTTTGTTATTATAGAAAAATGTCCGCCCCAAATAAGATGTGCGATAAATAAATGCCTATTTTAAAGCATTTTTAGAGTCGCACCTCTCACGGGGTGCGTGGATTGAAATCTGTAAATTGACTAACAAAAGGCTTGCTTCCTGTGTCGCACCTCTCACGGGGTGCGTGGATTGAAATATATTTTCTGTTTGTATTTTCAGCAAACACTAAGGGTCGCACCTCTCACGGG
>JAVXBD010000034.1:0-14594 GCA_036660175.1 Christensenellaceae bacterium | reverse complement strand
TTTGATTTAAAAAAGTACTTTCCAATTTCGCTCTGCACCGAGGATACAACGCATCACAAGCCACACCCAGAGCCAGTTCTTGCTTATTTAAAACTAACAAATTATAAAAATCCGTTGTTTATTGGTGATACCATTTATGATTTATCGTGCGCAAAAAGCGCAGGTATTTCGTTTGCCTTTGCGCAATGGAGCAAAAATCACTTATCCGAAAAACCAGATTACATTTTTTCTGATCCGCTTCAGGTTTTAGACTATGTCTAACCCGTTTTATTCTAAAAAGTGCGTATCAAAAAAGCCATAGAATTTTCGCTCTATGGCCTTTGTTTAAACTGTTTGAATGTTGGCATATTCCTGTTCCAATGCCCTCTTTCGTTCTTTCCAGTCAGGCATATACTTTGTCAGAAAGTCTTTAAATTCTTTGCCATGATTCTGATGAAGCAAATGCGTCATCTCGTGCAGAATAACATATTCAATGGAGTCCGCAGGCGCACACATCAGAAAATAATTAATTCTGATTGTGGCATCTGTAGCCGTACAGCTTCCCCACAGCGTTTTCATTCTTCTGATTTTAATTTCGGGTTTTGGCACATCAAACTGTGCAAAAACAAGATACCACTTGTCCACAAAATCGTTAATTTTTTGAATGGATTGCTCCACCCACCATTTTTGAACAATTTTTTTATATTCCAAAGGATCCGAACAAAAAACAGTCATGTTTTTATCATTGAGTGCAACACCCGTTCGACGGTCTTTTACTGTTTCCACCGCATAATCAACACCCATAAACCGTATCACAGTGTCGTCTTTCGGTACTTTTACCATGTTTTTAATATGGCTTTCAATCCAGCCTTTTTTTGAGCATACAAAATCATAAATGCGTGCGTCATCAATATGCTCAGGCGCACTCACGCACACCCTACCATCATTGCACACCCGCAATCGAATGCTTTTCATCTCTTTTTTGCTGATTTCGATTTTTAAACTACTACCGTCGGATAACTCTATTTTCATAAACTACCTCTTTATATATAGTTCTATTATACCACAGAACAAATAAAAAAGCCAAATCCTTAAATTTGTGCATCATTAAGCAGAAAAAAGACCAAGCCTCGTCGCTCAGTCTTTTTCTTCAAGAACATATTATTTAATAACTCTTTGCAAAAATCATCATTTGTTTTGCAGGTTTTCCACAATGCACGCACACTTCCCCCAAGTCTTCCTGCTCAAAAGGTTTGCAGCGTGTCGTCACACCCGTTTTTTCTTTGATTTGCTCCTCGCAGGCAGTTTCTCCGCACCACATCGCACGTACAAGCCCGTGGTTCTGCTCAATTCCCTGCATAAACTCGTCCCAGTTTTTCGCATCATAGGTATGCTCTTCACGGAATGCAAGCGCCTGTGTATACATTGTTTCATGTATATCGTCTAACATCTCAATGACTGTTCTGTCTATATTTTCAAGCGAATAGGCATCTTTTGCGCACGTATCACGTCTTGCAAGCATACAAACTTTGTTTTCAATATCTCGTGGCCCAATTTCCAAACGAATCGGCACGCCCTTAAGCTCCCACTCGTTAAACTTCCACCCTGGGCTTTGGTCACGTTCATCAAGCTCTACACGCACACCTGCATGCTTTAGCTGTAAAAAAAGCTCCTGTGCCTTTTGCAGCACGCCCTCTTTATGCACCGCAACAGGCACAATCACACATTGCACAGGTGCTACTCTTGGCGGAAGCCGCAGCCCACGCTCATCACCATGCACCATAATAAGTCCGCCTATCATGCGTGTAGAAGTCCCCCACGAGGTCTGCCACGCATATTTCTTTTTGCCGTCCTTATCCAAAAACTGTATATCAAACCCTTTTGCAAAGTTCTGCCCCAAATTATGCGAAGTTCCCATCTGCAATGCCTTGCCATCAAGCATCAGTGCCTCCATCGTATACGTATGGTCCGCCCCTGCAAACTTCTCTTTTTCGCTTTTTTGTCCAATTAGCACAGGCATCGCCAGCACATTTTTTGCAAATTCTTGATAGACACGCAGCATTTTCAGCGTTTCTTCTTCCGCCTCTTGCTGTGTCATATGCACCGTATGCCCCTCCTGCCATAAGAACTCAGAGGTGCGCAAAAACGGTCTTGTGCTTTTTTCCCAGCGCAAAACATTACACCATTGGTTCAGCAAAACCGGCAAATCACGATAGCTCTGTACCCACTTTGAATACATCGAGCAAATAATGCTTTCAGAGGTTGGGCGAATGCACAACGGCTCTGCCAACTCTTCGTTTCCGCCAATGGTCACCCATGCAGCCTCTGGCGCAAAGCCCTCAACATGCTCCGCCTCAGTTTCCAATAAGTGCTTGGGAATCAGCAGTGGAAAATACGCATTTTTGTGTCCCGTTTCCTTAATCCTTGCGTCCATTTCCTGCTGAATCAGCTCCCATATGCCATATCCATATTGTTTAATCACCATACAGCCCTTGACGTCAGAATAATCCACCATATCCGCCATCTTGATGACGTCGGTATACCAGCGAGAAAAATCCTCCGCCTGCGGCGTAATATGCTGCACAAACCCATCGTTTTGTTTTGCCATAATATAAAATAGCTCCTTTTCTAAAAAACATCGCTTAAGCGATGCACATTCATTGTTTTATTTTATCATGATTCTTTTGTGATTTCAAGTAGCGAGTGTGCGTATGATTTTGCATATTTGCAGGCGAAATTTTTTTGCATCATCTCTTCATAACAGGTAATATATAAGTGTTTGAGCCATCTTTTATCAGGTTAATTTTGGTGTCATATACTTCTTCTAAAATTTCTTTGGTCATTACCTTTTGGCATTCTCCAAAGCAATGCACCCTGCCGTTTTTCATCAGAGCAATACTATCGCAATAGTTATAGGCAAGATTTAAGTCGTGCAGCACGCACACGCACAGCAGTCCGTTGTTCTTCACCAAATCACGCACCATGTCAAGTATGCCCACCTGATGCTTGATGTCTAAGTTTGATACAGGCTCATCTAACAGCAAAACATTAGACTGCTGACACAGCGCACGTGCGATAATCATACGCTGCCATTCTCCGCCAGAAAGTCCGATAATAGAGCGATTTTCAAGTTCTTTGATGCCTGCCTTTTCGATACATGCGTGCGCCAATACAAAATCGTCCTCATTGTCGCTTTCAAAGGCTTTTTTATGCGGATTTCTGCCCATCAGCACCGTTTCCAGCACCGTAAAATCATATTCCAGCGCATAATTTTGCGGCACCAGTGCCATTTTTTTTGCAAGCGTCTTAATATCAATCCTGCCGATTGGCATACCGTCCAAAAGCACGCTGCCGCTCTGCGCCTTTACATACCCAGAAATATGCCGCAGCAGTGTTGTTTTTCCTGCACCATTCGGACCAATAACACCGATAAACCCCGACGTAAAATCAAGATTTACCTCCTGCAATATTTTTTTACCGTCAATCTCAAAACTCAAATTCTTGATTTCTATACTCATCATACACCGCCTTTTCTTCCACGGTGCAGCAGAAAAATAAAGAACGGCACCCCAAAAATAGCAGTAATCACACCCACTGGCAGCTCCGTTGAGGATACCGCCAAGCGTGCCACAATATCACATGCAAGAAGATATACACCGCCGCCCACAAAGCAAAGCGGCATCAGCCGTCTGTTATCCGGTCCTGAAACAAGCCGCAAAAGATGCGGAATCATCAACCCCACAAACCCAATAATACCGCTGATTGAAACAGCAGTCGCCGCCAAAAGAGAGGTTAAAATCAAGATGTTCCGACGTGTTTTATGCGTATCCACGCCCAAGCTTTTAGAAACCTCGTCCCCATTCAGCATGATGTTTAAGGGTTTGGAATAAATCATAAGTGCCGTCGAACAAATCAAAATAATAGGAACTGCCACATATAGTTTTTCCCATGTTACAGACGTCAAACTGCCCATGTTCCACATGATGACGCTTTCCATCTTATCACGATTTAAAAGCATGATTAAATAAATGACAGAAGTAAACAGCGCACTCATGGAAAAGCCGCTTAAAAGCAGAGAAAATGTGGAAACCTTGCCCTTGACTTTGCTAATGTTATAGGCTATAAAAATTGCACAAATCGCCCCGATAAAAGAAAAAAGCATGACCGCACTTGCGCCGAAAAACGTGGTGCTTTGAAAAAATACCATCGCCACCGTTGCACCCAGCGCCGCCCCTGAAGAAATCCCCAGCACATACGGATCTGCCATCGGGTTTTTAAAAACGCCTTGCAAACAGCAGCCCGCAACGCTTAGTGCCGCACCCACCACAAAAGCGCCAATCGCCCGTGGCAGGCGGATATTCATGAAAATATTAATAAACGTCTGAGATGCCGTACCCTCCAACACACTTTTAAATTCGGCAAACGAAATTCCAGAGCTACCCATAAAAAAAGCGCACAAAAAGGCAATCACACCGCCAATGATGAGCGCAAGTATCAGTATATGAAATTTTGTTTTGGACTTGCCCATAAGCCTTCCTTTTTTATATGCAGACAGTACTATTAAAAGCATCGTGCAAATACGCACCGCACAGTGTTATGATACACCGTTTTCTTATCCGCCGCATTTACAGTGTCAGCCATCTCGCATCTTTGCCGCAAAAGCCATCAGAATCAAAAGAAACAGCAGGGAAAGAATAACCGTCTTTCCCGCCATTCTGCTGTTTTTCATGTGGTATAGCCAAAAGCCTCGCATCGCTGCTAAGGATTATTTGTTGATTAGCTCACTAATCATTGTAATTGCCTCTGCAATTCTTGGCCCTGGACGTGAAATTACGTCTGCATTCACGATATACGCACTGCCGTTTTTGACAGCGTCCAACTCTTTATATCCTTGTGCCTTTGCCATTTCCTCCAGTGTGCCGCCATCAGATGCCAAAAGCACAATATCAGGATTTGCAGAAACCAAATCTTCTATTGGAAACTCTACCCATGGAAACTGTGCATCTTTTGTCACGCATACACCGCCGCAAAGCTCTACAATGCTGTTGATAAAGCTTCCTGGGCCGCTTGACCAGTTGCCCATATCGCCATAGCTCATTGCATAATAAACCGATTTTGGCTCTTTTGTTTTTGGATTTTTGGAGGCTGCCTCTTTTGCAGCTTCTTCCGCCATACCAATATTGGCAATCATGTCCGTTGCCGCATCTTGTGCGCCCAAAACATCACCCACCAATGTAATTGCCTGTGGAATTTGCTCATATGTGGTCGCTTCGACACACACCACCTTCAATCCCAATTTTTCTAAACCATCAATGGCATCCTGCTGCAATGTGTTTCCAGAAAAAATCACATCAGGCTCAAGTGCTGCTATCGCCTCAAGGTCAGGACCATTAAAATCGCCCACGACCTTTATTTGTGCCGTTTGCTCTGGAAAATTTGAAAATCCGTCAATACCTACAAGGCTGTCGCCTCTGCCCATCGAAAAAACCATCTCTGTTCCTGCCGGTGTCAGCGATACAATTTTGTCTGTCTTTTCAATGGTTACTTCTTTACCCATCATATCTGTAACAGTCACTCCTGCCTGCTGTGCAGGTGCTGCTGATTCTGTGGACTGTGCCTCTGCCGATTCTGTAGGCTGTGCTGCCTGCGTTGGCTTGTCAGCAGGTGCAGCCGCTGGCTGTGCGCATGCCGCAAACATCATCACGCTCATCAGTACACATACGAAAATAATTAAGATTTTTTTCATTTTATATTCTCCCTTTTTTCTGAAAAATTTTGTCTTTTTCACATAAAAAAAGACCTTTCTTGATGATTGCAAAAAAGGGCTACTTCACGTATCCTTTCTCCCCACCGAAGAAAAAAACAGTACAAACTTTAATCAGGTTTTCCGACTCGACATCATCGCAGAATCGCACGCCTTCCCAGCAAAAATGCTTTACCAGTGGCTTTTTGTGCGCCTACTCTTTCATACGGCAGCGGTGGCTGTATTGGCTTTAAACCAATTTCCCTATTGCTTCGCAATTTAAAAATTAAAGTTTTTGTTCTTAGAATTAATATACCACATCACATTTCCTTATTCAATAGAAATTATCGCTACTTTTTTGTAATATTATGCGGTTTCGTAAAATACTTGCGAAATCAGTTAAAACCTATAAAACATCTTTATATTCTGTTGATAATATCTCATGCAGTATTGGTATTTCTATGTATCCAAAAGACGGCACTGATTATCAAACACTGGTTCAAAAGGCGGATCAAGCACTGTATCATTCAAAAAAGAATGGCAAGAATAACTATTGTTTGTACTCCTCAAAAACCAAAGTGGAGTCTTATGAATCTATGATTACCAAAATTGACTAATCGCTGCTTTTGGCGGACGGATATTTTTACTTGCAAACATTCAAATCTCAAAGCCAAATGTTGGCATAAAATCATTCGTAGAATATAAAAAAGCTGTAGCAGCGAGGTTTATGAAGAACTCTGCTGTTTTTAGTATGTAAGAAAGTGTGCTTTTGGGGGTTTTCATAGTCATAAAACATACGTGATGCAAAAATCTGTGCCTCCAAAACAAAGAAAAACAAGTGACTGTTTTTTCTCTTTCATTCCAACATTTATTACAGAACTTTTTTATGGCACTTTTAGATTTTTTTTGATGAAGCTATTGCATAATTATTCATTTTATTGTATAATTATTAGTATCGAAAAGAAACAGGAGAAGAATCATGATTGATGTCAGTATTATCGGCGCTACAGGCTATGTGGGTGCAGAACTTTTACGGCTTTTGGAAAGCCACCCAAACGTCCGCATCGAAAAAGCAATTTCCAAGAATTTTGCAGGACAAGATTTAAGCGAAGTTTATTCCAATTTCATTGGAAAAGAACAACAAACACTATCTGATTTGGGCGAAATACCGTCCGAGTTTGTGTTTTTATGTTTGCCGCACGGTGCGTCCATTAAACTCGTACCAGATCTTCTTGCAAGCGGCAAAAAAGTGATTGATTTATCTGGTGATTTCAGATACGAAAACACCGCAACCTATGAAAAATGGTACAATCTGCCGCACACTGCAAAAAAAGAAAATGCACAGGCAGTATACGGCTTGCCCGAATTTTTTAAATCGGATATTTGCAAAACGAAAATCACCGCAAACCCAGGCTGTTATACCACCACAAGCATTTTGGCACTGGCACCGCTTTTAAGTGCAGGACTTATCAAAAAAGACGGCATTATCATTGATGCTAAGTCGGGCGTCACAGGCGCAGGCAGACAGGAAAAGCTTGCCTATTCCTATTGTGAAACAGACGGGAATTTTAAGGCATATTCCCTCACCAATCACCGCCACACCTCAGAGATTGAAGAACAGCTTTCAAGGCTTTCCATGCAAGAAATCACGCTGCTGTTCACACCGCATTTGCTTCCCGTAAAGCGTGGAATTTTGGCGACTATCTATGCGGATATTGCGCCTGATGTCACTGCGCAAAGCATTCAGACCGCTTATGCCAAAGCATACCAAAACGAGCCTTTTGTACACGTTTTGCAAAGCGGAAAAGTGCCAGAGCTAAAGCAGGTTGTCGGCAGCAACAACTGCGTAATCGGCTTTGATATTTCGCTGCGCACAGGCAAGGTCATTTTGGTTGCGTGTATTGATAATTTAATCAAAGGTGCAGCAGGACAAGCCATTCAAAACTTTAACCTCATGAACGGTTTTGAGGAAAGTATGGGCCTGCCAAGCATTGCATGGTATTTATAAATAATCTGCGGCTTATTCATGTGCTGATAAATTATGCAGCATATTATCGCAAATGCGGCGGCTTATCAAAACTAAAAAAACAGGAAATCTGCGCTTACAAGCGTATACAAGGAGAATCTATATGATGAAACAGTTTATTGATCGTGCCAATATGTTGGTGGAGGCACTTCCCTATATCCAGCGTCTTTTTGGCAAAACCATCGTCATCAAATATGGCGGAGCAGCCATGCAAAACGAAGAACTTACCCAAAAAATCATGCAGGACGTCACACTTCTAAAGTTTGTCGGCATGAATCCGATTCTTGTTCACGGCGGCGGCCCAGACATCAACCATATGCTTTGTGCACTTGATGTAGAGCCAAAATTTATTGATGGCCTGCGTGTCACGGACGATCAGACCATGGAAGTGGTGCAGATGGTGCTTGCAGGAAAAGTAAACAAGCAAATCGTTGCAAAGCTAAACGGCATGGGTGCGTCGGCAATCGGGCTGTGCGGCATCGACGGAAACACCATCAGAGCAGAAAAAGCACCGACAAAAAACGGAGTGGACTTGGGCAACGTTGGAAAAATCATTGGCATCAACACCACGCTGCTAAACACACTGGCACATGACCAATATATCCCCGTCATTGCCCCGATTGGTGTAGGCGAAAACGGAGAAAGCTATAACATCAATGCGGATACAGTCGCAGGAGCAATCGCCACAGCACTCAAAGCAGAAAAGCTCATGTTTTTAACAGATACCGACGGCATACGAGAAAATGAAAACGATGCAAATTCTCTATTGTATGTTGCCACAAAAAAAGATATACTAAATATGATTGAACAGAAAAAAATTACAGGTGGTATGCTGCCAAAGGTAAATGGGTGTCTGACCGCACTGGAACATGGTGTAAACCGTACTCATATCCTTAATGGAACAATCCCCCACCCGATTATTCTGGAAATCTTTACCGATTCTGGTATCGGTACAATGGTGACAAACTAGGAGAACCCATGACGACATTTGAAAATATCAAAAAAAATGACGAACAGCATTTTATGGAAGTATTCGGAGAACGCTTGCCTGCCGCTTTTGTGCGTGGCGAGGGTGTTTATTTGTATGACACTGCAGGCAAAAAGTATACAGATTTTTTGGCAGGAATTGCCGTCAATTGCCTTGGATATTCTGATAAAGGCTTTATCGCCACCATCAAAAATCAAGTAGACAGCATCATTCATACAAGCAACTACTTTTATAATGAGCATCAAGCGATGCTTGCACAAGTTTTATGCGAAAAAACAGGATATGACAGAGTGTTTTTTGGCAACAGCGGTGCAGAGGCAAACGAATGTGCCTTAAAGCTTGCAAAAAAAGCCGCCTTTGATAAAGGCAATCTGAAAAGCGGCTTTGTTTCTATCAAAAGTAGCTTTCATGGGCGCACACTCGCAACGCTTTTTGCTACAGGTCAGGACAAATTTCATACTCCATACGAGCCTGCCGCTTCCCACTTTACGTATATCGAAGCAAATGATAAAATTGCCGCCACAGCCGCTATTACAGCGGATAAATGTGGTGTACTATTAGAAGCAATACAGGGTGAGGGCGGTGTGATTCCGCTTGAAAAATCCTATGTTTCTCATATTCGTGAGCTGTGCGATAAAAACGATGTACTGCTTATCATTGATGAAGTACAAACAGGTATGGGACGTACGGGAACTTTTTTGGCACAGGAGCAATATCACGTAAAAGCAGATATTACCACGCTTGCAAAGGCACTTGGAAACGGTATTCCAATCAGTGCGTGTCTTGCAAAGAACAGCGTTGCCGCTGCTTTTGGCCCTGGCGACCACGGTTCTACTTTTGGCGGAAATCATCTTGCGTGTGCCGCAGGGCTATATGTCACCAAGAAAATTGACAGCGAGATGCTTGCACACATCACCAAAACTGGCGATTATTTTAAGCAAAAACTGCAGGCTTTGGCAGCCGCAAAGCCACAAAACTTCATCGAAGTGCGTGGTCAGGGTTTGCTGCTTGCCCTACAGCTCAACGAAGCCTATCCCGCACATGATGTCGTGATGCAGCTTATGGAAAAAGGCTTTATTGTTGGCACAGCAGGACAGAACTCTTTGCGTTTTGTACCGCCGTATATCATTGACAAGCCAAGTATAGATGCGCTGACAGACGCACTTGATACTTTATAAACACAGGCAGATGCAATTTCATTGTGTCTGCTTTTTCAAACTGATATAAGAAAATTTTTAAGCTTTTTATAGATATAGGAGGAAACATATGCCAAGAATTACAGACATCAAAAAAATACTCGTCATCGGTTCAGGCCCAATCGTCATTGGACAGGCAGCAGAATTTGATTACAGCGGCACACAGGCTTGCAAAGCCTTAAAAGAAGAAGGCTTTGAGGTAGTGCTTATCAATTCCAACCCTGCCACCATCATGACAGATGTGGATACAGCGGATAAGGTTTATATTGAACCCATCACGCTTGATACCGTCATCAAAATACTAAAGAAAGAGCGTCCCCAAGGCATCATCGCCACACTCGGCGGTCAGACGGGGCTTAATATGGCAATAGAACTTGATCGTTGCGGCATTCTTCCAAAGCTAAACATCAAGCTTTTAGGGACTTCCTTGCACTCCATCAAGCTTGCCGAGGATCGTGAGCTTTTTAAAGATACCATGGAAAGCAACGGACAGCAGGTTTGCTTATCCGCCATTGTCACCAATCTTGACGAAGCACATGAGTTTTCAAAAATCTGTGAATTTCCTATCATCGTGCGCCCTGCCTATACATTGGGCGGCACAGGCGGCGGCATCGCCCATAATATGTCCGAGCTTGAAAACATCACCGCAATGGGCATCAAAATGAGCATCATTGGTCAGGTGCTGTTAGAGCAAAGTGTGGCAGGCTGGAAAGAAATCGAATACGAGGTCATACGTGACAATGCCGACAACTGCATCATCGTATGCAACATGGAAAACATCGACCCCGTAGGTATTCATACAGGCGACAGCATCGTTGTTGCGCCCTCACAAACATTATCCGACAAAGAATATCAGCTTTTGCGCAGCTCCGCTTTGCGTATCATACGTGCCTTAGACATCAAGGGCGGCTGCAACATTCAATACGCACTCAATCCGCATTCTTATGAATATGTGGTCATAGAAGTAAACCCTCGTGTATCCCGTTCTTCTGCACTTGCGTCAAAGGCAACCGGATACCCCATTGCTCGTGTTGCGGCAAAAATCGCCGTTGGTTATAACTTAGACGAAATCAAAAACTCGGTAACAGGCGAAACCTATGCCTGCTTTGAGCCAGCACTTGATTATGTGGTTACAAAAGTCCCACGCTGGCCGTTTGATAAGTTTACAGGCGCCAACAGAACGCTGGGTACACAAATGAAAGCCACTGGCGAGGTCATGGCAATCGGCAGAAACATCGAGGAATCTCTGCTAAAGGCAATTGACTGCTTAGACGTGAAGCTCAACTATAACCTCGGTATGAAAAATATTGACGATTGGACAGACGAGCAGCTTTCTGAGTCTTTAAAAAACCCAGATGATGAACGTATTTTTGTGCTGTCAAAGGCATTAGAGCGTGGTTATTCTGTAGAAACGCTACATGACATCACCCAAATTGACGAGTTTTTCATCAATAAATTAAAGCATATTGTGAATTTATCCAAAGAAATCAAGGGCTATACCATTGCAACACTGCCGCATTGGGTACTGCGAAAATGCAAAAAAGTCGGGTTTGGTGACGGATATATCGCCGATTGCATCGGTGCACACGAATCCCAAGTCACCTATATGCGCAATGCTCTTGGCATTCGCCCGTCTTTCAAAAAAGTCGACACCTGTGCAGGAGAGTTTCGTGCAGTAACTCCTTATTATTATTCCACCTATGATAACGAGGACGAAGTAGAGCGCTCAGACAGAAAAAAAGTCATCGTACTTGGCTCTGGTCCTATTCGTATCGGTCAAGGAATAGAGTTTGATTATTGCTCGGTGCATTCTGTCAACACGCTTAAAAAAATGGGTTATGAATCCATCATCATCAACTCCAATCCTGAAACGGTTTCCACCGATTTTGATACATCAGATAAGCTGTATTTTGAACCGCTTACCAAAGAATGTGTGCTGGATATTATCAATAAAGAGCGTCCAGAGGGTGTCATTGTTCAGTTTGGTGGACAGACCGCCATCAACTTGGCACAGCCGCTTTTAAATGCAGGCAAAACCATTTTAGGAACAAGCGTCACAGATATTGATCGTGCCGAGGACAGAGATAAATTCTTGACGGTGCTAAGGGATTTAAACATTCCTCTGCCGCAAGGTGCAACTTCCTTTTCACTCGAACACGCAATCGAAACTGCCGCAGAAATCGGCTATCCTGTGCTGGTGCGTCCGTCGTATGTGCTTGGTGGTCGTGGCATGGAAATCGTATATAATGATGCAGAACTCAAAGAATATATGACCATGGCGGTAGATGTTTCGCCCGATAAGCCTGTGCTGATTGACAAATATGTTGTCGGCAAAGAAATTGAGCTTGATGCAGTATGTGATGGTTCTGACGTGCTGGTTGTAGGCATCATGGAACATATCGAGCGTGCTGGTGTACATTCTGGCGATAGTTTTGCCGTATACCCTACCCAAAAAATCCCCAAAGCCGCAAAGAAAAAAGTGGCAGAATACGGTATCGCTATCGGCAAAGAACTTCATATCAAAGGGCTTTTTAACATACAGTTTGTCATGGACGAGCATGAGCAGGTTTTTGTCATAGAGGTAAACCCCCGTGCCAGCCGTACTGTGCCAATTTTATCCAAAATTACAGGTGTCAATATGGTGTCGCTTGCAACACATATCATGATGGGCGAAACACTTGCACAGCTGGGTTATACCACTGGAATCCACAAAGAGTCAAAGCTCATCACCGTCAAAGCCCCCGTATTCTCTTTTGCAAAACTTGCAACAGTAGACACATTCTTAGGGCCAGAGATGAAATCGACAGGCGAGGTAATGGGTACAGACCGTACCTTTACACGTGCGCTCAAAAAGGCATTTTTGGCATCTGGCGGCACTATTCCAGAAAAGAACAGCAAAATTTTGATCAGCGTTGCCGACCGTGACAAAGCAGAATGTCTGGAAGTTGCAAAAGATATGCAGGCATGCGGCTTTGAAATCTGCGCCACCACAGGAACGCACAACTATTTTAATGAACACTCGTTCAAAACAGAACTTGTTCCCCAAGACGAGGCTATTGAGCGCATCAAAGACGGGCAGTTTTCATTGATTGTAAACACCCCCACACGTGGAAAACAAAAAAATCGTGCAGGATTTTTGATGCGGCGCACAGCAGTCAGCTTTAACGTGGCATGTATCACTTCTATGGATACTGTAAAATCCATGCTGACGGTGCTGCAAGCAGATGAAAACCTAAGTGTGCTTGCATTAAACGAGTATAAATAAGCCAGGAAAGGCAGCAAAATGGAACAGATATTATTGGTCAGAGCAACTGATAAAGATGCGCAGGACGTCCTTGCCATCACAAAGCTTGCGTTTGATTTATATGCAAAAGAAGTGCGCAAGCGGGAAAGCATTGCGGCATTGTTTGAAACAATCGACGATGTAAAAAGAGATATTGCAAATAAGTATGTCTATATTGCAAAAATTGATGGTGTCACGGTAGGCAGCGTACGCTTTACTGTACTTGACGAGGGTATCGCTTACCTTAGCCGCTTTTCTATTGATCCCGAGGTGCAGAATTTGGGCATTGGCGGTTTGTTGATGGAAAAAGTGCGCAGTGAATGTGCAACACTTGGCGTCCGTGCCGTTGCACTTCATACCGCCTCAAAAATGCGCTCCACGGTTTCGTTTTATTTGAAAAACGGGTATTATATCCATTCCATCTCCAAAGACAGTGACTATATCCGTGCCTTTATGATAAACGAGATTTGTGAAATGGACGAAATGTTTGATTATGAAAGCGTAATAGCGGCAAATAAGGCCCAAAAAATCATCTAAAACACAACTTTTCGGGTACATAATTGACAGATTTGTTTGTTTTTGATATTCTAAGTTTATATAATTTAAAGCATGGCGAAAAAATTCTATCCGCCCTGCACAAACAAAAATCGGAGGACACACACATGATTTCTTTACTCATCGGCCTGATTGCGCTAGTATGCGCCATACTTCCCTTCTTCGTAACAACCATCCCGTACCTCTCCATTGTTGGATTTATCCTTGCAATTGTTGCGGTTGCAACGGGCAAAAAAATCATTAACGTCGATCCCAAAGATAAAAACGCACGTGCTGGAAAGGCAATTGGTACGATCTGTATCGTTCTTGCTTTGATTCCTATCGTGTTGCTGTTGATTTTACCGCTGTTTGGCATCGCCGTATTAGGCAACATAATTTAGCGAACGAAAGGACTTTTTATGACAGTTTTTATTATTTCTCTCGTCGCTTTGGCATGCAGTCTGCTTACTTTTCTGCCAACTTTTGGATATTTAAGCATCCTTGGGTTTGTGTTAGGCATCACCTCTTGGGTAGTTGCACGAAAATTGCACAAGTCAAATCGTGCAGACAAGCTTGCCACAAGTGCCATGGTCATTGGCATCATTGCTACTTTTACAGGATTAGTCGGTATTTTGTTTTCGTTTATCATCGGTGGACTGCTCATAGGCGGTTTCTCAGAATTTTTGTTCGGCAAACACATTAATTATTGATTATTTTAGATACTCAACTTTATAAAAGTAATTTTCTGCTGCTTCTGTAGCAGTTTTTTTGTCTGCTTTCATTTCTGTCCTGTCAATCCTCAAACCCCCTCGTCACTTTCCCGCCCTCTTTGCTTGTTTTCCCCT
>JAVXBD010000033.1:0-14713 GCA_036660175.1 Christensenellaceae bacterium | reverse complement strand
CAAAAAAGAAGTGCCACATACGAATCAAAAGCTTGCGTCACTAAATATCCACAATACTCTTTTACTATGCAAAACTTTTCTCGTCCATTTTTCTTTATTACATCTGCCCGCAAACTGCTTTCGCTCATCGCCCATTTTGCTCGTTTTTCTTTATTTCAGTTGCATAGTTCTGCGTTGCAAAGACCATAATTATCAAAGCTTACAAGTTTTAGAATTCGTATTTTTTACATAATAAAGGCAGCAAAGTTCTTTACAAACCCTGCTGCCTTTTTATTTTTTTTACTTTGCTTACCTAAAAAAATTTAACATTTTCAATCTTCTAAATATACTTTTTCCATGATAATATCCACAATTGGCTTATCTGAAAAATCTGTTTTCATCGTTGCAATTTCGTCTACAATATCCATGCCCTCAACAACTTTTCCAAAACCAGCATATTGTCCGTCAAGATGCGGAGCGTCTGCATGCATAATAAAAAACTGTGAGCCTGCAGAATCAGGATTCATACTGCGAGCCATTGAAATCACACCACGCTTATGCGTAATTGGATTTTCATGACCATTGGAAGAAAATTCCCCTTCAATTGTATAGCCAGGTCCGCCTGTCCCCAAGCCTTTTGGACATCCGCCTTGAATCATAAATCCTTTGATGACCCTATGAAAAATCAAGCCGTCATAAAAGCCTTCACTCACCAGTTTTTTAAAATTCTCAACTGTTTTGGGAGCAGCCACTTCATCAAGTTTAATTTTAATAATGCCGCTGCCTTTTATTTTAATAGCTACCATATTTGTATCCTCCCGATATTCACAATATGACATCGATGTATGATTCAACTGCAAAACGAAATGTTATTTCTTATGTCGTCTTATTATAACGCACCCGACAAGATAATTCAAATTTTTTTACCATGCAACTCTTTCAAGCATACTATTTAAAAATGCAATCGCCACACCAAAGTTCGTAATAGGCACATGATTTTCCTTAGCAATCTGTATCTTTGAAAGCATATTCTTTCTATTTATCATACAGCCTCCGCAGTGGATAATCAGCTTGTATTTACTAATATTATCTGGAAATCCATGCCCCGCTGTATTTGTAAAATTGATTTTTCCGCCGACATAATCCTCTATCCATCTCGGCAGTTTTTCTCGTGCAATATCACCTTTTTGGGCATGATGTGTACAGGATTCTGCAATCAATACATGATCACCAGCCTTTAAATCCGCAATGGCTCTTGCCCCTCGCACAAACTCATTTATATCTCCTTTATTTTTCGCCATCAGCATTGAAAAAGAAGTGAGCGGAATACTTTTTTCCAGATGCTCATTCACATACGCAAACACCTGCGAATCCGTAATCACAAGCTTTGGTTTGTGTTTTAATTCATCAAGCATCGGTACCAAATCCTGTGTTTTTATAGATATTACTTTGCAACCGTTATCAAGTAAATCTCTCATCACCTGCACTTGCGGCAAAATCAATCTGCCTTTTGGCGCTTGAATATCCTGCGGCATAACCAGCAACACAGTATCACCGCACGATACCAAATTGGCAGTCAAAGACGGATTTTCATAGTCCGTCACACACGCTATTATTTTCTTTTTTAGTTCCTCTATTCCTTCTGCTTTTTTTGCATTGATGACGACCGTTTTTTCATCAATTGGCGCAATGCTTGCCACTGTTTTTCCATCGCCAAAAACATGATATGCTACAATCACAGGTGTGTGCATTTCATCAAATTGTTTCATATATGCCCGTTCTATACTCAAATCCGTATCCGCCGCATTGATGATAAAAACCGCAATATCCGTTTTTTGTATGACTTCATTTGTTTTTTTGATACGTGCGTTTGCAAGCGACGTTTTATCGTCAAGACCAGCTGTATCAATAAACACGACTGGTCCAATCGGCAAAAGCTCCATCGCCTTATAAACGGGATCGGTGGTTGTTCCTGCAACCTCAGAAACAAGCGCAATCTCCTGTCCGCATATCGCATTGATAACGGTCGATTTTCCTGCATTCGTCTTTCCAAAAAAAGCAATATGCAAGCGGTTTGCACGTGGCGTTTCGTTAAGTTCTGAAATCATTCGTTTCTCCTTTTTGATGATCGTTTTATTTTAATATTGACGTGCTTCGTTTGCGGCATAACCTGATACCTACCCCGATAATACCTAATAACCGTACAAAACAACTCAGCAACAACAGTAGCACAGAAGCCTGCAAGTTTCTGCATTCGTACAGCCCTCAAACTCTGCTTTTCATGATTTTGCTTTATATGCACACTCAAAAAAATCCAAAGTCTATCGCCCCATGTGCTTAAAAGCGGAAATCCCGCTCGCCAGAGGCAATCTTTTTAAGATACTCCATTGTTTTTGTGCGTACAGTTTCATTCGGAATGGTTTTTACCTGCACATCAATCAAGTTGTTTGCCAGTTCCTTAAACTCGGCATCACCATAATCCTCCGAATATTCTTTTAATGTAATCAGTGCATTTGGCTGACAAATATTTCCAATTTGTCCTGTCTTTGAAAGCCGCATAAAGCGATCTCCCGTTCTTCCCTGACGATAGCACGCCGTACAAAAGCTCGGAATATAGCCATCTCTAATTAGCTCTTTTGTAATTTCTATTGGTGTTCTGTGATCTTCCACCTCAAATTGTGGACGTTGATCTCCTCCGCTGTATCCGCCTACACCCGTACAAGAACCTGCGCTAATCTGTGAAACGCCCAAACGAATCACTTCATCACGGAATTTTCCGCCTTCACGTGTGCTTAAGATAAGCCCTGTATACGGAACAGCAAGCCGCAGTATTGCAACGATTTTTTTGAAATCGTCATCACACACAGCATGCTCATACTGCTCGTTTACCTCACCATCTATTTTTCTGATACGTGGAACTGAAATCGTATGCGGTCCAACCCCAAAAGTCGCTTCCAGATGCTGTGCGTGCATAAGCTGGCCCACCAAATCATAATGCCAGTCATAAAGACCGTACAGCACCCCTAAACCCACATCGTCAATCCCTGCCTGCATTGCCCGATCGTGTGCTGTCGTATGATATTCATAATTCCTCTTTGGCCCTTTTTCGTGATAAAACTCATACGATGGCAGATGATACGTTTCTTGAAAAAGAATATATGTGCCAATTCCTGCGTCCTTTAGTCTTTTATAATCCTGCACCGTAGTTGCCGCAACGTTTACATTGACTCTGCGAATTGCGCCGTTATCCAGCTTCACCGAATAAATCGTCTTAATACATTCAATTACATAATCAAGCGGGCAGTTAAGCGGATCTTCGCCAGTTTCAAGTGCCAAACGCTTATGTCCCATTTTTTCTAATGCTTTGATTTCCCGAACCAATTCTTCTTGTGTCAATTGCTTCCGCTTCATACACGATGAGTGATGATAGCCGCAATATTTGCATTCATTTACGCAATAATCAGATAAATATAGTGGGGCAAACATCACAATTCTATTGCCATAAATATGTTTTTTAATCTCTGTCGCCTGTTCAAATATTTGCTGTAACAGCTCTTTGTCCTCAACATAGCTTAAGCACGAAGCTTCTTCAAACGTCAGTCCTTTATATTCGCCAGCTTTTTTGATAATACTTTTTATATAATCTCTGTCTTTTGCTTTTTGTTTTGCTTCTTCCAATGTATGAACAATTTTTTCATCGTTGACAAACTCTTTTGCCATAGTTGATTTTGCATCGTATTTCATTCTTTTACCCCTCAATTCTTACTTCGCCACTAACCCGATTTTTTCAAGTTTTTGTTTTAATTCCATATATTGTACATCAAGCGGCACATCCCTTGCATCTCTGCCTGGATAGATGTCGTACAATTTTCTATATTCGTAAGGTGTTGCCTTTTGCATGATAACATTTGCACCACACAGAAGTGCATTATCCATACCCCCCTTGACATTAAGTGCCGTAGTAGACGGCAAGTTGCATTTTGGTAGCAGAATCCTTGCAATCGCCAGCACTTTCAGTGTTTTTTTTGCATCGCCATCAGGATAACCCCGAAGCGTCGTATCAGGATGAGCAATAAACGGCCCAATACCTGCCATATCCACATCCATGCGCTTTAGCGTCAGTAAATCTCGAGATAGAATTTCGTCTGTTTGCTTGGGCAGCCCCACCATAAACCCGCCGCCAAGCTCAAACCCCAATTCTTTTAAATCTTGCTGACAGCGCAGCCTTTTTGATAAGGGTGCTTCATGAAACTCTTGATATAAAAGCTCATCCGCTGTTTCATGTTTTATTAAAAATCTATCCGCACCTGCATCTTTCATACATTTATATTCGTCATAGGTGCGTTCTCCAACCGAAAGCGTTACGGCACACTTAGCGTGTTTTTTAATTTCCGATACGATTTCGCTTAGCATCTGTGCCGAATAATATAAATCCTCACCGCTTTGCAGAATAATCGTCTGATAAACCTGCGCCGCCGCAACACCCGCTAAAATCAGTTCCTGCTTTGTCATGCGATAGCGCACCGTATTTTTCATGCTGCAATTGATACCGCAATAGGCACACTTACACCTGCAATAATTGGAAAATTCAATAATTCCACGCACAAACACGACATTGCCAAACTCTTTTATTTTGACCTCATTTGCTGTTTTAAAAAGCATCTCATTAATGCTTTCGTCCTTTAGAACGTTGACAATCTCCTCAAAGCTCTGAACCTTCAATTGTCTTTTTTTGTCCACTCGCATGCCCCCATTTTCAATAAAAATACTGCCCTCTTTTTCATCAAAAAGGACAGCATCAAAAAATACTTGTATAGCAGTCCTTTCGCTCAGATTTCTCCTTGCGGTCAGATGTCTTAATATACTATTATTAAACCACTTTTGGGGAATTTAATCAAGTTTTTTGATCATTTTATCTATCTTGACAATCCAGCAATTGCACAGCCTTTTAAAACCGCCAACTCCACCGTAATGACATCAGCCTCTATACCCTGCGATTTTAGATATGGCAAAAGCTGCTCCAGTGTCTGTTTTTTTAGTCCGAACATTTTTTCATAAGTAGTTCCCTCAACGGTCATGCACACTTTGTTGTTCAATTTTACAGCTTTTTTTGCAATTGCAGCCATTTGCAGTGCAAGCAGATTTCCTGCACGCTTTATTATATTGGCAAGAATCTCCCTTGCCGATTCTCTATCTTTTTCACTTGCAAAAAATGCCTTTAAAGCACCGTTTCCGTCTTCCAAAAACTCGCTCACATCAACCGTTTTTATCTTTAAAATATCCTCGCTCAATGCCGCCTCAAACACATTTTCTTCACTTGCTTTTTTAAGCGTAAAGCCGCACAGAGAGCCTAAATATCCACCGCTTGTCATTTTTTCAAAGACACCAACTTTTGCATTCAGCGTTGTCGCATCATATGCCCTATCAATATCGCTGCGGTGCATTTTATCATAGCTGCCCGCCTCGGTATTGATGACCATTACGCCGTCTTTAGAAACACCCGCTAATTTTCCAATTTTTGTAAGACTTTCAATATAACAACTGTTGCTGCCCGTACCTAAAATCGTCCCTGTAAACGTACCATACCCATCATTCAGTTTTTCTGCTTTGCCCGAAAGTGCAGTCGCCACCGAATCATTCACCACAATCATTTTACAATGATCAATACCTTTCTTATGTAGCGATTTACCGATTTCGTATGCAAGCAGTTTCCCGCCTGCACCTTTCACCTTGACTTCCTTGGTGATTTCGATAATTTTACAGTCAATTTCGGGTGTAATACTTGCACGATAGGCAAAAGAAATCACAATATCCTTGGTGATTTTCGTATATGGCGCAATCAGCTCTGCCATCACATCAAAAAACTCCTGTGCTTCCAGCTCTTTTTCGCTGCCAGGCATCTTATATTTAGCGATTTCACCCGTTTTAAATTCTCCATCTTGAGAAAACTCGCATACCGCAAGCCTCAGATTTGTTCCGCCTGCGTCCACGCACAACACTTTTTTTTCTCTTTGCACATGATTTTTAAGCACGATATAAGACGGAATCATCAAAAGCGAACTGGCCGCTCCATCAAGCCCCTCCTGCATCTCTTGCAGCAGACGTGGTGTTTCTCTTGCCACATCAATCGTTTCGTATCCCATTTCATGTTTTGTGATAAATTCTATCGCTTTTGTCATATGAAAAACTCTCTCTTTCGTGATTCCTACACTCATTTCATTATACAAAAATTCTTTCTGCTATGCAAATAGAAACGCTTTTTATCAAGCATTCATGACAATCTCACTGCCCGATTTTGCCTTTCTGATTTCGATAGACGTTTGTATGTTTTCTTTTAAGAGCTGCACGTGCGAAATAATCCCTACCAACTTAGAGCCACCCTTTACATTTGACAGCAGCTCCAACGCATTTTTTATTTCATCAGGGTCAAGCGAACCAAATCCCTCGTCAATAAACATGGCGTCCAGCTTGATTCCGCCACTTTGCGCCTGCACCACAGCGCATAACCCAAGCGATAGCGCTAACGCAACCAAGAATTTTTCACCACCCGAAAGGCTTGCAACCCCACGTTTAATGCCTGTACGAGAATCAAAAACTTCCAAATCAAGTCCAAACTTTTTGGCACGTCCACTTCCCTGCATGGTTCTAAACAGCTCATATCTTCCATCCAGCACACTTTTTAAAAGTGCATTTGCAGCGTGCGTAATAGATGAAAGCATTACCCCCAAAACATAACGCTTCAAGCCAACGCCGCCCTTATCGCCACGCATCAGCTTACTAAACGTGTCTATTTCAACATAATCCTGTATTTTAACTTGTAAGCTGTCAAACTCTTTTTTCGCAGTATTCACAAGTGCCGCCGCTCTTGCACTTTGCGAATTTATCAATGCAACTTCACTATCTTTTTCATCTTTTAAGCGTTGTTTTGCGTTGGTTTCACTTTGAAGCTGTGCTATGTTTGGCAGCGTCTTATCCTGTATTCTTTTTTGCAATTCTACTGAATTTTGTTTCAGTACCTCTTTTTTTACAATAAAATCCTGTATTTTTTGACGAGCCTCTTTTAACTGCATTTCATTCATATATGCGTCCAAAAACTGCTTATCGCTTTCAAATCCATATTGCAAGCACACTTTTTCATATTCTTTCATTGCCCGTTCAAACTCTTTTGAAACAACCTCAAGTTCTTTTGCATTAACATCTAAAACAGCCTGTGCCGTATCATGCTGTGTTTTTAGCTGTTCTGTTTTTTTTATGATTTCTTTTTGTGTTATAGGCACTTTTTGCGCCACAGTTTTTGCAGGAAAACGCACTAAAAAATCCTGTACTTCATGTATATCATATGCAATCTTTGCTTTTTGATCTGCACATTCTGTTTGTTGTATTCTCAGCTTTTTAAGCTCGTTCTGCAATCCGTCCAGATCTTTTGTCTGTATCTTGTTTTCTGCATATGCAGCTTTTTTCGGATGATGTATGCTTCCACAAACGGCACATGGCTCGCCCTCTTTTAAATGAGCGCTTAACAAATACGCCGAATCTTTCATATATAAGGAAAGAAGTTTTTCGTGCTTTGTTTCTATATCCTCTATTTCTTGTTCACTTTGTCTTTGCCTTTGCATAAGACTGCACCATTTTTCATCAAGCTGTTTTGCAATACCTGCCGCATATGCCGCACACTGCGCAATCTGCTCTTGATAAAGCTCACTTGCTTTTTGAGCCTCCTGTACATTCTTTTGGCGTGCTTTTTTGTTTGTAGAAAGCTCTGCTACTTTGGTTCTTAAGGGCAGCACTTTTTGTGCAGATTCTGCCTGTACCATTCGTATTTGCGTTTCTTGTACCATCTTTTCATTTTGCAGATGTGCAGCAAGCTCTTTTTGTATTTTTTCGTATGCCTCAAAATCGTTTTGTATGGTTTGTGCATCTTTTAAAGTCTGCTCTGCTTTTCTTAGCTCTTCTGCCTGTTTTTCTCTCTCTTTACATTGTTTCTGATGCAATTTTTGCAGTTCTTGCGCTTTTTGCTCCAGTTGCTCTATGTTTTTACAGTCAAACTGTCCTAAATATCCATTCATTTTAAGCTCTGCCTGCTCTTTTTCGTGTTTCAAATCCATCGCTTTTGCACACAGCCACTCGGTCATGCTTTCCCACTTTTTCGCATTAAAAAGCGTTGTCAAAATCTCTTCTTTTTTGTCAGAATTTGCGACCAGCAATTGCTCGAACTGTCCCTGCGGCAGCAAGATAACCTGTTGAAACTGCTCATACGTCAGCCCTAATAATTCTTCAGCTTTTTGGCGCACATTTTTGATGCCAGGATTTTCAAAAAACGGTCTGTAAATTTTACCTTCCTTTATATAAGCATTGTGCGAAGTGCGAATTTCTTTCTCTCCATTTTTTTTCGTATGTACCGAAATACCACGCACAAACTTATATCCCGCTTCTCCAATCGAAAATTCAAAGGAAACAGAAGTATCCATTTCTTCTGGTGCAAAATCACTGCGCATAGAAATAAAATCTCCACGCTGTCCGCCGCTGCTTTCTCCAAACAGCGCAAACGTAATAGCATCCAGTATGGTTGTTTTTCCTGCTCCTGTTTTTCCGTGAATCAAAAATAATCCTGCCTGCTCAAACACAGAAAAATCAATCGTTTGTTTATCCACATAAGGTCCAAACGCACAAAACTCCAAAATCTTTGGTATCATTGTTTGTCCTCCTCTTTTTGTGTCGCCAAAACCGCCTGCTCAAACCATTTCATCTGCTGCTCGGTTGGTTTTTCTCCAGAATACTCTTTAAAAAACGACAGCATAATTTGCAGAGGTGTTAAAGAGGTCACCTCGTCTATACACAATGTTGGTACGCCGTCCTCGCTTTCAAATGCCTTGCCTGAAAATGATAAAATATTGGCATAAATCTGTCTAAAAACATCTTGAATCTGCGTATGTGCATATTCGTCCGTCAGCACAATTCTCATGTAATCGTCTTTTATCGGATCGTTTTTTGCTGTAAGCAACGCTTTTTTATACGTATCTTTGATAGTTCTTAGATTTTTTTGCTGTTTAATGGGAATGTATGTACGGGAAAATTCATCCGTATCTATGATCGTAAAACTCTTTTGATTATTTTCTTCTGAAAAAGACAGCTTCAGCGATGAACCGCTGTAACGTACATTTTTTCCAATATCCTGCGGAGTGTGCAGATGCCCAAGAGCCACATAATCAAATTTTTCAAACACAGATGCACTCACCATATTTGCTCCGCCAATCATCACCGAGCGGTCACTTTCGCAGGGTACTGCATTGGTAACATAGCAATGCGCAACCAAAATGTTTTTTTTACCCTGCACCAATGGAATTTTCTCTACCATCACACGCATAGCATTTTCATATCCTTTGATTTCTTTATCAGGATGTAAATAGCGGACTTCATCAATGGAGAAAAAAGGTAACAGGTGTATGACACAATCTTCTATTTCTATTGATTTGATGCCGTCTTTGATGCTTCCCGCAACATAAAAACCAGCTTTTTCAAGAAGCTCTCCACAAGACGACAGCCGTGCCGCACCATCATGATTTCCTGCACACATAAACACCTTTGTTTTTAAATCAATGCACAGCTTTGTCATGGTTTGGTTATACAAATGTACCGCTTCTGCACTGGAAACGGCATGGTCAAAAACATCTCCGGCAATGATAACCGCATCAATTTTTTGTGTATGCACCGCTTCTGTCAATTCGCCCAGAACAATTTTCTGCTCGTCTAACATAGACACGCCGTTGATGCTCACCCCCAAATGCAAATCCGAGGTATGTATCATTCTCATTTGGCTTCCCCCTATTCTCTACTATCTTATATAGTATCATATTTTTGCGAAAAATTGTGAACAACTTCCTCCATTTGTTTATGAAAAAACTTGACTTTCTTTGTATATCGTGATAATCTTAAACATAAGTTTAAAACGCTTGTTTAACTTCTTAGAGGTGATTTTTAAATGGATTCCAAGCAAGATTCAAAAAAGCAACTGATCCTCAATTCCGCTATCGAAATTTTATGCACAGATGGACATCTTACCGTTCGCAAAATTGCACAGAAAAGCGGATTAAATGTTGCAGCAATCAATTATTATTTTGGTGATAAACAGAATCTAATGTTTGAGATGGAAAACCATATGGCAAAGGCATACCATCAGATATACAGTGGTCTTGACGTCAATGATGCAGATATTACCAATGTTTTATCCAACCGTATCTTTGATTTTTTAAATTTATATCCCGGATTTTTTTCGTTTATCAACCTTTCCACCACCCTAACAGAATATAATCCCACACGGTTGTGGAACGAAATCATACAGTACCCCTTAGGTGGTATCATACAAAAATTAATACGAGCAAAATCCAGCGTAACAGACGAACAGGAAATCAACAACCGCTGTATTTCATTTTTAGGTTCTCTGTCGTTTTTGGTTTTAATCGGCTATGCAAATATCGAGCTGTCCACGCATTATGAAAATATTTTACAGAATAAAACACTGTTTGATTCCTATATGAACACTTTATTTCATGCAGTATTGGCAAACTAACTGAAAGGCAGAATTGATTATGGAGAAATTTTCGACTTGGATTATCAATCATAAAAAAACAGTCATCATATTATTTGTTATTGTTGTTGTTTTTAGTCTGCTCGCCACAAATTTCGTGGGCATCAATTATGACCTTGTAGATTATCTTCCGAATGAAATGTCCTCAAAAGCAGGCGTAAACGTGATGACAGACGAGTTTAACTATACAGGTATGGTTGACGTAATGCTTGAAGACACCACCATCAAAGATGCTCAAAAAATTGTCGATGAAATTGATGCCATTGATGGTGTTTCTGGCATTCTTTGGATAGGGACTGTATCTGATTTAAAACAGCCTATCAGCTATGCAAATGAGAGCGCTATAAAGAGCTATTGGAACAATAACAACGCTCTGCTACAAATTCAGTTTGAAAAGAGTAATTTCGACGAAACCTCGCTTGCCGCAACCAATAAAATTGACGAAATTATAGACGGCAAAGGATATATTTCAGGAGGCGGCAAAGTCGCACAAAGTACGGTTGACGGTATTACAAAAAACATTCAAGCGGCACTCATCATCATCGTTCCCGTGATTATACTCATCTTATGCTTGACCATGAGTTCGTTCTTTGAGATTATTTTGATACTTGGTACCATTGGAATTTCTATTTTTATTAACAATGGCACTAATATTTTCCTTGGTTCTATTTCGTTTGCAAGCAACTCCGCATCCAGTATTCTACAGCTTGCAATTGTACTGGATTATACCATTTTCTTAATCCATCGCTTTACCGAAGAAAACGAAACTTGTCACGATCCGAAACAAGCTATGATTTTGGCGATGAAGAAATCGGCTAGTTCTATCGTTTCTTCTGCCGCCACAACCATCATCGGATTTTTGGCATTGTGTTTTATGACCTTCAAAATCGGTCCTGACATGGGTATCGTCCTTGCAAAAGGTATTTTAATCAGCTTGATATGCGTATTTACCATTCTTCCTGTCACGATTCTATACACGTACAAACTCATCAATAAAACACGCCACAAAACCATTTTACCGCCTCTTAAAAAATTCGGAAAATGGCTTGTCAAGGGCAAGTGGGTAATATTGATTGTGGTAGTACTGATTGCAGTACCTTCCTTTTTGGCACAAAGCCAAAACAATTTTATTTATGGCAGTCAAGATGAAACAGAAACTTCTATTGATATACAAAAAATCGAAGAGAACTTTGGCTCTCAAAATCGCATGGTTGTCCTCATGAAAAAAGGCGACAAACTCTCCGAGCAGGCTCTTTCTGAAAAAATTTCCGAGCTTGAATATGTCAATAGCATTACGGGCTTATACAGCATTGTTGACGTTGCAACACCAGAAGAAATGCTCCCCTCCGCTGCACTTGATAAGCTCCAGTCTGAAAATTATTCCATGTATTCGGTGACGGTGAACGCCCCCGCACAAAGCGAACAGGCAATGAGTACTTACGAGCAGATTGATGCGCTTGCTAAGCAATATTATGATGATTACTATGTTACTGGCGAAACCGCAAGCACCTATGACCTAAAAGTTGTCAGTCAACACGATTATCTTGTCGTCATGTTTGTATCCATTCTGGCGGTAGGCATTGTGCTGCTCATTATGTTCCGTTCAATTTCTTTGCCGATTATTCTATTGGCGGTGATAGAAGTGGCGATTTGGCTAAATATGTCACTCTCATACTTTATGAACGTGCCTATGCAGTTTATTGCATATTTGATTGTATCGTCGCTACAGCTTGGGGCAACCATTGACTACGCAATCCTCATGACAAACCGCTACAAGCTGGCACGCACCTTTATGCCGCCTGGCGCAGCAGCTGTTGAAGCACTCGAAAAAGCAGGGCCGTCTATCTTAACCTCATGTCTGACACTTGGTGCTACTGGTTTTACGCTATATGCCGCTTTTGACCAAATTATGTTAAAAGCAATGGGGCTTCTTGTTGGCAGAGGCGCATTCATCAGTGGCGCAATGGTGCTGATTGCACTTCCTCCACTGCTTGTGCTGTGTGATAAGTTTATTGGATATACAACAATAAAATGGAGAAAAGAATCCCTTGCAGCTCCACAAAATAAAGAAAATAAAAAAATTGAAAAATAATAGATATGATTTATCGGAAACGAGGCATCACATGAAAAAAAGATTACTGAGCATTACTTGTTTGATCGTTGCGGTGATGATGATTGCAACACCTGCTTTTGCTGCAGATCAGAGTAAAGACGAAACTATTTATGCAAACTTAAATTATGACGGAAGTGTGCAGGATATTACCATTGTTAACAGATTATCCAGCGAAACTCCTCAAACAGAATTTGTTGATTATGGAAGCTATACAAATCTACAAAATCTTACCAATGATGTTGTTGCGCAGGTATCAGAAGATCAGATTTCTTTTACGACGCAAGCATTAAATGAGCTGTACTATCAAGGTACAGCAAGCGGTGAGCTTCCTTACATTCTTCATATCACTTATACATTGGACGGAAAAAAAGTAGATGCGCAAGCTCTTGCAGGTGCAAGCGGAAAATGTGAAATCGCCATCAAAATCACTCAAAATAAAAAGTGTCCAGAAAAAATCCGTAAGGGTTTGATGGCACAATTATCTTTGACGCTATCCATGGATAAGGCGAAAAATCTTGTATTGTCCACTGGAAACCCCGTTGTAGTTGGCAAAAATAATACGGTATCCTTTGTGGTCCTGCCCGATTCCGATGGAGATTTCAAGTTGAACTTTGACGCCGAAAACTTCGAGATGGGTTCAATCAACATCAATATCATTGGCTCTGCCTTTGATGTAGGAAGTATTGTGGACGAAACATCTTCTCAGGTTTTAGATGCCTTTGACAGCATTTCCGATGGCGTGACGCAGGCAAAAGACGGCACATCTAAGTTAAAAGACGGCACTGTAAAAATCACAAGTGCAGTTGATTCTCTGACAGGCGGATTGACTGCTTTAAACAATTCTTCTGCCGCTTTAAACGATGGATTGTCACAGCTTGTAACTGGAGCTGCTTCAATGGCAAACGGTTTGCCTGCACTCGGTACTGGCTCGCAGGCGATTTTAGGCGGGCTTGAAAAGCTAAATGGTTCGACCCCTGCAATCATTACTGGTTTTGATGGGATTGCAGGTGGCATTAGTGGTCTAAAAAGCGGAAACGAACAATTATGTACTGCTGCTAATGCTGTAATTGCAGGACAAGCGGCTTTGGCAGCTTTGCCTCCCGAGCTTCAAGGAGCTATTCTGGGGCTTGCAAATGGTGTCAATGCACAAAGCGCAGGAATTTCTGCACTAAACGATGTGACAGCACCCTTTAAAGCTGGTTTAGGCTCTTTACAGACAGGCATTTCAGACCTGTACACAAATTACGGAACATTTCATGCTGGCTTACAAGGGCTTCCTGGCGGTGCAGACGCACTCAAAGGAGGACTTGGACAAGTTTCTGACGGTGTAAAACAATATACAAATGGTGTTGCAGATATTACCGCTGGTATGTCAAAGCTGAATTCAAACATTTCCTCTTTACCTGCCGATGTACAGAAGTTAGTCAATGGACAATCGGAAATTGTAAGCGGCATCCATGATGGCAAAGAAGAAATGCAGACAAAAATGGACGAGTACACAGTTGTAAACGCTCCTGTTTCATTTGCTTCACCCGATAAAAACACACCCTCCACCGTACAGTATTTGATGCACACACCCGAAATTAAACTCCCAGCAAAAGAGACACCAGTAATCGATAATGTTGACCACCGAAACTTCTGGGAGAAATTGGTCGATTTATTCAGATAATATTGCAGTATTTTTTATGAAAAAGCAGGACAGCGTTACCTATTATATGTATTAGCTGTCCTGTTTTTATGATTTTATCCTAAATGTTGAGCTAAGAAAAAATGCGTTTGCCTGTTTTTATTTATCCTGTTTAACTCCAAACCCCGTAAAACACTGGATTCACTCCTATCAGCTCTCCCTTTATCTTTGTTGTCTATCCACAATCCCTAATCCGTCTTTCAGTTTTTCCCCCTCAAAAGTAGCTGTTCATTCCTCTTCTCCCCATTTTCTACTTTGTTAGGCTTGTTTAAGATTTACTTTTTATTACTTCTTCCCTTTTCTTCTGTTCCTCTATCTTAGGTCAACCAGTACTTTCTCAAAATATCAC
>JAVXBD010000032.1:0-14869 GCA_036660175.1 Christensenellaceae bacterium | reverse complement strand
AAATCTGTTTTGGATTCAATATAACTTTTTGCAATTGCTAATTCTTCTCTCATAATTTAAAAAAAATCCTTTCTATTTGTCCTGCATAATAATTTTATCGGCAAGTGCCGCTATGAACTCTCTATTTGTCGGTTTTCCCTTATCAGAACTGATAGAATATCCAAAATAATCAATAAAAGCCTCGGGATCGCCTCTTGTCGCTGCTGTTTCAATTGCGTGTCTGATGTTGCGTTCTACACATTGACTGGTAGTATTATACTTTTTTGCAATCTGCAGATAGACATTATCGTTAATAGAATCAATTTTTGAAAAATCACCGCATAGAATCATCAACGCATCTCTCACCATTTTATATCCTTTGATACTCACAGGTATGCCAAGTCTTTTTAAAGATACAGAAATTTGATTTAACAAAAACTGCTGGTTATTACTATCCATACTTACTTTTGAACGTGAATCCTTAAAATCTGCAACCTCCAGTATACGTGCTACAAATATTTCTTTGATATACGGCTTAACAAATAAATAATTTGCTTTCAGTTCAAATGCCTTTTTGATAATAATTTCTTGATTCATAGAGGTCAGTACTATTTTTACAATATCATCCTCAAGTATCCTCTCCATGAGTGCAAATCCGTCATATCCAGGCATAATTGCCTCTACTAAAATCAAATCTGGCTTGTAATGATTATATAGTTCAAGCGCTTCGTTTCCGTCAATCGTCGACTCAAAGGATTCCGATATACCACTCAGCATCTCTTTTATTTGTAGAACATATTCTCTGCTTTGTTCGACAATCAGAGTTCTGTGAAACCTTGACAAAATGATACCTCTCTATATCCCCGCCTTATATTCACTCGCTTGATCAATCAACTCTTTTGCAAAGGAGATAGAATTTTGCGTTTGAATGCCGCCTGAAAGTCTTGCAATTTCACTGAATACTTCGTCACCTGCAAGGCATGCCACACTTGTTTTTGTGATATTATTGGCAGACTGCTTTGTAATTAAAAAATTTCTATCCGCCATAGACGCAATCTGTGGCAAATGTGTGACGCAGATCACTTGCCTTGACCTTGAAATACTCGCCATTTTTTGTGAAACGACAAGTGCCATTCTTCCGCTAATACCCGTGTCAATCTCATCAAAAATCATAGTGGAAATATCATCAATCCCTGCCGATATATTTTTAAACGCAAGCATAATTCGTGAAATTTCTCCACCAGATGCTGTTTTTGACAAAGGCTTTAACGGCTCTCCAGCGTTGGTAGAAATATAAAACTCGGTGCTGTCAATCCCATTTTTACTAAACCTTGTGCTGCTTTCCAATGCAAGAGGTTCAAATCTCGCTTCAAACTTTGCATGGCTCATTCCTAAATCATTCAGTTCTTTAATGACCAGTGTGCAAAGTGCTTTTGCTGCTTCTTTTCTTGCATTAGATAACTCTACATAATACTCATACAGCTGATGTTTCACTGCTGTTATATCTGTATTTAACTTTTTTAGAAGCACCTCTGAGTTTTGCAAGTCACACAACTGATGCTGTGCATCATCCAAAAACCGCAAGATTTCTTCTTCATCTATACCATATTTACGCTTTAACGAGTTGATAATATCAATTCGTTCTTCAATTTCTGCTTGCCGCTGCTCATCAAACGGTACTTGCTCTGCCAAATCATGCATTTCATGCGCACAATCCTCAATTGTATAATATCCGTCTTTAAGCGAGCTTAAAATCCGCGCATATTTTTCATCATAACTTGCAATATCTTCTATTTGATCAATGGTATTTTGAATACTTGTAAGCGCACATTCGCCGCCCTCTCCAAGATACAGCGCATCATAGCCATAGTTTAATGCCTGAGAAATATTTTGAGAGTTGCGCAACAGCTCTCTTTCGGTTTTCAAGTCTTCCGACTCATTTATTTTGACAGCAGCTTCTGTAATCTCACTGATTTGATATTCTAAAAGATCTATACTGTGCGCTCTTTGTTTTTCATCGCCGCCAATTTGTGACAATTTATTCTGCAAATCTTGATATTCAGCATATTTCTCATGAACGCTGCCCTTTATTTCACCAATGCTTTTTCCGCCAAAATTATCAATAAATTCAAGATGGTTTTTTGCATATAACAGCGACTGATGCTCGTGTTGTCCGTGCAAATCTATGATACGGTCCGTCAATTCTTTCAGTGCAGACAAACTTACGACCGTCCCATTCATTCTGCATACATTTTTGCCCGAAACCGATAGTTCTCTTGAAATAATCAGCTCGTCCTCCATATCCAACAGATTTTCCTCGAAAAAACCCTTGAAAGTTTCCATGTTGATTTTGATAACCGCTTCAACGTGCGCTTTTTCTTGCCCATTCCGGATTAAATCTCTGTCTGCACGCTCTCCCAAAACAAGATTCATTGCGTCTACCAAGATAGACTTGCCTGCGCCTGTTTCTCCTGAAAGCACATTAAGCCCTTCTGAAAACTCAATATTTAGTTCATCAATCAATGCAATATTTTTAACCAATAAACTCTTTATCATCTTATCACTCTCTTTTTAGCTTGTATCAAAACGTTTATTTATCTAAAAGCTTTAAAAACTTACTCGTCATTTCCTCGGCCACACTCTGAGATGCTGTCGCAATAAAAATCGTATTATCGCCGGCAATACTGCCCATAATCCCTTGAAATCCAAGGCTGTCTATAACTTCTGCTGCGGCATTTGCACTTCCATTCAAAGTCTTGATTACAACCAAATTGACAGCGCAATCGACCGAAACAACCGTATCTCTAAAAATCCGCATCAAAATATCTAAATCTTTGACTTGATGCTTTTTGTTTACTGCATATTTATATGCCCCATTATTTCCCTGCACTTTAATAAGCTGTAATTCTTTAATATCACGTGATATGGTTGCCTGCGTTACTTGATACCCAGCATGATTTAGAATCAGCACCAATTCTTCCTGCGTTTCCACTTCGTTGTTTTCAATCACTTCGAGTATCTTATTTTGTCTTTTTGTTTTCATAATCCAACTCCGTTATTCTAAGTTTCAAAATCAATGGACATTCCATTGTGCAAGCTTATCCTTTAGCTGAGGAAAAAAATTGTCTTTTTTAATTCGCAAGAATTTCGCATTTACTTCTGAACGCATAATCACAATGCTCTGCCCTTCGCCCAGTGACAAGGAAGGTTGTCCATCTGCCGAAATGGTTACTTTTGTCACAGATTCTTTTGGCTGAACCGTAATGACATCACTATATTTTGTAATAATACTGCGTGCATACAAAGAATGCGGACACATCGGTGTAATGAGTATACAGTTGACATTTGGTGCAACAATCGGACCGCCTGCCGAAAGCGAATATGCTGTAGAACCCGTCGGTGTGGCAATAATCAGCCCATCTCCATTATAGTTCTCCGCAAGTGTACCATTTACACTCAGCTGCACTTGTATCATGCGTGTACGATTATGCTTGGCAATGACAAAATCATTCAGTGCCATCATCGGTTCTTTTTTATCTCCAACATATGCCGAAAGCATCATTCTTTCATCAATCACATATTCATCTTTTGCAATTTTATCTATCAAATCATCAATTTCATGTACGTCTATTTCGCTCATAAAGCCAAGCCTGCCTATGTTTAGCCCAACAAGATAAATACCATGATTCACATATTTACGAGCCGCCCGCAAAATCGTGCCATCACCGCCCAATATCAGCAAAACATTGGACTCTTTCGCATCCGTATATTCTTCCAATTGCAGCTCTTTTGCTGTATCTTTATCATAACAAACTGCACATTTATGCCGTTCAAGTACCTTTATGATTTCACGTGTCGCTACAAGCCCAATATCTTTTTTCGGATTTGTATAAATACCAAATTTAATCATAGACGCCTCATTTTTCTGTATTGTATAAAAATAATATAGCATATCTATCGATACCTATATCTCTATTGTATTATTATATAACAAAAATGTATAAAAGTACAAGCATTCGTGCATATATACAATTATTTTTAGTCTAAGTTCTCATGTGCAAGATGCACAACTTGTTTTACATCATTGGATACGGAGTTTGCCTGCGTATTCATAAAATAAGCAAGATATTCTATGTTGCCATTTGGACCTTTTACAGGTGAATACGTAAGGTTTTCTAAATATAATTCGTTTTTTTGTGCAGATTCAATTACTTTACAAATCACATCCTCATGTACTTTTTCATCTCTCACTACACCTTTTTTTCCAACATGTTCCCTGCCAGCCTCAAATTGCGGCTTAATCAGCGTCACAATCTGCGCATGATGTCCTTGACAAACACGTGAAATTGCAGGAAATATCAATGCTAAAGAAATAAAAGAAACATCCACGCTTACAAAATCAATTTGTTTTTCAAAAGGTTCTAAGTATCGTGCGTTTGTGCGTTCATGAAGCTCAACTTGTTCACAATTTCTAAGCTCCCAGTCAAACTGCCCATATCCCACATCAATCGCATAGACAAATTTTGCGCCATGCTTTAGCATACAATCCGTAAAGCCGCCTGTTGAAGCCCCAATATCCATGCACACAAGTCCGTCCAAGGATAAGTAAAACTTGTCTATTGCCTTTTTTAGTTTCAATCCTCCACGGCTAACATACGGACAATCATCTTTTTTTACATTAATTACAATTTCTTCGTCAAATAAATCAGATGGCGATTTTACCATCGCACCATTTACGTATACATCGCCTGCAATCACCAGTGTTTTTGCCTTTTCTCTGCTTTTTGCAAGCCCCTTTTCTGTCAGCAATACATCAATTCTCTTTTTCATTAGACTCCTTCTTTTTCACACTAAAGAAATGAACAAAAGAACCAATCCTCATTACGATTTTTTTGTTGTTTTTAAGTGCATACGACTTTCCCCAAGCTTTCCCTGCAACCGTCATCGCAGCAATTAATGCAGATACCACAAGCGATACCACAAGTTCTGGCAGGCTTGCATTAAATACAATCGCTTTTAAAGTAATAGATGCCCCAGCTGCACCGCTGACAATTCCGCAAATATCGCCAACCACATCATTACAAAAATTCGATACCACATCTGCATTTTTAAGCAGTTTCAACGCATGATGTGCTTTTTTGTTTTTCTTTGCAGACATTGCAATAAATGGCGATTGATCGCAGCTTGCAAAAGACACACCAATTATATCAAAAATAACACCAATTGCAATCAGTCCAATCAGCACACAAACTGCCGCTATTAAAGAAATGTTGGATATGAAATATTCTGCCGCAAGCGAAACTCCCGCAGCAATAAAAAGTGTAATAAAAAATATTTTTATTGTCCAATGTTTGATGACTTTCATTATTTCTCCAAAAAATTATTATTATTGGTGGTGACAATAAGAGTAAACCTTGCAGTATATGGTCCGGTAGGATTTCCCTATGCCTTACTTCCCGTTGCCGAAAGAAGCGGTTTCCCTTTGAAAAGCACAATGTGACGTTACCGCACACATGACCGGATTGCCTTTTTAACCACACTATAATCCCCTTATTGCCTGATGTTACGTAATAACTCATAACTGATACAGCCTAGGGGCTTTCCCCTACAGCACAACTCTAATCTTTAGTCTTTTTTGCCAACATGGTTTTTTACAACACGCCTCTGCCGACTCGTACGCAGTCGTGCAAAAGTTTAAATTGTATTTCCACCATATCAACTCAAGACAGGCTACTCTGTACACAGCATTTTATAACCGCATCACAGGTTTAATTCTGACCAGTAATACAAAAAGTACCACCCAATCAGACCTCCACGAAAGCTGGGTCAACGCCCGTATGCCCTTACGGATCGCCCTTCTTTCTTAACTCCCAGCATCAGCTCCGAGCGGGGCGCCCAAAGCCAACACAAGAAACTTCATCGATATGCCCTTTAACGGATTTTTAGGCCCGCCCTCAAGATTAGCAGTACCGACTAGGATACTGCACCACCATTATTTAACTATCAATCAGCGCTACTTTTATCTGCGCCCTTTTTCGATCCTTTTTTTGTAATCATCTGTGGGCTGTCATCTGCCAAATCCTCAGGAGTTGCAGAATTTTCATTAAGGTTGTAAGACTTTAAAATTTCTGTTTTAATCAATTTTGCAATTTCTGGATTATCAGCAAGAAATTGTCTGACATTGTCTTTGCCCTGCCCAATTTGTTCACCGTTATATGAAAACCACGAACCCGATTTTACAATCAGCCCAAGCTGTGTACCAAGATTAATCAGGCTGGACGCCTCACTGATTCCCTTACCATAATAAATCTCAAATTCTGCTGTTTTAAAAGGCGGTGACACTTTATTTTTTACAACTTTAATTCTTGTTTTGTTGCCAATCATTTGATCGCCTATTTTGATTGTTTCTACCCTACGCACATCAAGCCTAACAGATGCGTAAAACTTCAGTGCCTTACCGCCTGTTGTCGTTTCTGGAGATCCAAACATCACACCGATTTTTTCTCTTAGCTGATTGATAAACACCACAACCGTACTGGATCTGTTGATAATACTTGCCAGTTTTCTCAAAGCCTGCGACATAAGTCTTGCCTGCAAGCCAACATGCGAATCCCCCATCAAGCCTTCTATTTCTGCTTTTGGCACAAGTGCCGCCACAGAATCCACAACAATTATGTCGATTGCTCCACTGCGCACCAAGCCCTCAGCAATCTCCAATGCTTCTTCACCAGTACCAGGCTGAGAAACATACAAATTATCAATATCCACGCCTAAATTACTTGCATAGGTAGGATCCAGTGCATGTTCCGCATCAATAAATGCCGCTGCACCGCCTAACTTTTGCGTTTCCGCAATCATATGCAAAGCTACAGTAGTTTTACCCGATGATTCAGGTCCATAAACCTCAATAATTCTGCCACGAGGAATACCGCCCACACCAAGCGCAATATCAAGCTCCAAACACCCCGTTGGGATTGTCGAAATATTCATATTTTTTGCGGCATCGCCTAATTTCATCACCGCACCTTTTCCATATTGCTTTTCGATTTGCGCCAGCGCAACCTCTAATGCTTTTTCCTTTTCCATAAGATAACTTTCCTTTCACAAACAAATATCTAAACCGTTTTTCTAATCACTTAGCAGCTTTTTATTCTTCACAATATATTCAATGCACGAATATACCGAAAGTGCTGCACTAATCCATATCAATATATAGCCGACGGACACATTCTCAAATGCAAACGGCCAATCATTTAGCATCAGCAGTATAATTGCAACAAACTGCACCACCGTTTTTAGTTTGCCTGATTTATCAGCAGCAATCACCACTCCTTTTGAAGCTGCAACCGCACGTACTCCACCGATGATAAGTTCTCTTGAAACGATGATAAGCACCACAATAAACCCAACTTTTCCCCAGTCCATCAGAAGCAGCAGTGCCGCCAATACCAAAAGTTTATCTGCAATCGGATCCCACAATTTCCCAAAATCCGAAATTTGGTTATGCTTGCGTGCCAAATATCCGTCCAACCAATCCGTAAAAGCAGCCACTATAAATATAATTGCAGCCCAAATATTCCAATCTGGCATTTTTATAAAATAAAATGCAATAAATACAGGAATTAATATAATTCTGCATATTGTTATGATGTTTGGTGCATTCCACTTCATCTAATTATTCTCCATTTCGTCCGCTTTTGCGGTTATTAGTTCTCCAACAAAGTCATATGTATAAGCATTCATAATTTTTATTTGATAATACTTTCCACTAACAAGCGGCTTTTCTGTGGAAACAAACACTTTACCGTCCACTTCTGGTGCCTGTGCATAAATTCTGCCGTAATACATTTTAGAATGTTCATCATATCCTTCAATCAATGCATCACACAACATGCCGATTTTTGCTTGGTTTCGTTCAAGGGAAATCGCCGACTGGATATTCAAAACTGAATCTCTTCTGAATTCCTTTTCTTCTTCCTCAACCTGATTTTCCATTTCTCCCGCTGGTGTTCCTTCTTCTTGTGAATACGAGAAAACACCTAAATGTTCCAGATTTGCTTGTTTAATACCAAGATACAGCTTGTTCATGTGGCTACGTGTTTCCCCTGGAAATCCAACAATCACCGTCGACCGTATCACAAAATCTTTGGAGGCATCTCTGATTCTTTTGATAACATCCAATGAAGATTCCCACGTGTTTCTTCTGTTCATGGCACTCAGAATCTGATTATCCATGTGTTGCAGCGGAATATCAATATATTTTACAATATTCTCGTGTTTCACCATTACTTCAATCAATTCATCTGTAATGTTCTCTGGATAGCTGTACAACACTCTTAACCATTTTACACCAGCTATCTGTGAAGCGCAATCCATCAACTGTGCCAGCATCAATTTTCCATAAATATCCACTCCGTACCGTGTGGTATCCTGTGCAATCAAAATAATTTCACTATATCCATCATAAACAAGTTTTCTTATCTCGTTTAAAATATCTTCCATTTTTCGGCTTTGATACCGACCACGTATAGACGGAATCACGCAATAGCTACAATTATTATCACATCCATCAGCAATCTTCACGTAAGCTGTCGGCTTTATCGTTGTAATCACACGTTCACTATACGCTTCATCCAAATCAGCATTTGCATAATTGACATATTCATGCCCAGCAAGCACTTCGCTCACTGCTTTTTTAATATCTTTATAGGCTGCCGTTCCTAAAAAAGCATCTACACGTGGCAGCTCAATTTTCAGTTCTTCTTTATACCGCTGCGGCATACAGCCCGTCACAATAATCCCTTTGACATTACCAATTCTTTTTTGCTGTTCCACTTCAATAATCGTGTTAATAGATTCCTCTTTGGCATCATTAATAAATGTGCAAGTATTGATTATGACAACATCTGCCTTTGACATATCATCAACAAACTCATAATCCTTTGACAGTTCACTCAGCATCATTTCTGTGTCAATTCTGTTTTTGGCACATCCCAAAGATATTACACCGATTTTTGCAGCCATATTATTCTTCTACCTCTTCCTGTTGTTGTGGATTTACTATTTTATCAAATTCTTCTTTTGTAATCAATACCTGCCGTGGTTTGCTCCCATCCATAGGAGATACAAATCCATTTTCTTCTAATTGGTCAATCAAGCGTGCTGCACGTGCATAACCGATGCGCAGCCGTCTTTGCAGCATGGACGTTGATGCTTGATCATACTCGATAATAATTTCTAATGCTTTTACAAAAAGCTCATCTTTTTCATCTTGTCCAGCAATCGGATTTGTGGATTGTTTGGATATTCCTTCCATCACACGTGCATCATACTCCGATTCTGTTCGGTCTTTTAAGAAGTTAGCCACCGCTTCCACTTCTTTATCAGATATAAAGCAGCCTTGCAGGCGCACTGGTTTGGGCGCACCCGTTGGATAATAGAGCATATCTCCTTGCCCTAATAGTTTTTCTGCACCGCCCATATCAAGAATGGTACGCGAATCAATCTGTGAAGACACCGAAAAAGCAATTCTTGATGGAATATTAGCCTTAATAATACCCGTAATCACATCTACTGATGGCCTTTGTGTCGCAATAATCAAATGAATACCGCTGGCACGTCCAAGCTGTGCAATTCTGCATATTGCATCCTCTACCTCACCCGGAGCAACCATCATGAGGTCTGCAAGTTCATCAATAATCACAAGTATTTTAGGGAGTTTTTCCTTTTCTTGCTCTTCCATAATTTTATTATAACGTGCAATATCTTTTGCACCTTTTGCTGCAAACATACGATAACGCATCGTCATCTCGTTTACCGCCCAGTTAATTGCTGATGATGCTTTCTTTGGATCTGTTACCACAGGAATCAGCAAATGAGGTATATCATTGAAAATATTCAGCTCTACAACCTTCGGATCAATCATAATCATCTTGACATCTTCGGGTGTAGAATGGTATAAGATACTGACAATCAGCGAATTGATACACACACTTTTCCCAGAGCCTGTTGCGCCTGCAATCAGCAAATGCGGCATTTTTGCAATATCGGCATATACATTTGTACCGCCGATGTCTTTTCCTAATGCAAAGGCTACTGGACTTTTTTGGTTTTTAAATTCTTCACTTGCAACCAAATCTTTTAAGCCCACAGCACTCGTTTCTGCATTGGGAATTTCAATACCTACAACTGGTTTCCCTGGAACAGGCGCTTCAATCCGAACATCACGTGCCGATAGATTCATCGCAATGTCATCACTCAAGTTCACAATTTTGCTCACTTTTACACCTGGTGCAGGCTGAATCTCGTATCTTGTCACCACTGGTCCATGCGAAACATTGACTACCTTTGCACTTACATTAAAACTTGCAAGCGTATTTTCCAATATATCGACATTTCTGCGCAAATCTGATGCGGAGGTTCTTGCGCCTCTTTGCATTTGATTTAATAGGTTTAGTGGCGGCTTAATATACTTTGGTTTTGTAAGAGGTACAGATTTTGCTGTAGCAGGAATCGTTGGAACAGGTGCTGTTTGCTCAATTTTTCGTTTTCCCTTTACTTCATGCGTCTGCTCATCATCAAATATAATATCCGTATCAGAAAACACTTTTCTGTATTGTGCAGGATTATACCCATCTTCTTCAAAAGCATATTCATCATTTTCTATCATTTCAGATGGCAGATTCGTTGGAATATCTTCAATTCTCATATTAAATTCATCATTTTGCGCTAAGATAAATTGTTCTTCTTTTTCTTGATCTAAATTTTCCACATATAGCTTTTTTTGTTCACGTCGTTCCTCTGCACGAACTCGATACTCGTCATAAGTCGTCTTTACAACACTGCCTATTTCCTTACTTACTTTTTTGATGGAAAGATTGGCAAGCACTAATACAAATGCAATGATACCCACAATAAAAACGATATAGCTTCCCACAAGCCCTAAAAATTGGAATGTCCAGTAGCTTAGCAAAGAGCCAATTGCACCGCCACCCGTTGCGTCCATCATACCCACATCGTAAGATTTCTTAATAAAATCAAGATAAGAGCCATTCGTTTGATAGACTGCTTCTGCTGTGCTTACGTGCATCAGCGAGAATATAAATAGAATTGTCACTGCAAAAAGCACAAGTTTTCCTGTATTCTTTGTCTTTTTACGTGCAGCAATCATCAATATACCCACAACTACAAGTATAATGGGAATGGCATACCCGATAATTCCTCCAAGTCCAAAAACGATGTTCTGAATAAACGTACCAAAAACACTTTGCACGTTTAAATAAACAGTGATGGCTATGAAAATAGCCAATCCTATTAAAATAATACCGACGATTTCGCCCGCTCTATTGGTGTTTTTTGTCTTTTTCTTCTTCCGAGCTGTCATACAAAACCCTCTCAAATATATATAAATAATCTATTTTATTATAACACTTTACTTCTGATTTTTCAACAAACATCGCCTAAAGACACAATACCTAAAAAAACGCACATTCACTATTTTATTTTTGAATTTTCGCATCTGATTTTACAGATTATATTGCTCTAAACATAGTAATAGCAAAAGCGACAGCTAAAAAACTGTCGCTTTATTTTCAAATTGATAACATTCATTTATTATACATTCAACGTAAGTGCCAAAACAGCATCGTGCTTATCAGCTGCATCCAAAATTTCTTCGGTCAATACAGTACCGCTGTCCGCCTTAAACTCGCCGTCATCACTAATTACATCACCCTTTAGCGTACGTCCAAGCAAGAATGCTCTGGATTCTTCTGCCATCGTATTGTCTTTATGAACCGTATTAAAAACATCGCTGCCGCTCGGATCAATAAATACCATCTTTCCTGCCAAAGTAGCAATCGTCTTTGCTGAAAACTCGTTACCATCATCCAGTACCAAGTCCTCTAAAGCACCCGATTTTTCATCAAATGTAAAATCAGTTACTCTGCCAATCACGTCACCAGTACTTGAGAGTGCCGTCGTTCCAAGCATAAAGAAACCTTTTTCAATTACTTCTAAAATATCTTTGGATTCGTAAATCTTGCGTGCATTTTCAACGGTTGCAGTCATGATATAATCAGCACCAATACCCAAAATATCAGATATTTTTAATGCACGAAACCCATATCCGCTGCTATTTTTAAGTATCAGATACTCAACCTTTTTAGTAGTAGAATCAATCATAAAATCTTGAGCAACGCCTTCTTCCAATCCCTCTCGAATTCCCATAACTTTTAATCCCAGTACCTCTGATGATTTTTTCATAATTTTATTCCTCCTCATTTTTTTCTTAATAGATTTATAATGGATTGTAATTTCATATGCTCATCCAGCGTGAAATCATAATCTCTATAAAACACCTTTAAAGTTTTGCGCAATGCCGCACTATATTCTTTTGCTTGAATTAAGCATTCAATTGTCTGCATATCAGCTGTTTTTTTGAGTTGCTTATCTTCACTCTGCCCTACGCAATCATGAAACATCTTAGCAGCAAATATATACTCTCCATGTTTTTTTAGTTCAAAAGCCTTTGTCATATCTTTTTGAACATCTGTCATTTCCACACCTGCACTCCTCGGCTTGTCGAATTGAGCAATTTGCTCTGGCTGTATTTTATTTCCCTCTGGTATGCGCACTTTAGGTTCATACTCCACAACCCGTGCATATTTTGGGTTTTCATATTTGTTAAATGGCTCTTTTATTTTATTCTTATGTTTTTTTAGCTTAACCGCAAGAATAATCACAATTGCTATCAGTACCGCAAATGCACCAATTGTAACCATCAAAATCAAATCCGTTTGGCTGATTTGCGTCTTATATTCAATCGGTGTCAACACAACCGCCGTAGATTTTACAGGCTGCTGCGTTGGTGTAGCTGTGCTACTTGCAATTGCGCTTGGCGTTGGTGTTGATACTGATGATGCACTTGGCATGCTTGTTGGCTTTGCACTTGGTGCTGTACCCGTCATAAACGCCATGCTTTTTACCGTATTCATTGCTTGATTCAGGTAGGTATCGTCCTCAGATTTTTTATACATAACATGAATAATATAAAGCTTATCATGGTATTCAAATAGCATCATCTTTATCGCAAAATTCTTGTCAATGGTGCTGTTTCCGTTAAGTGTGCTTACCTCTTGACCATTAAATTCTTCTTGCTTTACAGGTTCAAGTTCGTAATCTTTTGATGCTGCAAGTGTCGCAAGCATTTGCTCAATATCTGCACCCATCTCCTCTTGTATCTTGATAAAATAAACCAAATTAAGTGCATTGTCTGATTGAGTATCCTGTGCATACGCACCCACCATCAATACAAGGTTCTGTTCCTTCTGTGCATTTGAAAGCATATCCCCCTGCATATTCGTCATATCTTTGGTATAATAGTACACGTTTTCATCATCAGGAATCACGAGTGAGAAATCTTCGCCTGCAAAGTCTACTGCAGATGCCATACAAGGAATCAATACAATCAGAATCGCCATAAACAGCATCACTATTTTTTTTATTCTGCTATTTTTGCTGTGCATTTGTGCCCTCCAATATCACGCCTTTGATTTCATGAAACGTATCCTTTGATATTCTCTCGCTTTCAATCACTTTACCATCTTTTACATATTCTCTGTATACTTCAACCACATACCCTTTTCTGCCTGTGATTTTTGCTACACGTTGCCCCGCCATCAAATCATTGGTGGATATAATTTCAGGTTTTGGTACAGGAATTTCTTCCAGAATCTTATTTTTGATGATGATTTGTATGCCATCGTCCTGCGGCTGTCCATAGATTTCCACATGCACAATCTGGTCATAAAACTCTGATGCTATATACATCGAATAAGAAGATGTATTCTTTATCATTAAATCTTTATCGTCCCAATTTAGCGTAGCATCCTGCCCAATAGGTAAGTAATTGGACGGCCAAGAATGATGTACCCGCTCCACAATTTCCATATCTGCCAAAAGTGCCGCATTATATAACGTTCCTGCCACCTGACAAATACCGCCGCCAAGCTCATTTACCAGCTTTTTTCCATCTGCAATTGCAGGTGCTGCCTGAAATCCTTTTTCTGCGGTACGCTCTCCCACAAGTTCATTAATAGAAAGTGTCTGCCCAGGTTTTATTTCCAAACCATTAATCGCATTGCACATCAAGCGGATATTGATGTCCCTCGCCTCGTTATTGCTGGCAATGGTTTCATACTCCCCAATCAGCACAGTGTTTTGTCTTAAATCATCAGTTGATAACTTCGGCTCTGTTGTTCTTCCCGTGACCGCTACTTTCCCAAAATCGGCATTTTCTATATTTTTCGTAATTTCCTTACATACAGCACCTGCATCGGCCGCTGTACCATCTTTACTTTCTGTATAAGAAAAGCTGTGCATCGTTTCATCAAATACTGCTGCTGCATCTGTTGAAGGTATATCATTTTGTTCCAAAAACACACTCACATTGCGAAGCATGACCTGTGGGTTTATCGTCATTTCAGACTCATACTTTGATGCATGCATAGAGTGATTATAATCCTGTAATAACTCCCCCGTTTTATTTACTTGATACGCTTCTTTTATAATTTCATTTACATTTGTAGAAACGCCCAACTCCGTTTTATCAAATACTCTCGTTTGTCCGTTATAGGACACCATCAAATCAAAATCATTGTATGGATCCTGCTGCAAAACCATTGTGCGCCCTTGCTCAAAAGATTTACCGCCTACACTTATTTTATTTATGACAACATCCTGCGCAAAAGTTTCTGCTTGTGTAACGCTTTGCATTGCTTGATATGCTGAAAAACTCAGTATTACAAGTGTAAATACAAAAACCAATATAAAATTGGTCACCAACACTCTTCGGGCAGCTTTTAACTTCATCTGTTCTCTTGTCATATAT